>CABUCQ010000020.1 GCA_902490095.1 uncultured Collinsella sp.
AGGGGCACGCGGTGCCAGGGCGACGATTATCGTCGGGCTTACCGCTCGCCTGCTGGACATCGAATACAAGTGCCACGGGCTACACCTCCAGCGGCACAATCTTGGTGCCATGGAGCTCGGAGACGCCCAGTGCCGCCGCCACGGTATCGCGGTTGACCGTGGAAATGCCGCCGCCGGGAAGGATGGTCAAGCGGTCGCCCGCATACTCGATCAAGCGGGCCAGGTTTTCGAAGTTGTCCTCGATCGGCGCACCGGCAGCGCCACCATGCGTCAGGATGCGTGTGATGCCGCAGTCGGCGAGTATGTCAATCGCGTCGAGCTGAGCCTCGGGCGAGAGCTGATCAAACGCCATGTGGAAGGTGATGTCGATGGGTTCACGCTTGCATTCCTCGGTCGCGCAGCCCGCGGCCATCACGAGGGCGCCCAACGTAAGCTCGTCGAGTGCCCATCCGCCAGCGCAGGGCTTGCAGCAGCCAAAGGCCAAACCGTCAACGCCGGCGCTCACGGCAAGGCCCAGGTCCATCTCCATCATACGCAACTCGTCCTGGTTGTAGTGAAAGTCGCCGCCACGCGGGCGAATCATGCACATCACCCGTGCATCGTGCTCGTGGGCATAGTTGGTCGTAGCGCTGATAACGCCGGCCGAAGGCGTGGTGCCACCAACGGCAAGGTTATCGCACAGCTCGATGCGCTTTGCACCGGCATCGATAGCTGCCGGCACCCGCTCAAAGTTCTCGGCACAAAACTCATACAGCATAGATAGACCCCCAAAGACAGCAGATGTTTTCCGACGGGCATTGTCACACATCCCCATGAAGTTGCGGTGGAATAGGGACTCTTTTGGCCTCTGGAGCCCGTATTCAGTCCCTATTTCACCGCAACTAAAAAGGGGCGCTGACTGAGATAGTCAGCGCCCCTTTTGTTAGGTGGGTTAGCCTCCGAGGTAGGCTTTGCGGACGTTGTCGTCGTGCAGGAGCTCTTGGCCGGTACCGGTCATGGTGATCTTGCCGGTCTCGAGCACGTAGCCGCGCGTGGCGATGGAAAGCGCCATCTGCGCGTTTTGCTCAACCAGAAGCACCGTGGTGCCGGCCTTGTGCAGGTCCTCGACAATCTGGAAGATCTGTTCGATCAGAATCGGTGCCAGACCCATGGAAGGTTCGTCGAGCATAAGCAGTTTGGGGTTACTCATAAGGGCGCGCCCCATAACGAGCATCTGCTGCTCGCCGCCTGAAAGGGTGCCGGCGACCTGGCGACGACGTTCCTTCAGGCGCGGGAACTGCTCGTAGACGCGCTCCAGGCCCGGAGCAATTGTGGACTTGGGCTGTGTATAGGCGCCCATCTCCAGGTTCTCCTCGACCGTCATCTGCAAAAAGGCGCGACGACCCTCGGGAACCTGAGCCAGGCCCTTACCAACCAGCTTATCAGCGGGCGTATGGGTAATGTCCTCGCCCATAAACTTGATGGAGCCGGTCTTGGAGCGCAGCAGGCCCGAGACGGTCTTGAGCGTTGTGGACTTGCCGGCACCGTTGGCACCAATCAAGGCCACGATCTCGCCCTCGTTAACGTTAAAGGAGATGTCCTTGATGGCGTGGATGGCGCCGTACCAGACGTTGATGTTGTAGACGGAAAGCATCGGCTCTGCCATTTAGTTCTCCCCCTTATCCTGCTTACCCAGATACGCCTCGATAACGGCGTCGTTGTTCTGGATTTCCTCCGCCGTACCCTTGGCGATAACCTTGCCAAAGTTAAGCACGCAGATGCCCTCGCAAATGTTCATGACGAGCGACATATCATGCTCGATAAGCATGATGGCGATGCCGAAGGTGTCGCGAATCTTGACGATGTTCGCCATGAGCTCTGCGGTCTCGGACGGGTTCATGCCGGCGGCAGGCTCGTCGAGCAGCAGTAGCTTGGGGTTGGTGGCAAGCGCGCGGACGATCTCCAAACGACGCTGAGCGCCGTAAGGCAACGATCCGGCCTGCTCGTTTGCCAGATGCTCCATATCAAAGATGGACAGCAGCTCCATGGCGCGCTCGTGGGCGGCCTTCTCGTGCTTCCAATACGTCGGCAGGCGCAGCACGCCCTCAAAGCCGGAGTAGCGCTCCTGGTTGTGCAGGCCGACCTTAACGTTGTCCTCCACCGTCATGGTGTTGAACAGACGGATGTTCTGGAACGTACGGGCAATACCCATGCGGTTGACCTGGTAGACCGACTTGCCCGAAGTGTCCTCACCGTCGAGCAGGATGGTGCCGTGCGTAGGCTGGTACACCTTGGTGAGCAGGTTGAAGACCGTGGTCTTGCCGGCACCGTTGGGGCCGATGAGACCGGCAATCTCGGTCTTGCCGATGGTTAGGCTAAAGTCGTCGACCGCCTTAAGGCCGCCGAATTCAATGCCCAGGTGAATGCACTCGAGCGCCGGGCGCTGGCCCAGGTCGCGGTCGGGAACGATGGCGCCAGAAGGATACGGGACCATCTTGCCCTTGTTGAACTCAAACTTACTGGGCATCGGCTGCCACCTCCTTCTTGGAAGCAAAGCGGTCCTTAATGCGTGCGAAGAACGCCTTGAGCTGTGGGTTGTTAGTAAAGACCATGACCAGAATCAACACGATGGCGTAGATGAGCATGCGGTAGTCCGAGAACTGACGGAGCAGCTCGGGGAGCACCGTGAGCAGCGCCGCGGCGATAACGGAGCCGCGCATATTGCCCAGGCCGCCCAGGACCACGAACACCAGAATGAGGATGGACGTATTGAAGTCGAACTTAGTGGCGGAAAGCTGCGAGAAGTTACCGCCGAACAGGGCTCCGGCAGCGCCGGCGAGGGCAGCGGAAACCACGAAGGCGATCATGCGGTACTGGGTGACGGAGATGCCCACAGACTCGGCAGCGATCTTGTTGTCGCGCACGGCAATAATGGCACGACCGGTACGGCTGCGAACCAGGTTGAGCACAATCACGAGCGCGACCATAACCAGGATTGCGCCGGCAAGGAAGGTCGAATAGGTCGACACGCCCGATGCGCCCTGCGCGCCCTTGATGATGGCGGTGCCGTCCTCGAGCAGGTGCAGGTCGTCGATCGTGGAGTTACCCGTGATGTTAAAGATCACATGCAGGCCGCGGGAATCGACGCCCACAATGAGGCAGGTGACGACCTCTTTGATGATCTCGCCAAAAGCCAGGGTCACGATGGCCAGATAGTCGCCGCTCAGGCGCAGGACCGGGATGCCGATCAAGAAGCCCAAGATGCCAGCGGCGATAGCGCCGACCACAATGCTGATGATCAGACGCATCGGATCGGACGGAACGGTGCTCTCCAGCGCGACGGCAGTGACGATGCCCGTATAGGCACCGACGCTCATAAAGCCCGCGTGGCCCAGCGACAAGTCGCCCGCGATGCCGACGACGAGGTTAAGGGAGATGGCCATGACGATATAGGCCGTGATGGGAACCAGCTGACCGGCGATCATGCGCGGGATCATGTGGTTGGACTGCATAAAGAACACGATGGCGAACGCCACAACGCACATGGCGTACGTGACAAAGTCGTGACGCGTCTGCTTGTCTTTAAGAAACTTCATAACGCTCACCTACACCTTCTCGGGGACGTACTTGCCCAAGAGGCCGGCAGGCTTGACGAGCAGGACGATGATCAAAACACCAAAGACGATGGAGTTGGCAAGGCTCGTGGAAATGTAAGCCTGCGCCATCGCCTCGATGATGCCGATGAGAATACCGCCGACAAAGGCACCGGGGATGGAGCCGATGCCGCCGAAGACGGCGGCATCGAAGGCCTTGATGCCAGGCATGGCGCCCGTGGTGGGCTGCAACACCGGCGAGTAGGAGCACAGGAGCACGCCGGCGATGGCGGCAAGGGCGGAGCCGATGGCGAACGTCATCGAGATGGTGCGGTTGACGTTGATGCCCATGAGCTGAGCGGCGGCCTTGTCCTCGGACACGGCGCGCATGGCCTTGCCCATCTTGGTCTTACCTGTAAAGAACATCAGGCCGGCCATGATAACCAGGCAGGCGACGATAGTGACGAGCGAGACGGCGCTTACGTTAAACTTGGCCAAGAACTCCGGCACCGGGAAGGTGACGAGCGAAGTGAAGTTCTTGGGCGTGGCGCCCCACAGAAGCTGCGCGGCGTTCTGCAGGAAGTAAGACACGCCGATGGCCGTGATCAGAACGGCCAGCGGGCCTGCTTGGCGCAGCGGCTTATAGGCCAGACCCTCAATGAGAACACCGAGAACCGTGCAGACCACACAAGAGAGAACTACAGATGCCCAGCCCGGGAGGCCGAGATACGACGTGGCGCAGAACGAGACATAGGCACCGACCATGATGACATCGCCGTGAGCGAAGTTGAGCATCTTGGCGATACCGTAGACCATGGTGTAGCCCAACGCGATGATGGCGTAGACGCTGCCCATGGACAGGCCGTTGACCAGGTATTGGATAAAGACCGTCATGTTCCACATCCCCCTTTCGAATAGGTTTCCAGTTAATGTATGAAACAGGGACGTTACACTGTCCCTAGATACCAAGCAAGCAGGGAAGGCCAAAACCTCCCCTGCTTGGGATCAAAACCGCTCTATGTAAGGCGGCCAATTAGGCCTGCACGTACTTGCCGTCGGTGATGACGTACGCCGTGGGCTCCTTCTGGACCTGGCCCTTATCGTTCCAGGTGAGCTTGCCGGTCAGACCGTCAACGGTAATCTTGAGCATAGCCTTGGACAGCTTCTCGGCGACCTCGGTCGGATCGGCGTCGACACCAAGACCGGCCTCCTTGACGGCCTCGGCCACCGCGTGCACGCCGTCGTAGGCGTCGGCGGCAAACTGGTCGGGGGTATCGCCGTACTTATCCTTGTAAGCGTTGACGAAGTCGGCGTTCTTCTCGTCGTCAGCGGAGAACGGGGTCATGAGCAGCAGACCCTCGGCAAGAGAGGTATCGAAGCCCTCAACGCCCAGGATGCCGTCCATGCCGTCGCAGCCCATCATCTTGACGTCGTAGCCCATGTCCTTGGCGTTCTTGAGCAGGACGGACGCCGGCGTGTAGTAGATCGGCGCAAAGATCATGGTGGCGCCGGCCTGCTTGGCCTTGGTCAGCTGATTGGTAAAGCTCGTGGCGGAGTCGTCCTTAAAGGTCTCCTCGTCAACAATCTCGAGCTTGGACTCAGCGGCCTGGGCCTTAAAGGAATCTGCGATGCCCGAAGAATAGGCGTCGCCGGAGTTATAGAACAGCACGAACTTTTCGTCCGCATACTTCTGCGCCAGGAACTTGGCAGCGTTGACACCCTGGTTGGGGTCGGTGAAGCAAACCTGGAAGACGCAATCCTTGCCGTCGGTGACGTCCTCGGAGGACGCGGACGGGGTGATCATGAACGTCTTGGGGTCGTTACCGCACTCGGCGGCAACGGCAACCGACGCACCCGTGGTGGTCGGGCCGACGAGGGCCTGCATGCCCCAGTCGAGCAGGGTGTTGAAGGCGTTGACGGCCTTCTCGCCGTCGGCCTGGTCATCCTCGGCCTTGCTGGCAAGCGGCAGCTCCTTGGTCGAGAAATCCTTGCAGCCAAGCTCGACACCCTGGGTAACGGACTTGCCGTAGGACGCGTTGGCGCCGGTCAGCGGGCCGATGGTACCGATCTTAAACGAAGCGTCGCTCGAAGCGGAACCGCTGTCGCCGCCGTTGGAGGAGCAGCCAGCTAGAATGGACATCGCCCCCAGACCTGCTGCGCTCGCGATAACGCTCCTGCGATTCATAACAGGGTTCAATGACTTACCGGTGAGGCTCGACATGCGGCTCTCCTCTCAAATCTCGTCGGGTTTCGGTTACCCGACAGGCCATCCTTCGCCGTGTTCGGCGTTCGCAAAATAGTAGACGCTTTAGTTGAGAAAAGTGGCGATTATTTCAACTTTTCTTTTGTTTTGCCCATTTATCCATAATTCTGCGTATTCCTGTAGGTTTATGCAGTTTAGCCACTTTATTGTGTGAAAGTAATGTTTCCGTTCTGCTACAGGCGTCCTTGCCTTGCGTAAAACGGCCCCACCGGTCTCGTTATATGCACTTAGGCGGCGATGTACTTGCCGTCCTGAATCACATAGGCCGTAGCGGGCTTTTCGACTTGGCCCTCGTCGTTCCACGTCAGCTCGCCCGTCAGGCCCTCGATCTTGATCTTGCGCATGGCCTTGGCAAGGTCGCCGGCAATGTCGGCACCGTCGGCCGAAATGTCAATCCCCGCCCTATCGATAGCCTCGGCGATGGCGTGGACGCAATCGTAAGCGTCGGCGGCAAACTGGTTGGGCGTCTCGTCGTAGGCATCCTTATAGGCCTTGACGAAGTCGGCATTCTTCTCGTCGTCGGCAGAAAATGGGGTCATGAGCAGTACCCCCTCGGCAAGAGAGGTATCGAAGCCTTCCACAGAGAGCAGGCCGTCCATGCCATCGGTACCCATGAGGGTCATGTCGTAGCCCATGTCCTTGGCGTTCTTGAGCAAAACGGACGCCGGCGTGTAGTAGATCGGCGCAAAGATGAGCGTGGCGCCGGCCTCCTTGGCTATGGTGAGCTGGTTGGTAAAGCTCGTGGAAGAGTCGTCCTTAAAGGTCTCGGTATCGACGATGTCGAGCTTGGAGGCCTTGGCCTGCTCGGCAAAAGCGTCGGCAACGCCCGAGCTATACGTATCGCCGGAGTTGTAGAACAGGGCGATCTTGGCATCCGCGTACTTCTCGGCCAAGAACTTTGCGGCGCTGGCGCCCATGGTGGGATCGGTGAAGCAAACCTGGAAAACCGTGGTCTTGTCCTTGGTGACGTCGAGAGACGAGGCCGAGGGCGTGACCATGAGCATATCGTCGGCAATCTCGCCCGAGACGGCGACGGCGGCACCAGTCGTGACGGGACCGACGAGCGCCTGCATGCCCCAGTCGCACAGGGCATTGAAGGCGTTGATGGCCTTCTCGCCGTCAGCGACGTCATCCTCGGACTTAAGCGAGAGCTTGAGGTCCTTGGTCGAGAAATCCTTGGCGGCGAGCTTGGCACCCTTCTCGGCCGAAACGCCATAGGTTGCCGCGGCGCCGGTCAGAGGGCCGATGACACCGATCTTGAAGGTCTTGCCGTCATCGGCGGAGCCGCCGTCCGAGCCACCCGACGAGCAACCAGCGAGTGCGACGGCACTGCCGAGCGCCGCGGCACCGGCGAGAAAGTTCCTACGGCTGAGCGTGCTGTTGATGTTGAACATGGTGTCCCCCTTTTTTCGCTGGCCGCAGCGCGGCCGTCTTGCGGTACGGAGCAAACCTTATGGCGCAAACGTTGACAGTTTGTTACGGAGTTCCGTTTGTAGCGAGCATGTTTCCAATGTTTCCGCAGCGTTTCGGGGGTGCCGTTTTGTGCGACTCCTGTTGCCTGGCGAGCACGCGCCCTCGGTTCACGCTAGAATGCACTCAACCTTTAAGCGGTTAATCCATCCATAAGATGCACGAAGGAGCTATCTATGAGCGAACCCCTGCGCACCGTGAACGTCGGTCTGATCGGTCTGGGAACCGTCGGCGGCGGCGTGGCCCGTCTGATCAAGAGCCACCACGATGAGTACCTGGCAGCCTACGGCATCGACCTTAAGCTGACCCGCGCCTGCGCGCTTGCCTGGGAGCAGGCCGAAGCCGCCGGTATTGAGCGCGAGGCCTTTACGAGCGACTGGCACGACGTCGTCACCGACCCCGCCGTCGATATCGTCGTCGAGCTCATCGGCGGCGAGCACCCCGCGACCGAAATCTTCACCACCGCCTTCGAGAACGGCAAGCATGTCGTCTCTGCCAACAAGGCCCTGCTGGGCCGTCATGTCGAGACGCTCGCCGAGAAGGCGCGCGCGTGCGGCGTGCAGATTAAGTGCGAGGCCAGCTGCGGCGGTGGCATCCCCATTGTCAGCACGCTCGAGCACGACCTGGTGGGCAACAAGATCCTGACCATCGCCGGCATTCTCAACGGTACCACCAACTATATCCTGTCGCGCATGGACGCCGAGGGCGCCGATTACGCCGACGTGCTCGCCGACGCACAGGCCAAGGGCTATGCCGAGGCCGACCCGTCCGCCGACGTCGACGGCTTCGACGCCGCCAGCAAGACGGCAATCCTCGCTTCCATCGGCTTTGGCACCCGCGTGACCACCGACGATGTCTACCAACAGGGTATCCGTACCATCGGCGCCGAGGACATTGCCCAGGCCCGCGAGCTCGGCTACACCATCAAGCTGCTGGGCATCGCACGCAACACCGACGCCGGCGTCGACGTCCGCGTGCATCCCACGCTCATCCCGGCAGACCATATGCTCGCCAAGGTCAACGGCGCCATGAACGCCGTCTACGTGGTGGGTGACGCCGTGGGCGAGACCATGTTCTACGGCGCTGGCGCAGGCTCCTTCCCCACCGCGAGCGCCGTCGTGGGCGATATCCTATCGCTCTCCGAGCAGATCAGCCGCGGCGTGGCTCCGCTGCCCGAGATTGAGCCCTATGGTCACAACCTCGCCTTTAAGCCCATGGACGAGCTCCAGACCAAGTACTATGTGCGCCTGAAGGTCGCCGACCGCGTGGGCGCCCTGTCCGAGACGGTCGACATCTTTGCCAAGCACAACATCTCGATCTCGCTCATCAACCAGGTCGAGGACGGCAAGTCAGGCGTCAGCGATGCCTGCTCGGTCATCTTCCTGACGCACCGCGCGCTCGAGAAGGACGTCCAGGCTGCCGCCGCCGAGCTTGCCAGCGTCGACTGCGTGGCCGAGGTCGCCAACGTCCTGCGCATCGAGGACGTTGAGGCCTGGACCGAAGGCGTCATGGCGAACTAGCCCAACGCTCGCCTAGCAATACGCGCCTTGAGGGCTCCCGTCCGATGTGGGACGGGAGCCCTTTTGTCACCTGCCCTAAGCACAACGGCAAAGCATATTTGCGCGAGCCGCTCATCGGTAACGCGGGCTACCGTTCACCGATATGCAAACGCGGCCGATTCCGACTACCGCTACGCTGTGCTGCGAATGTCCGCCCGCGATGAGAGGAAGCACCATGTTGCTCGAGGGCAAGAAAGCAATCATCACCGGAGGCACACGCGGTATCGGCTATGCCATCGCCTGCCGTTTTATCGAGGAAGGCGCTGCCGTCACCGTCTTTGGCTCGCGTCAGGAGACTGCCGACACGGCCGTTGAGAAGCTGACAGCCGCCTATCCCGACGCCAAGGTCTGGGGTCGCTCCTGCGATCTCACCTCGCTCGAGGCCGTGACTGAGGCCTTTACGCAGACTGCAGCCGACATGGGCGGCTTGGACACGGTCGTCAACAATGCCGGTATCTCCCAGCGTTCACCCCTCTTGGACTACACGGCCGAGGAGTTCGCAAAGGTCATGGACCTTAACGTCGTCGCCGTCTTTAATGGCCACCAGGCTGCCGCCAAGATCATGACCGAGGCCGGCCACGGCGGCACCATCACTACCACAAGCTCGATGGTCGCCAAGTACGGCCAGCCCTCCGGCGTCGGTTACCCCACGTCCAAGTTTGCCGTCAACGGTATGGTCCAGTCGCTCTCGCGCGAGCTCGCTCCCATGGGCATCCGCGTCAACGCCGTCGCCCCCGGCGTGACTAAGACCGACATGGTCGCCAACCTGCCCGAAGAGGTCATCAAGCCCATCATCGCCACCATTCCGCTGGGTCGCATGGGCGAGCCCGAGGATGTCGCCAACGCCTTTGTTTTCCTGGCGAGCGACATGTCCTCCTATGTCACGGGCGCCGTGCTCCCCGTCGACGGAGCCGCCCGCTCCTAAGGAGCCACAAGCTTTGGCTTCAAGTTTCAACATAGCTCAACCAAAAAGGCGCGCCGTCTGAATCAACTGCAGACAGCGCGCCTTCTCCTGTTATGAAAGGGAAACTATGTCCCAGTATTTCGGATCAGAACGGGGCACGGTTTCCCCCAGGACCTCCTTGCGGAAACTGCATCCCACTCTGAGCGCCCATTCCGGGACACAGTTTCCCAACGGCCCCCGTTTCGGAAACCACATCCCGTTCCGAGCCTTCAAAGCGGGACGCGGCTTCCCCGAGAAAGCATCGACTACTTGCCGTCGTCGTCTTCGGCTTCTTCGCGCGCATAGAGCTCCAGCATGCGGCGGCGGTATTCGTGCACGGCGAGCTTGGCGCGCTCCAGGCGGCGGCGCTCACGCGGAGTCAGCTTGGACGGGTCGATCTCGTCGCCATAGGTCTTCTCGGCCAGCAAATGAGCGGCGTCCACGATACGGGCATCGATGTGCCCGCTTGCCGCCTCGGTCGAGAGGCGGTCGGCAATGGAATCAAGGGTAGGTATGCCGTCGAGCGAACGCCCATGGCCATGCGATGTCAGCAGCTCGTGCTCGCGTGCGAGCAGACTCGCCAAATCGTGATGGGCGCGCAAGATGTCAAGCGCATCGGATGGATGCTCGGCAACCTCTGCCACGGCAGCGACCGGTGCGGCGTCGACCACGCGGTAGAAGAGCTGCGCGAGCAATGGCATCAAGAACACCGTGATGGCACCGGCGGCAACCATGACCGACGCAATATCTTGCGACAGCGCGCCCGCGTTGACGGCAACGCTCGTCACGGCAACGATGATCGGCAGGGCCGTGGTGCAGTACAGGGCCACGGTAATGCGACCATACGCCGACACATCGCGCGTCGCAGGACAAATGCTCATAGAAATAAGGATGGGCACCGCGCGAATGATCAGCAACGCCACGATAAAGCCCGCGAGCAAGCCCGGGCGCGATGCCACAGCCGTCAGGTCAATCTTTGCGCCCGAAACGGTAAAGAACACCGGAATCAGAAAGCCGTAGGCCAGGCCATCGAGCTTGGTCTCGAGCGTGTGATTGCCCTCGGGAATGATATAGCGCAGGACAAAGCCGGCGGCAAAGGAGCCCAGTACGATGTCGAGGTCAAAGATGGCCGAGAACGCCACGAGCGTGACCAGGATGAGCACCGTCAGTCGCACGAAGGTCTGCGATGTGGTATCGGCGCGCTCCTCGACAAACGCAAAGAAGCGGCTGCCGACGCGCTTGGAGCGGCTCGGGACCACGGCCAGCAGCACGCAGACCACCGCAAACAGACCCAAGATCACGAGTGTCTGAATGCCGGTGCGCGCAGAGAGCAGCACCGACATGGCAAGCACGGGGCCAAGCTCGCCCCAGGTACCGTACGCGAGAATCGAATCGCCCACGCGTGTGCCGGTAAGCGAGCGCTCGCGCATGATGGGCACGAGCGTGCCGAGCGCCGTGGAGGTGAGCGCAAGCGTCACGGCAATACCGTCGAAGTGGCTAACCGAGAACCACGGCGTAAAGCGCACGGCAAGCCAGGCGATACCAAACGTGATGACCCACGTCGCCATACCGTAGCGGCCCTCGACGCCCGTGATGTTCTTGGGGTCGATCTCAAAGCCGGCGAGCAGAAACAAAAAGGCCAGGCCCAGCTCGGACACGAGCGAGACCTCGGCATCCACATGGATGATGCCGAGCATATGAGGTCCCAGCACTGCGCCGAGCACGAGCAAAAAGACCGTCTCGGGAACGGGTTTTCCAGGAATCGCCGAGGCGATGAAGGGGCTTGCAAAGGCCACGAGCGCGATGATGGCGAGCGAAACGAATGCCATGTGATGCCTTTCTCTTGTTTGCGCTTCACTGTAGCACCCTCGCCGTCCTCAACGCGCCGCGAGCTGTCGTATCATAGTGAGGTTTACAAACATGTGGCTCAAGGCGACTGCGAGGCCCGCCCCGCAAACCGACCGCTGCCGCATACCGTACCGTACGCCCAACCGATCAGGAAGGCAGGAACCAATGGTCTCTCGTATCTACGTGGAGAAGAAACCCGGGTTCGACGTCGAGGCTCAGCAGCTCAAGGGCGAGCTGACCGAGATTCTCGGCATCAAGGGCATCGAGGCCCTGAGGATCATCAACCGCTACGACGTCGAGGGCATCGACGAGGAGCTTTTCCGCTCCTGCGTGCCGACCGTCTTTAGCGAGCCCCAGGTCGATGTGACCTACGACGAGCTCCCCGCAAGCGATGGCGCCGTCTTTGCCGTCGAATTCCTGCCTGGCCAGTTTGACCAGCGCGCCGACTCCGCCAGCGAGTGCGTGCAGCTCATCAGCCAGGGCGAGCGCCCCGCCGTGCGCTCCGCCAAGGTCTATATCATCTCGGGCGCTCTGGACGAAGCCGCCATCGAGGCCATCAAGCACTACGTGGTGAACCCCGTCGAGGCGCGCATCGCCTCGCTCGACCTGCCCGAGACGCTGTACATGGAGACCCCCGAGCCCCAGCCCGTCGAGGTGCTCGACGGCTTCCGCGAGCTCGACGAGGCCGGCCTTGCCGCCTTTATCGCCGATCGCGGCCTTGCCATGGACGAGGCGGACATCGCCTTCTGCCAGCAGTACTTCCGCGATGAGGACCGCGACCCCACCATCACCGAGATCCGCGTGATCGACACCTACTGGTCCGATCACTGCCGCCACACCACCTTCGGCACCGTCCTGGACGACGTGACGATCGACGACGCCGTGGTGCAGCAAGCCTTCGACCGCTACATGGAGATGCGCCACGAACTCGGCCGCGACGCCAAGCCCGTCTGCCTCATGGACATGGGCACCATCGGCGCCAAGTATCTTAAGAAGACCGGCATCATGACCGATGTCGATGAGTCCGAGGAGATCAACGCCTGCACCGTCAAGGTGAAGGTCGATGTCGACGGCGAGGACCAGGACTGGCTGTTCCTGTTCAAGAACGAGACCCACAACCACCCGACCGAGATCGAGCCCTTCGGCGGTGCCGCCACCTGCGTGGGCGGCGCTATCCGCGACCCGCTCTCGGGCCGCAGCTATGTGTACCAGGCCATGCGCGTCACCGGCGCCGGCGACCCCACCGTCCCGGTTTCCGAGACGCTCGAGGGCAAGCTGCCGCAGCGCAAGCTCGTGACCACCGCTGCCGCCGGCTACTCCAGCTACGGCAACCAGATCGGCCTTGCCACCGGTCAGGTTAATGAACTCTATCACCCCGGTTACGTGGCCAAGCGCATGGAAGTTGGCGCCGTCGTGGGCGCCACCCCGGCAAACCACGTTCGTCGCGAGTGCCCCGCCCCCACCGACAAGATCATCCTGCTGGGCGGCCGCACCGGCCGTGACGGCATCGGTGGCGCTACCGGCTCCTCAAAGACCCAGAACACCGAGTCCATCGAGACCTCGGGTGCCGAGGTCCAGAAGGGCAACGCCCCGGTCGAGCGCAAGCTGCAGCGTCTGTTCCGCCGCGGCGACGCCTGCCGTCTGATCAAGCGCTGCAACGACTTTGGCGCCGGCGGCGTCTCGGTCGCCGTGGGTGAGCTTGCCGACGGCCTGTATGTCGACCTTGACACCGTGACCAAGAAGTACGACGGCCTGGATGGCACCGAGCTCGCCATTTCCGAGTCCCAGGAGCGCATGGCTTGCGCCGTCGCCGACGGTGACGTCGAGGAGTTCATGGGCTACGCCGCCGAGGAGAACCTGGAGGCAACCGTTATCGCCGAGGTTACCGCCGAGCCGCGCATGCGCATGGCCTGGAACGGCGTCGCCATCGTCGATCTGTCCCGCGAGTTCCTCAACTCCAACGGTGCACCCAAGCACCAGGTCGCCCACGTCTGCGCCCGCAGCGTGTGGCAGCCCAGCTGGGCCGGCACCACACTTGCCGAGCGCATGACCTCGCTCGTCACCGATCTTAACGTCGCCTCCAACAAGGGCCTTTCCGAGCGCTTCGACTCCACCATCGGTGCCGCAACCGTGCTTATGCCTTTTGGCGGCAAGACGCAGCTCACCCCGAGCTCGGCCATGGTCGCCAAGTTCCCCGTAGACGGCGAGACCACCACGGCAAGCGCCATGGCGTGGGGCTTCAACCCCTACCTGATGGAGGCCGACCAGTTTGCAGGCGCCTACCTGTCCGTGGTCGAGTCCATCGCCAAGCTCGTTGCCGCCGGCTTTGAGCACAAGCGCGCCTATCTCTCCTTCCAGGAATACTTTGAGCGCCTGCGCACCGAGGCCGAGCGTTGGGGCAAGCCCATGGCAGCCGTCCTGGGTGCCCTTATGGCCCAGGTCGACCTGGGTACCGGTGCCATCGGCGGCAAGGACTCTATGAGCGGTTCGTTTGAGGACGAGGCCGGCGAGCTCAACGTTCCGCCGACCCTGATCAGCTTCGCTGTCGCCGTGGGCAAGGCGGCCCGCGCCGTCTCCCCCGAGTTCAAGGGCCTCACGCACCGCGTCGTCCGCATCGCCCCCGCCACCTATGGCGAGGACTACCGTCCCGACGCCCAGCAGCTGCTCGCCGCGTTTGACGCCGTCGAGGCGCTCACCGCCGCCGGCGACGCCCTGGCCGTCTCCACGCCCGGCTACGGCTGCGGCGCCGAGAGCCTCTTTAAGATGTGTGTCGGCAACCAGATCGGTATCGAGCTTGCCGAGGACGTGGACGTGGAGAGCCTCTTCGCCCCGCTCTACGGCAGCTTTATCGTCGAGCTCGCCGAGGATGCCGAGCTGCCCGAGGTCGCCAACGGCGTTGTCGTCGAGCCCCTGGGCACCACCGTCGAGGGCTATGTCATCGACACCGGCTCCGAAGTCATCGAGCTCTCCGAGCTCCAGGAAGCCTGGGAGAGCGGCATCGAGGGCGTCTTTGCCTACCGCAGCGCCGGCGAGTCCGCCGAGGTCGAGACCATCGACTTCCGTGCCAAGGATATCCACGTGTACGGCGGCGCCAAGATCGCCCGCCCGCGCGTGGTAATCCCCGTGTTCCCCGGCAACAACTGCGAGTACGATAGCGCCCGCGCTTTCCGCGCCGCCGGCGCCGAGGCCGACACCTTCGTGATCAACAACCTCACGCCCGAGGCCGTCGCCGAGAGCACCCACGAGCTTGCCCGCCGCATCCGTGCAAGCCAGATCGTCATGATCCCCGGCGGCTTCTCGGGCGGCGACGAGCCCGATGGCTCCGCCAAGTTCATCACGGCGTTCTTCCGCGCTCCCGAGGTCACCGAGGCAGTCCGCGACCTGCTCAAGGCCCGCGACGGCCTGATGCTGGGCATCTGCAACGGCTTCCAGGCCCTGATCAAGCTCGGTCTGGTGCCCTACGGCGACATCGTCGACGCCACGCCCGATGCGCCCACGTTGACGTTCAACACCATCGGTCGCCACCAGAGCCGTCTGGTGCGCACCCGCATCTCGTCCAACTTGTCCCCGTGGCTGTCGCAGTGCAGCCTGGACGACCCCTACACCGTCGCCATCAGCCACGGCGAGGGCCGCTTTGTCGCCAATGACGAAGTGCTCACCCAGCTGATCGCCAACGGCCAGGTCGCCACGCAGTACGTGGGCGAGAACGGCAAGCCCAGCATGGATCTCTCCGTCAACCCCAACGGCTCCGCACTCGCCATCGAGGGCATCACGAGCCCCGACGGCCGCGTCCTGGGCAAGATGGGCCATGCCGAGCGTCGCGGCGACAACCTGTACCGCAACGTGCCCGAGCATGTCCCCGGCGATAAGTTCATGCCGATCTTTGAGAGCGGCGTGGCCTACTTCGCTTAAACCTTTCCCATCGGGTACAATCCCTTCGGGTAACAACACCCGCCACCGACACATCCGGTGGCGGGTTCTTTTTTACTTCGCGCATGTAGGAAGGACATCATGGAAAGCCGCAAGCCGTATCTCGCCACCCTGCCCGGACTCGTCCTGGGCTGCCTCGTCTGCTGTGCGCTCTGGGGGTCGGCTTTCCCCTGCATCAAGATCGGTTACGAGCTCTTTGGCATCCCCGCGCACGATAGCGCCTCGCAACTGCTCTTTGCAGGTTTGCGCTTCACGCTTGCCGGTATCCTGGTTATCGCCGGTATGAGTGCGGCCCAGCGCCGCCCGCTCGTCCCACAGGTACGCGATATCAAGCCCATCTTTATCTTGTCGCTCTTTCAGACCATCGGTCAGTACTTCTTTTTCTATCTGGGCCTCTCGCGCGCCAGCGCCATGTCGAGCTCCATCATCGAGGCCAGCGCCAACTTCCTAGCCATCCTCTTTGCCGCCCTGGCGTTTCGCACCGAAAAGCTCGATGCGGCCAAAGTGCTCGGCTGCGTACTGGGCTTTGCCGGTGTCGCGCTCGTCAACCTTTCGGGCGCGGATGGCACCTTTGGCTTTACGCTCGACGGCGAGGGATTTATCTTGGCCTCCACTGTTGCGGGCGCCCTGTCGACCTGCCTCATTGGCATCTTCTCGCGCGAGCATGACGGCGTCTTGCTCGCCGGCTGGCAGTTTTTAGTCGGTGGCGTGGTCCTTACCGCCATCGGGTTTTTGATGGGCGGCACGTTGTCCCCCACCGAAATCGCCCCCGCCATCGCGCTCATCATCTACATGGCGCTTATCTCCGCGGTCGCCTACTCGCTGTGGTCCCGCCTGCTCGCCGTCAACCCCGTCAGCCGCGTGTCGGTCTTTGGCTTTATGAACCCGGTCTTTGGCGTGCTGTTGAGCGCACTGCTACTCGGCGAGGGCGCTGGCACGAGCCCCGTTACCGTCATCGTTGCCCTGTTGTTGGTCTGCGGCGGCATCATCATCGTCAACAAACCCAAAAAAGCCTAGCAAGCTCGCCTTTTTAGGGAGGGCGTTCGCACACTTTAGCTTAATGGAATACATCGATGAGCTGAGGGCCGCCACGCACGCAAGCGTGCGACCCTTTTCCTAGCGTATCTGGACGCCGGCCTTCTTTTTCTCGGCCTTGACGCGGTAGAGCTCCGCGTCGGCAGCGCGAAGCAAGTCTTGCCAGGTATCGACGCCGTCACCGACCCGTGCGTAGCCGATGGACATCCGCAACAGATACGGCACCTCGGCGCGCGCGAGCTCGTCGTTGATTGCCGCGCACAGACGTATGATGTCCTGTTCCGCCGCTGCCTTTTGGAGCACCACGAACTCATCGCCACCATAACGCGCGATAAAGCCACCAGACGCCGAGCAGACCTCTTTGAGCGCAGCGGATATTACCTGAAGAGCATGGTCACCCTCCACATGTCCATAGCGATCGTTAATCTGCTTAAAGCCGTCAGCGTCCATCATAAGCAGATATACATCTTCGGCCTGATCCACATTTGAGAAGAGCGACAGCATATAGGTCTCAAAACGGTTGCGATTGTTAAGGCCAGTCAACGGGTCGGTCGAGATCAGCTGCTCCTGGCAGATGATGTAGAGCAGCAGGATGCTCAGCGTTATACCGACGCAAAGGCCCGGTACCGAAAACAAAACCTGGAAGGTACCGCCCACCAGAGCGGGAACCGCAAAAAAGCGAGGGTGCGATAAATGGCCTTCTTTTGCAGGCTTTCGACTTTTCGAGCCTGAATAAAGGCTTGCAAGGACGTATATATGACGTAGCAGTAGCTCACGATGGGCTGGATCATATAAGCAAAGCCGCGACGATATACGCCCTGCGCATCGATATAGAACATAGCGTGCGTCCAGTAGCTGGTAAATGCCAGCACGACCACCAATGCGGTTGGCAACGTTAAAAGTACCACCCTGTAGGGCGTGGTCAGGAGCCGTGAGCCCTGCATCGTCTCGGAATAGAAAAACCAAATGAGGCACGCGATGGCGAACAGCGAAAACGAAACCGCGTTGGAAATCCAGTTGGCCGTGATGCCTACAGGAGTGCTCACGCCGTCCGAGAGCGTCCAGATCATATCGAAGAAAATGTAGGCAGCAGACGTGTAGCCCAGCATGCTAAACAAAAGCTGCTGGGTGCTCGAGAACAGGGAGCGACGGCTTCGCACGGCAAGCCCGATAAGAATAATCATGCACAGCAGGAATATCTCGATCTTGAGTGCCTTAACCACTAGACGCCCTCCCTTCAATATCCAAGTGGTCAGAATCGCCCGATTCGTGTCTGGGCAATAAACGCCCCTTACTCCGCAGGGGTAAAGGGAATAATAGCAGAGCGCCCGAACGTTGCTGTAAGACAGCTCTCGTTCGGGCGCTCTGACGGCGCGAATTGCACGCCGGAATCAATTATCGGTAACGGCCGTTACTCGCCGTCGATGTCGGTCGCGACGGCCTCCTCAATAGCCTCGACGCCTTCGACCGACAGATCTTCTTCGCCGTGGCAGAACTTCTTATCGACCCAGCCGGTCAGAATCGGGGCTATGATTGCCGTGATGATGACGGCGGTGGCGATCTGCGCATACGCGGTGGGCGCAAGCTCGGCATAGCGCGGAGCGACCTCGGCGAGGGCGACCGGCGTGGTCATGGCCGTGCCGGCAATGGTGGAACAAGCCACAGCCGCCTTACCGTTGCCGCCACACAGGCGCTCGAAGGCAAAGGTAATGGGACCGACGATAAAGAGCGTGATGAGGCCCAGCAGGATGCCCGAAATGCCACCGGCGATGAAGCTCGAAAGGCTCATGGACGCACCGAGCTGAAAACCAATTACAGCGATCGCGGGATTGGCGCCGGGAACCAGCAGGTTCTTGATAAACGGGAACAGGTTGCCCAGGACCATACCGATAACAAGCGGCAGGATGGATCCGATGATGGTGCCGACGGGGATATTGGCGAGACCCGAAACACCAAGGATGATCATCGTGACGGCGGGGCCGGCCGTAAAGAACAGGATACCGACGGCGCCCTGCTCGGACTCATCGCCGAACTCGCCCATGATGCCCGTATAGAGCGCCATGTTGCAAAACGTAATGCCGCCGATGATAGACACGGAGCTCAGACCCAGGAAGTTGTCGTTAAAGAAATATGCCACGCCTAGGCCGAGAGCCGCTGCGACGACCAGCTTGGGGATCAGCACGACGATACCGGTCTTGATGGCGCCCGGCGTGGACTTAAAGCTGATGCCGGCGCCCACAAACAGCAGGATCGCGGCGACGATGGTATTGGACCCACCGCGGCAGGCAGCCGTAAAGAAGCCGCCGACCTCAAAAACCTGCGGGCAGAAGGTGTTGAGCAAAAGACCGACGATCATGGGATAGATCATGATGTCGCCCGGGATGCGCGGGACCTTGAATTTCTTTTGCTCGTTGGCGGTTGCTTCCTGTGCCATGAAACCCCCATTTCCGCTGACGGGGTACAAAAGCCCACGTCACGCTTTGCTACAGTAAAGTTTGACCATGGTACCAGAAGAAATAGACCAGCTCGGTGAAAAATTCTACAAGTTGGGATGGAACGAGATTCGGCGCCCGCGACGCCACCCCTATATAAGGCTCAAGACAATATAGAGTACGATGCCCGAGACGCAGCACCACAGCATCGATTTTGTCTTGATTGCCACCGCCACGACACCGGCAGCCGCAATCCAGGGAATCAAGCCCTGCCACAAGCCGGCGTCGAAAGCGCCAGGGCTTATCAAATCGTTAGCGACCAGTGCCGCAAAGGCAGCGGGCGGAATATAACCCAAGGCCTCGGTAACGCGGGGCGACAGCGTTCTCCCGCGCAAGGCAAACACTGGGGCAATGCGGAAAAATGCGATGGCCGCCCACGACGACAGCCACAGGACCAAAAACTCATTAACGGGCATCGCGAGCATCCCTTCCTTCGGCGAGAGCATCGCACACAAGCGCCGCGGCAACGCCGACGAGCACGCTTGCAGGCACGGCGATATTCGTCCACCCCAAGAACTTGCATACGGCGACGGACACCGCGCCCGAAACCGCCGCGACAACGTTACCGCGCGACAGCCGCTGCGAAAAGAGCAGGCAGATAAAGAGCGAGGTGCAGACAAAGGCTGCAATGGCGGTGGGAACATCGACAACGGCGCCGACGATGGCGCCCATCGTACACGAAACGCCCCATGTTGCGATGAGGATTACGTTGAGCACAAAGGACTCGCGCGGACCCCAATCCTCCCCTTCAACCAACTTGGCAAGCGAGATGCCATATGCCTCCTCGGTAAGTGTCGCGGCAACAGCCAGCGTCTGACGCTTCGAGGCACCCCTCAGATGCGGTGCGATCGATGCCGAGTAAAGCGCAAAGCGCGAGGAGATTGCGGCGACGCTCGCGACGATCGATGCTGCAGGCACACCCGCCAGCCACAGGTTGCAGATCATAAACTGGCCGCTGCCCGTCACAAACGTACTGCTTAGAGCAAAGACCATCCAGGGCTCCATTCCCGTCTGCCCCATGATCATTCCGCACGGCGCGCCTATTGCAACATAGGTAAGCATCACTGGCCAGACGGTTCTAACGATTTTGAGCACCATACGTTTCTCATCCTGACAAGGTCTCCGAGCCGCATGTAGCGACACGGCAGAATCATCATCCGGCAGCAACCGAGTTCACCTACAATTGCCACCGGATCGAAAGACACAACTTTTTAGGAAGTCATTATGACAGCTATCGATCGAGACCGGGCGCGCGCGGCCTTCAAAAGCTACACCGATGCCTACGACGCCACCAACCCACGCATCGCGCTCAAAATCGAGCATACGTACCACGTGGCCGAGGCATGCGATGCCGTAGCGCGCGAGCAGGGCTGGTCGTCAGAAGATATTGACCTGGCATGGCTTTGCGGCCTGCTACACGATATGGGCCGCTTTGAGCAGCTGCGACGCTGGGACACCTTTAAGGACGCCGAGAGCATGAGCCATGCGGCGCTGGGCATCGAGGTCCTCTTTGGCGAGAATCCCGCCGATGCACCCGCCGTAACGAGCATCCGCGACTTTATCGATGACCCGGCAGAAGATGAGCTCATCCGAGCGAGCATTGCCTATCACAGCGATTTCCGTCTACCCGCGCAGCTCGACGAGCGCACGCGGAGCTTCTGCGATATCGTGCGCGATGGCGACAAGATCGACATTATGCGCACCATCGCCGACAGCACTGTCGACACTATCCTCAAGGTGGACGAGAAGACGTTTCTCGGCAGCCGTTTCTCGTCGCCGACACTTGCCGCCTTTGACGAGCACCGCTGCGTCGCACGCGATGAGCGCGATGAGCCCGCCGACTTCTTGGTGGGGCTTATCTGCTTTATGTTTGAGCTCGTCTATCCAGCAAGCCGCGCGCTGGCGCGCGAACAGGGCGATATCCACCGCCTGCTCGACGCGCCCTTTGGCATTACGCGGCCCTTTACCGACCCCGCCACGCAGGCAACTTGGAGCCGCCTAAAGGACGAGATGCGCGACTGGCTGGCGCGCGCCTAGCGCTCAAGCTGGGCCAGCAGCTCCTCGACGACCTCGACGGCGTCCCCAACAACCTTGTACTGGGCAGCACCGAAAATGGGGGCATCCGGGTCCTCGTTGATGGCGATGATGCACTCCGCCCCACCGATGCCGGCAAGATGTTGGATGGCGCCCGAAACACCGATACTCACGAGAAGCCTGGGCGAAACCGATACGCCCGTCTGGCCAATCTGGTGGCGATACTCCAGCCAACCCGCCTCCACGACGGGACGCGTGCAACCAAGCTCGGCACCCAGAGCCTCGGCGAGCCTTCGCATCAACGGCAGGTTTTTCTTGGAACCAATGCCGCGACCCACCACGACCAGGCGCTCGGCATTGGCGATCGAGGGCTGCTGTCCCCACTCCTCGGCGGGAATCGAGATCTCGACACGAGCCTTAGCATCATCCGCAAGCGATATCTGGGTGATCGTGCCGGAGCGGCCGTAGTCAAAGTCGGGCGCCTTAAAGATACCGGGGCGCACCGTTGCCATCTGGGGACGATGATTGGGGCAGACGATGGTGGCCATCAGGTTGCCGCCAAACGCCGGACGCGTCTGTTGCAGCAGTCCCGTCTCCGTATCCATCGAAAGTACGGTGCAGTCAGCCGTAAGGCCCGTCTGCAAGCGCACGGCAACGCCGGGTGCCAGTTCGCGGCCAAAAGCGGTCGCGCCGTATAAGATGGCCTCGGGTTTGCGTTCGGCTACCAAATCGCAGATCAAGCGGGCGTAGACCTCCGCATCGTTTTGGCGCAGGCGCTCGTCGCGACAGGCCAGGACCTCGTCCGCGCCGGCACAAACCAGATGCTCCAGGTCGCCGAGAGAACCCTCGGGACCCATACCGACCAGTGCCACCAGACGGCAACCGCGCGCATCGGCAAGCTCGCGGCCCTTGCCCATAAGCTCATAGGCAACGGGAGTCACTGTATCGTGCTCGTCGGTCTGAGCGAATACCCAAATGTCTCGATACACATCAAGGTCCACCGCACCAGCGGCCTCATCACGCTCGATCGAGATAGCGTTGACAGGACAGGCGTCGACGCACCCACCGCATAGGATGCAGCCGTCGGTTACGTGGGCGCATCGGTTGGGTCGCTCGCCTTCCACTACGATGCCGCCCGAAGCACAGGCGCGAACGCAGCGACCGCAGCCGATACAGGCTTCGCTATCGATAATCAGTCCGCTCATCTACGCCATCCCCTCGATAATCTTGGCAAGCTTTGCCGCCTGCTCGGACGCCGTCCCCTCAACGGCCTCGCACGTTTGGTCACGGTCGGGCACAAACGAGCGCACGACCTGTGTCGGCGACCCGGCAAGACCGCAACGCGCGGGGTCGGCGTTCACGTCGGCGGCACTGACCACGCGCACGTCCGCCTCCTCCGCCGCGCGAATACCGGCAATACTCGGCATACGCAACTGGCCAATCTCCTTGGCAGTCGTCATCGCGCACGGCATCTCAAGACACACCGTCTCCTCGCCGGCATCGCATCCGTGAACGAGCGCCAGCGAGCCACACGTCGTAAAGCCCGCGCTTTGCACGCAGCTCACGTCGGTCACGCAGGGAATCTCAAAGGCACCGGCAAGCTCGGGACCAATCTGGGCCGTATCGCCATCCACCGCCATCTTGCCGCAGATGAGCAGATCGAAGTCCTCGTCGAGCGCCTCGATGCCGCATTTGAGAGCATAGGTGGTCGCCAGGGTATCGGCACCCGCAAAGGCGCGATCGGTCAGCAGCAGCGCGTCGTCGGCACCTCGAGCGATGCAGTCGCGCAGCAGCAACTCGGTCGCGAGGATGCCCATCGACACCACCGTTACGCGCACGTCCATGCCAAAGCCGATAAAGTCGTCTTTCAGCGCCAGCGCGCATTCCAAAGCGCTCGCATCAAAGGGATTAATGACCGCCTGCTTGCCATCGCGCACGATGGTATTGGTCTTGGGGTCCATCTTGACCTCGGTGCTGCCCGGCACGGCCTTGACGCACACCACCATATGGAAATCGCTCATCTTCACGCGCCCCCTTTCTGGACGAGCTCATCCAAGAGCTTCTCCGAAAACAGGTTGCCGCGACCCAGCTGCCCGTCGGGATCGAGCTGGAGCTTGAGCCGCGCCGACTCGACCATGGCCTCGTGACCGTACATCGTCTCCAAGAAGCCCGCCTTGATCTTGCCGACGCCATGCTCGGCAGAAACGGCACCGCCCATGGCCGTGACCTCGGAAGCCCACTGGGCAAAGAGCTCTCCACCACGACGGTAGTCTTGCGCATCACGCGGCAGGATGTTCACATGCAGATGGTTGTTCCCGATGTGTCCCCAGGCAGCAGATTCAAGCCCGCTTTCGGCCAGCGTGCGGCGATAGAGGGCCACGACATCGGCAAGGCGTGCATTGGGCACCGACATATCCGATCCCAGCTTGGTAATGGTGGGGTCGGTGCGGCGACGCTCGTCAATGAGCATGTTGACGCTCTCGGGCACCGCGTGGCGGAAGAACCGCTGGCACTCGCGATCGACTTCGGTGCGGGCGACCCATGTCGCATCGTCGCGGCCGCCCGCAAGCTCCAGCACCCATCCCAGGTGGTACAGCTCCTCGGTCGCCTGCGCCTCGTCATCGCAGTCGAGCTCCACGTAGACACATACCTTGGCCTCTTTGTCGAGCGCCGGCAGCGAG
>CABUCQ010000021.1 GCA_902490095.1 uncultured Collinsella sp.
CCGCGATCGTCGACCTCGATGACGACGACCTTGACCTCGTCGCCCACGTTGAGAACGTCCTCGACCTTCTCCACGCGGCCCTTGGCGACGCGGGAGATATGCAGCAGGCCGTCCTTGCCGGGCAGCAGGTTGACGAAGGCGCCGAAGGGCTGGATGGAGACCACGCGACCGGTGTACTCCTCGCCCGGCTCGGGAACCTTGATGATGAGCTTGATACGCTCGACGGCCTGGTCGACGGACTCGCCGGTGCCGCCGACAAAGACGGTGCCGTCCTCCTGGATGTCGACCGAAGCGCCGGTCTCGTCCTGGATGCCGCGGATGACCTTACCGCCGGAACCGATGACGTCGCGGATCTTGTCGGTCGGAACCTGGATGGAAACGATGCGCGGAGCGGTGCTGCGCGTGGTGTGGCGCGGCTCGGGGATCACATCGAGCATCTTCTGCAGGATGAAGGCGCGACCCTCCTTGGCCTGCTGCAGGGCGCGGGCCAAGATGTCGAAGGTAAGGCCGGTGGCCTTGTTGTCCATCTGCAGGGCGGTGATGCCCTCGGTGGTGCCGGTGACCTTAAAGTCCATGTCGCCCAGGAAGTCCTCGAGACCCTGAATGTCGGACAGGACCACGGTCTTGCCCTCCTCCTGGATCAGGCCCATGGCGATGCCGGAGACCGGGCGCTTAATGGGCACGCCGCCGTCCATAAGGGCGAGCGTGGAGCCGCAGGTCGAAGCCATCGAAGAGGAGCCGTTGGACTCCATGACCTCGGAGACCACGCGGATGGCGTAGGGGAACTCGTTCTCGTCGGGGAGCACCGGGAGCAGAGCGCGCTCGGCCAGGTTGCCGTGACCAATCTCGCGGCGCTTGGGACTGCCCATGCGGCCGGTCTCGCCGGTGCAGAACGGCGGGAAGTTGTAGTGGTGCATATAGCGCTTGCCCTCGGTGGGCTCGATGGTATCCAGACGCTGGCCCTCGTTGAGCATGCCAAGCGAAAGCACGGAGAGCACCTGGGTCTGACCACGCTGGAACAGGCCGGAGCCGTGAACGAGCGGCAGGTAGTTGTCCTTCACCATGATGGGACGGATCTCGTCGGCGGCACGACCGTCGACGCGCTCGCCGGTCTCGACGACCATGGTGCGCATGGCCTTCTTCTCGAGCTTCTTGAGCGCCACGGGGATCTCGCGCTCCCATGCGGCCTGCTCCTCGTCGGAGAACTCGGCGCGGATGGACTCCTTCAGAGCCTCGACCTTGCCGATGCGGGAAAGCTTGTCGGCGTCGCGCAGGGCAGCGGCCATCTCGTCGTAGTGGGCGAAGATGCGCTCCTGGACCTCCTCGACGGGCTGGTCGAGCGGGTACTCCTTCTTGACGATAGCGCCGTTGACCTGCTCCCACTCAGCGACAAACTCGTCTTGGGCCTGGCAGAAGGCAGCGAGGGCCTCCTGACCAAACTTCATAGCGGCGAGCATGTCGTCCTCGGAGATCTCCTCGGCGCCGGCCTCGACCATCGAGATGAAGTCGGCAGAGCCGCCCAGCTCCAGGTCCAAGTCGGAGCTCTCGCGCTCCTCATAGGTGGGGTTGACGATAAACTCGCCGGTCTCCACGTTGCGGCCGATGCGCACGCAGGCAAGCGGGCCCTCGAAGGGCACGCCGCCGAGCGTCATAGCCAAAGAGGCACCCATGACATTGATGACGTCGAAGGGGTTGACCTGGTCGGCGACGAGCGAGGTGGCGACGATATGCACCTCGTTGCGGAAGCCGTCCGGGAAGCTCGGGCGGATCGGGCGGTCGATCATACGAGCCGTGAGCGTGGCCTTCTCGCTGGGACGGCCCTCACGCTTGAGGTAACCACCCGGGATACGGCCGGCAGCGTACATCTTCTCGTTGAAGTCGACAGTCAGCGGGAAGAAATCGTAATTCTTGCGCTCCTTGGAGACGACCACGGTATCGAGCATCGTGGTGTCACCCTGCTTGACCAGACAAGCGCCGGTGGCCTGCTTGGCAAGCTCGCCGGACTCAAAGGTGTAGGTCTTGCCGTACAGCTCAAAGGTCTTGGATACGAGTGTCATTGTTCTCCTTTACCCCACAGGCCCCTTGCCTGCGGGCTTCTCATGTGACGCGGGCCCCCTGCCCCCGCCACGCTTCAGAGCGTGATTGTTCACGCCCTTACACAAAAAGAGCGCCCCGCTGCGCAGGACGCTCTTAGCATGTACAAATCCTTACTGGATGTTGTCGCGGATGCCCAGAGCCTTGATGAGCTCACGGTACTCGACGATGTCGTTCTTCTTGATGTAGGAGAGAAGACGACGACGACGGCCAACGAGCATGAGCAGGCCACGACGGGTGTGGAAGTCCTTCTGGTGGGACTTCATGTGCTCGGTCAGCTCCTTGATGCGCTCGGACAGGATGGCGACCTGAACCTTGGGGTTACCGGTATCGACCGGGGAGTTACCGAACTGGGCGGTCAGCTCCGCCTTGCGCTCTTTGGAAACAGTCATTGTTTCACCTTTCGTTTCGCGTCGCCCGCGGGCGACTCTATTCGCCTCGGACTGGGAAGCCGCCGGTGGAGCGGGCATCCAAGGTCGAGGTACCAACAAGTCGGTATGTTACCACAAGCGGCGCGCGCCTGCGCATCATCACCGACCCAACATGAATTCCATCGCACGGAGCCGCTGGTCGGTGTGCGTGGCGGCCCAAACATGCGAAAGCCCGAGCAGGAATGCCGCCGTATGCGGGTCGATTCGCTCGGCCATGAGCGCATCGAAGGTCATGGACATGAGGGCGCGCAGCCATGCGGTCTCACCGGTCGACACCAGTTCGGCACCTGGAACGCTCGACGCGCACGACCCGCACATGAGACCGCCCGCCTGGGGCGAAAAATACGACAGCATGGGGTCTCCGCACAGCACACAGGCCGAAAAATCGGGACGATAGCCAACGTGCGATAGCAGCTTAAAGACATATGCCGCCACAAGTAGGTCCATATGTGCCGTGTCAAGCCCGCTGCCCACCAGGGCAAGCGCTCGCTGCGTTATGGCAAAGGTAAACGGGTCCTCGGCGTCCTCGAACGAGCACACGCGCGCGACCTCGGCGATCGCGCTTGCGGCGCAGGTCGTCTCGTAATCGGGCGCAGCGCCGAGCGGCGCCTCCATAAGCTCGGCCTGAGAAACCACGTCGAGTGACCGTCCATGTGCGAGCAGCATATCGACCGTACAGAACAGCTCGCAGCGCGCAGCCAGGCGTCCGCCGGGTTTGCGGGCGCCCTTTGCCACGGCACGAACCTGCCGTCCCCGCTCGTCAAGCATCGTCAAGATCAGGTCGGTCTCTTTGAGCTTCGTCTTGTCGAGGACGAGCACCTTGGTGCGATATGTCCGGGAGCCTGCCATGCGCGCCGCGCGTCCTTAGTCCTCGGCGTTGTAGCCAAAGCGGCGAATCTGGGCCTCGTCGTCACGCCAGCCGGCCTTGACCTTCACGTCCAGCTCCAAAAAGACCTGCGTGCCAAAGATGCGCTCAAGATCGCGACGGGCGTCGATACCGATATGCTTGATCATCTCGCCGCCCTTACCGATGATGATGCCCTTTTGGCCCTCGCGCTCGACGTAAATGGTGGCGTGCACGCGCAGCACCTTCTTGGTCTGCTCGAGCGCATCGCAGATCACGCCAACGGAGTGCGGAATCTCATCACGGGTGCGGCGCAAGACCTTCTCGCGTACAAACTCGGCAACGAGCGTCTCATCGGAAGCGTCGGTACCCATGTCCTCGGGGAACCAACGCGGACCCTCAGGCAAAAAGTGCGCAACGGTCTCGATAAATGCATCGACGTTGAAGTTCTTGACCGACGACGTCACAATCTCGTCGTCATATTCCATGAGTTCGTGGGCTGCCTTAAGCTGCTCCATGACCTGTGCGGGGTCGGCCTCATCGGCCTTGGTGAGCACCAGGACCTTCTTGCAACGAGCGCATCTGACGCGCTCGGCAACCCAGGCGTCTCCCCTGCCGATCGGTTTGGTGGCATCAATCAAAAACGCGACAACATCAACATCGTTCAGCTCGAACAACGCGCTCTTGTTGAGCTCGGATCCCAAGCCGTCCTTGGGCTTATGAATACCGGGGGTATCGACAAAGACCAGCTGGTAGCCGGGGCGGTTGACGACGGCGCGCATGCGGCGGCGGGTCGTCTGGGCCACCGGCGAGGTGATGGCGACCTTTTTGCCATAGCAGGCATTAAGCAATGTGGACTTGCCTGCGTTGGGACGACCGACCAGGGCCACAAAGCCGCTGCGGAAACCGGGCTCAACGTCACCAAAGCCCGCGAGGTTGTCGTCCTCGTCGCACAGGGCGTCGAGTTCCTCGTCGCTCATACCCTCAAACGGGTCGAACTCCTCGACATCCTCGAGCTCCTCGGTATCCACCGCGTCCAGGGACTCGTCGTCCAAAATCTCATCGGCAAGCTGCATATTGTCGGACATGGGAATCCCTTTCTAAATAAAGCCGAGCGCGTGGGCAAATACCAGCAAGCCCACAATCGCGGCGGTGATGGAAAGAACGTATACGGAGGCGGCGGCGATGTCCTTCGCACGCTTGGCCAGCGGATGGAGCTCCTGGGTCGCCAGGTCGACGATGGCCTCCATGGCGGTATTGCAAAGCTCGCCGTGGATCACCAGGCCGCAACAGATGATAATCGTGGCCCACTCGGCAATGTCGAGCCCCACGATGCAGCCTGCAATGACGGTGCACACGCCCGCCACGAGCATGACCTTAATGTTGCGCTCGGTCTTGACGGCGGTGACGAAGCCCTCCATAGCGTAAGAAAACGACTTTAAGAAGGACGGATGGTCCTTGTTCGATCCGGGAATCATAGACGGCTCCTAGTCGTGGGCGTGGTTGGTGATGGGGCCGACGTGGACTAGCTTGGGGTCCTCGCCGCGCTCGAGCGCCAGATCGCGCAGGATGGCGTCCTCGCGGGCCTCCATGACCTCGGCCTCGTCGTCCTCGATATGGTCATAGCCCAGCAGGTGCAGCATGCCGTGTACGAGCATCAGACGGCACTCGTCAGCGGGGCTATTGCCAAAACCGGGGGCCTGACGGGCAATAACCTGCGGGGCCAAGATGATATCGCCGAGCTCGAGCGTCTCGTCGGCGGGAATATCCTCGTCAAAGGCCGAGTCGCATTCAAACGAGAGCACATCGGTGGTGCGGTCGATACCGCGCCACTCGTGGTTGAGCTCGTGCATCTCGTCCTCGTCGACATACGAAAGGGAAATCTCGACTTCACGCTCAACGCCCTCGGCGGCAAGCACAACCTCGCAGATGTGCTCCACCTCCTGCGCGTCGAGCAGCGTATCGAGCTCGGCATCGTTGCTGATCAATACACTCAACGGGACTCCTTTCGGTCACGTACGCGCTTCTCGCGCACATCATCATAAGTATCGTATGCCTCGACGATACGTCCCACCAAGGCATGGCGCACCACGTCGGCGCGCTCGAGGTGCGAAAATGCGACATCGTCGACACGGCCCAAAATCTGCTCAACGTCAGCAAGACCGCCACGACGACCCACCAGGTCACGCTGGCTCAGGTCGCCGGTAATCACGAACTTGGAGTTAAAGCCCAAGCGCGTCAGGAACATCTTCATCTGCTCGGGCGTGGTATTTTGCGCCTCGTCGAGCACCACAAAGGCATCGCTCAGCGTGCGGCCGCGCATGTAGGCAAGCGGGGCGATCTCGATCACGCCGCGCTCCATAAGCTCATCGGTGCGCTCGCGATCCATCATGTCAAAAAGGGCGTCGTAGAGCGGACGCATGTAGGGATCAATCTTTTCCTCGAGGGTGCCGGGCAAAAAGCCCAGGTTCTCCCCCGCCTCGACAACAGGACGCGTCAAGATCAGACGGCCCACCTCGTGGCGCTTGAGCGCGGCAACGGCAAGCGCCATGGCCAGATAGGTCTTACCGGTACCAGCTGGACCCAAGCCAAAGGTGATGGTATGCGAGCGAATGGCATCCACGTAGCGCTTTTGCCCGAGCGTCTTGGGACGAATGACGCGGCCGCGATACGAAAGCAGCACGTCATCGCGAAGCGACGTAGCCTCGTGCTCACCGTCGCGCAAGACGGCCAGGCAGCGAGAGACATCGTCGGAAGGCAGCGTGCGCCCGGCGGCCGCCTCGCGAAAAGCGTGCTCGAAAAAGCGCGCCACGAGTTCGACCTCGTCCGGGTCGCCGCTCACGGCGATGCTATCGCCACGGGCGACCACGTGAGCGCGAACCAAGCTCTCGAGCGCACGAAGGACGCCGTCGCCGGCGCCCAAAACGCGCGAGGGATCAATCCCCTCGGGAACGATAAGTCTAATCTTCGAGGCTTCCATGAACCTCCCTGCGCGCATGGACCAAGCCGGAATCATCGACTCCGATGATAGCAACATCGAGCAGGCACGGGGCTGTAAGTCCACAGGTATCGTCAAGACGGGCATGATGGAACGAGCCGAGCGTCAGGTTGTCACCATACTCGAGCACGGCACGCTCGACCGTGCCCACGCGACGACGAGCGTCGGCAATAGCGAGCTCCTGTGCGGCGGCCCGCATACGGCGGCTGCGCTCGGCCATAACCTCGGGTGGCACCTGGTCGGGCATGTCGGCAGCAAGGGTACCGGGACGCTTGCTGTAGCGGAACACGTGCATACGCGAGAAACCCACACGGCGGCACAGCGCCAGCGACTCCTCGAACTCCTCGTCCGTCTCACCAGGAAAACCGACGATGACATCGCACGAAAGGGACGCCTGGGGCAAGTTGGCGCGAATCATACGCACCGTGTCCTCAAAGGCCTCGGCGCTATAGGGACGGCCCATGCGATGCAGGGTCGCCGTGCAGCCGGACTGCACGGGCAGGTGCAAAAACGGGGCGATACGCTGCGGGTAGCGCGCCATAACCTTAAGCAGGCGCTCGGAGATATCCATGGGCTCGACCGAGGAAATGCGCACATGCGGAATAGACGTGCGCTCCATGATGGCCTCGAGCAGCTCATCGATTTCGACGTGCTCGTCGGTCGCGCTCTTGCCATCGTAGGCACCCAGGTTCACACCGGTCAGCACCACCTCGGGCACGCCGGCCTCCTGGGCCTCGCGAACTTGCTCGAGCACGGACTCGACGGGCACGGAGCGCTCGGGGCCGCGCGCCTTCCACACAATGCAATAGGTGCAGCGATGGTTGCAGCCATCCTGAATCTTCACGCCCAGGCGAGAGCGACCGAGCGCATCGACCACCTCGCCATCGCTGCAGGCGGGAACGCTATCGGACTCAACGCCCAGCACCTCGCAGACACGTTCGGCGACATCGATCTTGGACGGCTCGGCGATCACGCGATCCGAAAGCTCCAGCAGCTCCTCGGGATGCAAATTGACCACGCATCCGGTCACGACCACATAGGGCTCGTTTGGATGGGCCAGCGCATGACGGACGGCCTTACGGGTCTTGGCCTCGGCCTCGCCCGTAACGGCACAGGTGTTAATGACGATCAGATCGGCATCCTGGGGCTCCACAATAGCAAAGCCCAAGCGCATAAGATCGGCAGTGATACGGTCAGACTCAACCCGGTTGACACGGCAGCCGAGATTAACGACGGAAATATGGGGTGCGAGCACGCGGGCTCCTTAATCGAGGATATCGTCGAGGGCACTCTTGATACGGTCGGTCACCGACTTCTTACCGGAAGCGACGTCATCGCCCATCTCATCGGCAAAAGCACGGAGCAGCTCGCGCTGCTTATTGGAAAGGTAGGTGGGAACAACCACGCGCAGCTGCACAATCAGGCGGCCACGCGAACCGCCACCGCCAATGCGCGGCATGCCGTAATTATTGACGCTCACGGTATCGCCGTACTGGGCGCCGGCGGGAACCGTCACCTTAACGACCTCGTCGGGCATAATGCCCTCGACCTCGATCTCGCAGCCGAGCGCAGCCTGCGCAATCGAGATATCGCTCACCAGGTACAGGTCATCACCGTTGCGCTTAAAGCGCTCATGGTCGGCGACGCGCACGTTGACAATCAGGTCGCCCGAAGGCTCGCCGCGAAGGCCGGCCTCGCCAAAGCCGCTCACACGCAGCTGGCGACCGGTCGAAACGCCGGCGGGAATATCGATGTCGATCTTTTCATGCGAAGGCGTGCGGCCCTGACCGTCGCAGGTCTCGCAGGGATGGTCGATGACCGTGCCCTCGCCATGGCAGTCGGGGCAAGGCGAAGAGGACTGAACCTGGCCCAGGAACGAACGCTGAACCGTCGTGACATAGCCCGTGCCGTGGCAGCGGCCGCACTGCTTTTCCTGTGCGCCCTCTGCCCTACCGGTGCCGTTGCAGTCCTCGCAAGGAGCAAGGCGGTCATAGCTGATCGTCTTTTTGCAGCCGAGCGCCGCCTCCTCGAGCGTCACCGAAAGCGAGATGGCCATATCACGTCCGCGACGACGCTCACGACGGCTGCGGGCGCCACCGCCGGCACCGCCGCCAAAGAACGACGAGAACAAGTCGTCCATGCCCATGCCACCAAAGATATCGTTGATATCGACGTAGCCCGAACCACCAGGGCCGTCGGCAGTGCCGTAACGGTCGTAGTTAGCACGCTTCTGCTCATCGGAAAGAACGGAATAGGCCTCGTTGAGCTCCTTGAACTTGGCCTCGGCCTCGGGGTCGTCCGAAACATCCGGATGTACGGTACGGGCCTTCTTTAGAAACGCACGCTTAATCGTCCGCGCGTCGGCATCCCTGTCGACGCCAAGCACCTCGTAGTAATCCCTATTTTCCGACACAACCGAATCCTTCCGACTTTCATTATTGTCACAGTGCGTCCTATACCCAAGCAGGGCCGACCGCAAACAGAGGGTTTGATGTTATTGCATTTGGTACGGCGAAAGCATGGCCCGTTGCGAGCAGCTCGCGAACCAAACCGACACGAGCGCGAACATGAAGCCGTTGGCAAAACCGTTGGCAAACTGCATCGCGCCGCGCTTCCACCACAGCAGGCTGCGATGAAGCACGCCGTCCGAAAGCACCATGAACAGGCCCATGGCAAACGGAATAAAGCACATCACGGCAAAGGCCGAGAACACGCCCGAGATGGCCGAGAGTACCAAAAACGGCGCCACGATGCCCATCAGGTAAAAACCGGTACGAGCTTTGCCTTCCAAGCGCTCGGCCTCAACATGGGCGCGGCCGACCAGATCGCCGCCCGCGGCACCGTTGGTGCCAGCATGACCCATGCCGCCAATGCGGACCTCGTCGCCATCGTGCGTGCCGGCAGGAAACTCAATCGTCTGCTCGGAGGTTACGCGAGTACGACCGCTGCCGCCGCAATCAGGGCAGGGGTCGGCCACGACCTTACCGGAACCGCCGCACTCGGGGCAGACCGACTGGAACGTGCCCGCACCAAACAGGAAGGACAGGTCGACGTCGATGTGGCCGCGGCCACCGCAGCTCGGGCAGGTATGGGCATGCTCAGACGAAACGGAGCCCGAACCGCCGCAGTTGTTACAGGTATCGAAGCGCGTGTAGCGGACGGTCTTGCGAGCACCGCCCTTGGCCTCCTTGGCGTCGAGTTTGATATCGACGACCACGTTGGCGCCGTTCTCGGGATTGTAGGCAGCCTGCCCGCGACGCGGCTGGCCCCAGGCGCCACCAAAGGGAAAACCGCCCTCAAAGGGATTGCCATAGCCCGCGCTGCCGGCGTAGCCGCCGCCATAGGGCGAAGCCGTAGGAGCGCCGGCGAAGGGGTTGCCCGAACGCATGGCGTCGTAGCGCGAACGCTTCTGCTCGTCCGAAAGCACGGCGTAGGCCTCGGAAACCTCTTTAAACTTTTCCTCGGCATCCGGCTCTTTGTTGACGTCCGGATGGAGCTTGCGGGCCTTTTGCTGAAAGGCCTTTTGAATATCACGTGAGGTGGCGTCCTTGGAGACACCCAGAATCTCGTAGTAATCTTTTTCGTTCATCGTCGCCATGCGCGGCAACCTCCTGCTCACAGCAGCGTATATATTTCGGTAATTCTACCCGAGCGACCTAAGCTAGATCCCAAAACAGCTCGAACAGAACATTTCCATCGAGCCAGCCCAGGTGTGTCGGCGCTAAACGAGCTCGAACATGGCCCGCGATGACATCTGCCGAAGTGAAGGGTCCCTCATGGACTCCGAGCGTCTCGGGCACCCAAGTGGCAAGACCCAATTCGAGCGCGCGATCGCAGGCAACTGCCAGCTCATCGGCCGGGACGACACGAGCCGCGCGAACCAAAAGGTCGGACGCGACACCGCGCGTCATGCGACAAGCAAGCATCAGGTCTTCGGCCGCAGCCTCGCGCTGCGAGAGATATTCGGCCTCGAACGCCGTCGCGTCATCGTCACGTTGCACCAGACGCACGCGGTACGCAACGCCTCGAGAAGAAACACCGGGGAACAAACCTGCAAGACGGTCGAAATCCCCGGCGTCGAGCATGCCCGCGGCAGAACGACCCAGGCCCAGATAGCCCTGTCCGGTCCAATAGGCAATGTTATGGGCACACTCATGGCCGTTGAGTGCGTAGCTTGCCACCTCATACGGGTGATAGCCGGCCGTACCCAGGCACTCACGCGCCACATCCATGCATGCAGCCTGAAAATCCTCGTCGGGCTCGAGCGACTCGTCGCGACACGCCATGCGGTAGAGCGGCGTGCCCTCCTCGAGCGTGAGGGGGTACACCGATACATGATGCGGCGCCGCCGCCAACACGCCATCGAGCGTGCGCTGCCAGCTTACGGCAGTCTGCCCGGGAAGTCCGCACATCAGGTCGCACGACACATCGAGCCCAGCGTCCTTGACCGTCGCGATGGCCGCGAGCGCCCGATCGGCATCGTGAATGCGACCGATGGCGGTAAGTTCGGCGTTATCGAGCGTTTGCACGCCCAGAGAGACGCGTGTGACACCAACCTTGGCAAGCGCAGCGGTAAGCTCGGCGGTCAAGGACTCAGGATTGGCCTCGCAGGTAAACTCAACGGGCTTGCACCACGCAGAGATACGTCGGGCAAGTTCTACCAGGCGCTCCCCCGCCAGCGACGGCGTGCCGCCGCCAACATAGACGGTACGGATCTGCGCAAGCGCCCCGACGTCTCCAAAGGCATCAAGGCGCGCATACAACTGCTCAAAATAGGCATCGAGCGCAGCGCTCAGGTCGCACGGAGCAAAACTGCGCGAGTCAAAGTCGCAGTACCGGCACTTTTGGGCGCAAAACGGCACGTGCACGTACAGCGCGGTAACGGCCACCCTTAGGCCTCCAGCGGATGCGCGGGCACCGACTCGCCGGCGGCAAGTGCGGCCTCGCAGGCCACCACATCGCGCTCGATATCATCGACCAATGCCATGAACTCCTCGTACGTGGAGCAGCGCACCACCTGGGCGCGCCAGGCCGCAGCATGGGGCATGCCCTTTAAATACCAACTCGCGTACGTACGAGCACGCGACATGAGCGGCAACAGCTCGTGCGTGAGCGTCAGGTGCTCGCGCAGGGCATCCAGGCGCTCGACGGAGCTGCGCACCGGCACCGGTATGCCATCGAGCGCAAGGGCGCGGGCATCGCCGAACACCCAGGGGTTGCCATAGATACCGCGCGCGATGAACACCGCGCTGGCACCCGAGCTTTGCAGATGCTCCGCCGCGTCCTCGGCCGAGAACACATCGCCCGAACCAATCACGGGAATCTCGACGGCGTCGGCCACCTCATCGACGACCGACCAATCGGCCTGGCCCGTATAGAGCTGCGTGGCACAGCGACCATGTACCGCCACCGCAGCTGCCCCTGCACCCTCGAGCATCTGGGCAAATGTCGCGGCATTGCGATCCTCGGCATAAAAGCCTTTGCGAATCTTAACGGTCACGGGCACGTGCGCCGCGCCCACCGCCGCCTCGACGATCTGCTCGGCCAGCTCGGGCGTGCGCATGAGCGCCGAGCCCTCGCCCTTGGTAACGACTTTGCGAGCGGGGCATGCCATATTGATATCGATCAGCGTCAGGCGATCGCCAACGCGCTCCTCGACGGCGGCGACGGCGCTCGCAAACTGATCGGGTTTGGAGCCAAAGAGCTGCACGCAAATCTGCTGCTCTTCGTCGGCCGGCAGCACCAGGCGCCACGTCTTATTGCTGGCATAGGCAAGGCCCGCCACGCTCACCATCTCGCTATAGGCAAGATGGGCACCGCGGCGGCGGCACATGATGCGATAGGCGGGGTCGGTCACGCCGGCCATAGGAGCCATAAGGAACGGCTGCTCGGCATAGGCACCCAGCAGCCGCGTACTGTATTCAGAAAGCGCCATGGACCTACTCGTCCACCTTAAGGATCGCCATAAAGGCCTCCTGCGGGACCTCGACCGAACCGATGGCCTTCATGCGCTTCTTGCCCTCTTTCTGCTTCTCGAGCAGCTTGCGCTTACGCGAAATATCGCCGCCATAGCACTTGGCCAAAACGTCCTTGCGGCGCGCCTTGACGGTGGAGCGGGCGATAATCTTGTTGCCGATGGCACCCTGAATAGGCACCTCGAACAGCTGGCGCGGAATGATTTCCTTGAGCTTGTCGCATAGACCGCGGGCCAGGCCATAGGCCTTGTCCTTGTGCACGATAAACGAAAGCGCGTCCACCTCGTCGCCCGAAAGTAGGATATCGAGCTTAACGAGCTCGGAGGGACGGTACTCGTTGAACTCGTAGTCGAGCGAGGCATAGCCCTTGGTACGACTCTTGAGCTGGTCAAAGAAGTCCAAGATGAGCTCGGCGAGCGGCATATCGAAGCGCATCTCGACCGATTTGCTCGTGAGGTGAATCATGTCGGTCGTAACGCCGCGGTGCTCGATGGCGAGCTGCATAACGGCACCCGTGTACTCAGGCGGGCAGATGATCTTTGCCTTGAGGTAGGGTTCCTCGATACGCTCAATGCGCGTGGCCTCGGGAAGGTCCTGCGGGCTGCGGACATCGACCATCTCGCCATCGGTCTTGTACACGTGATAGTCGACCGAAGGGCTCGTGGCAATGAGGTCCAAGTTGAACTCACGCTCGAGGCGCTCCTTAACGACCTCCATGTGCAGCAGGCCCAAGAAGCCCACGCGGAAGCCAAAGCCGAGCGCCACCGAGGTCTCGGGCTCCCATACCAACGACGGGTCGTTGACGTGCAGTTTATCGAGCGCGTCACGCAGGTTCTCGTAGTCCTTGTTATCGATCGGGAACAGGCCCGTATAGACCATGGGCTTGGCCTCGCGGTAACCGGGAAGCGGCTCGGGGCAGGGATTCGACGCCCACGTGAGGGTATCGCCCACGCGAACGGCCTCGGGATCCTTCAGGCCCGTGACCACGTATCCGACCTCGCCGACCGTCAGCGCGTCGACCGGGGTCTCGGCGGGACGCTTGACGCCCACGCCATCGACCAAAAAGTCGCCCTTTGCCTGCATCATGCGCAGGGTATCGCCCTTTTTGATGGAGCCGTCAAAGACGCGCACCGTGGCCACCACGCCGCGATACTCGTCAAAGTACGAATCCAGAATGAGCGCTTTGAGCGGAGCATTTGCATCGCCCTTAGGCGGAGAGATCAAAAAGACAATGGACTCCAGCAGATCGTGAATGCCCTCGCCGGTCTTGCCCGAGACACACACGGCGTCATCGGCAGGGATCGCCAGGTCATCCTCGATCTCGGTCTTAACCTCATCGGGATGGGCCGAGGGCAGGTCGATCTTGTTGATGGCCGGCACAATGTCCAGATTGGCGTTCATGGCGAGCGTCGCGTTGGAGACGGTCTGCGCCTCGACACCCTGGGTGGCATCGACGACGAGCACCGCGCCCTCGCAGGCGGCCAGCGAACGCGAGACCTCATAGGTAAAGTCCACGTGGCCCGGCGTATCGATGAGGTTGAACTGATACGTCTCGCCATCGTCAGCGTCATAGGAAACGCGAACGGCATTGGACTTGATCGTGATGCCGCGCTCGCGCTCGATATCCATGGTGTCGAGCAGCTGCGACTCCATGTCGCGCTCGTCGACGGTATGGGTGAGCTCGAGGATACGGTCACTGATCGTGGACTTGCCATGGTCGATGTGCGCAACAATCGAGAAGTTGCGGATGTGGGAAATGTCAATTGAAGTATTCATGCGGACTATCTTACCCGAGCGGTACAAAAAATGGAGCCTGTTCCATAAAACAGGCTCCATTTATGCGCGTAATCTGTGTGGTGTGAAATTTACAACTTAGGCGTTGATGCTGTTCACGAGCTTGGCAAGACCGGACTTGCGGTTGGAAGCCTGGTTCTTGTGGATAACATGCTTGGCGGCAGCCATGTCGAGACGCTTGGTGACGGTCTTGAGGGCAGCCTGGGCCTTCTCGGCGTCGCCCTCGGCGACGGCGGACTGGACGTGCTTGGTCAGCGTCTTGAGCTCGGACTTGACAGCCTTGTTACGCATGCGAGCTGCCTCATTGGTGCGGATACGCTTCTTCTGAGACTTGATGTTTGCCACTTCTGGAGTTCCTTTCGAGTTCCTTGCAAAAAATGTATGACACCTCTGAGACACGGTGAGGTCATGCAAGCGCCTACTATAGCACGCTCCCCCTCAAAGGGATAGAACGAATTTGTCAAATAGGCAGGTATCATCACGATTTTCTCAAGATGTTCGTAATCCAGAGCAAAAGCGCGGTCTGAGAATCGGCCGAACCCTTGAGCGCGAGCTCCACATCGACCGCACCCTCGAGCGCTGCGACGAGCTCTGCCATCGAAAAGCGACGTGCCCAGGTCAGGTGATTCTTGACCTGCCAGGACTGGAGCTTGAGCGTTGCGGCCAGCTCACGACCCTGTCCGCGCGCATCGAGCGCCTTGGCGACGATAAGCTCGCGGATGCGGCCGCACAGCAATGTGTACGTCCACACGTAGCTCTTGGCGGGCAGTAGATTGAAGAGCTCGAGCGAGCGGCGCATGTCACGGGCCGAGACCGCATTGAGAAAGTCCCAGGGTTGGACCTCTGCCGTACGTACAATCCAGCGCTCAACGTCGGCAAGCTCAATCTGGGGCGCCTCGACCATCTGGGCAAGCTTAGCCAAGTCGTTATCGAGCATGCGGGTGTTCTCGCCCGAGCGCGAAACGAGCTCTTCGGCGGCCGCCGTCGAGATCGACTTGCCGTGCTGCGTCGCCATCTGCTGCACGCGGCGCGGTAGCTCCCAGCGCTTGGTACCGGAGCAATCGATCACCGCCTTCTTGTCGATCTTGGCGATCGCCTTATACAGGCGCGTGTTCTTGGCAAGCGAGTCGGCGATGATGAGACAAACCGTCGTGGGGCTGGGACTCGCCAGATAGTCGACAAGCGGCTCGGAGATCGCTTTGGCGAGTTTTGAGCAGCCGTCAAGGATTACCAGGCGAAACTCGCTGCCCATGGGAAAGGTGTTGAGCGATCCGATAATCGACTCGATATCGGGGTCTTTGGTCATATCGCGCTCGTCGAGGTTGAACTCGACCATACCCGACTTTTCCAGACGCGCTTTCATACGCGAGACGGCGTGATCGCGCTTGACGCCGTCGGTACCGACGATCAGATATGCCGGCAACAGACTGGTTTCGGACATTGCGCTCCCCTCCCGCAGGCCTTCGTATTCGTTCCGTGCCATTCTAGCCCAGGGGCCCACCACACGCCAACGACGTCGTCACGGTCGCTGGCATCGCATCGCAAAGCCATTCGCAGTTGGCGTGACGGTAATGTCGCCGTGTTCGATAGTGCACGCGAACACACCGCCCGCTTCCTTAACGGCATCGATGCAGGCATCGGACGGATGGCCGTATCGATTCCCCTCGCCCGCACTCGCAAGGGAAAGCTCAGGCTTCAAGACGTCCAGCAACTCACCATCGACTGAAACCTTAGAGCCGTGATGCCCAAGTTTAAGTACATCGATTTCCCCCACCTCCTGCACGAATTCCCGTTCTTGGTCGAGCTCGGCATCACCGGTGAGGAGCATACGCAGGCCCCTGCCTTCCTGAACATAGGAGAGCAGCAGGACAAGCGAGTCCTCATTTCCCTCGCCATCCACGGACTCGAATGGCCACATCACGCGGGCGCAAAATGAGCCGATATCGACCGTATCCCCACGGCGCACCTGCCGATACTCAACGCCAGGTCGGTTCAATACCTCGGCAGGAGCATCCTCCAGCGCATCCGCCGCCACGGCAATCGTTCCAACCGAAAACTGTTCGAGCACGGCAGGCAGACCACCCCAGTGGTCCTCATCCCAATGCGTCACAAAGACGGCATCGATATGGTGCACGTTATTGCGAACCAACGCCGCCACCATGCGCTCGTCGAGCCCGCAGTCGACGAGTGCTACTGCGCCGCCCTGGCGGATAAGAATCGCATCGGCCTGGCCCACATCGAGCACCGTCACCGAAGGCGGAGCGAATCGATCCCAGTAGACGTACGGAATCGCAGCCAGGAGTACCAAGCATGCAAGCCCCACCGCCATAGGACGTGCACGGGGACGCGGCCACCAGACCAGCAGAACCGCCAGCAAACACGGCACTAGGTAAATCCACATGCTATCGGGCGGCAAACTCACGGATGCACCCGGCACGGCGGCAAACAGCTGCTCGAAGAACAGTGCGCAACGGGCGGCAATCATGGGCACAATGAGCGCCCAAGTCCGCAAAGGTGCCACGAGCGAAAAGGGAACCAGCACAATCGACACAGCAAGCAGTACGCTCACCACCGGACCGATGACCGCATTTGCCAGCGGAGCAATGAGCGATAACGTACCAAAGGCGGGAATGGTAATGGGAAGTGTCGCCAATTGCGAGCACAGCGTGGCGGAAAGCATGCTGGCGACGCCCGATGGCACACCCAGCTCACCCAAAGCGTAGGTCGCATAGGGGCAAAAGCACAGAATGGCTAAGACGCTGGCACATGAAAGCTGAAAGCCCATCTCGAACAGCACCGTCGGCCGCAGTAGCACAAAGATGGACATGGTTACGAAGAGTGCCGATTCGCCGTGCCGGCGACGCCCCGCGCCGTTTACGACAAGCGTCGCGAACACCATGCAGCACGCGCGCACGGCCGAAGGAGACGCGCCCGTAAAGGCAGCGTAGCCAACAAGCGTTATCGCCAATATCGCCCGCTGAACACCACGTGAGCAGCGAGTCTTTTGCAATGCGCCCTCGATTACAAACCCCACGATAGCCAAATGGCTGCCCGAGACGGCGATAAGATGCGCCGTCCCCGTCACCGAAAACCAATCGCCCGCCGGCTGGGCGCGCAGCTCGGCCGAACGACCGCAGGCGACACCGGCTATGAGCGCACGCGCCGGGTCGGTCGCAGGCGCAATGGACGCAAGCAGCCCATTTCGCAGCCGAAGCAGCGGCCCCGGAGAGCCCTCGTCGACCGGCACAATCCGAACGGCTTGAACCTTGCGCACCTCGCCTCGGAGCACGCGCGATCGTCCATATGCATCGTTCTCAAAACGTGAAACGCGACCGATAACATGCACGTGCGCCCCGACCTTGAGCTCGCGGTCACACGATAGGCGAACCGTTGCCAAGTTCTTACCGTCCGCGCGTGCCTCGCAGGTATAGGAATACACGTCGTCGTTTATGGATGGATCACCCTGCACGACAAACTCGAGGCTGCTTGCCGCTCGACCGTCGAGCGCCTTCGAGGCGCCTAGCGTGCCCACAGCCCACCACGCCGAGACGACCGCTCCCGCCACGAGACCGACGGACGCGGCATACAGCCACCACTTCCAAGGGGCAAGCCACGCACAAGATTGAGCCAGCACAACGAACACCGCCGCCGCAACGGGAATGGTCCATAGCAGCCCGACCGCCGACGCCTGCTCCCTCAGCAGCGCATCAGCGGCCACGTTGAGCACCAAGGCGCAGCTCATGCACATGCCGGCACACAGGGCCATCGTCCATGGCATCAGGGGCCGCGGAGGCATCACATGTTCGCGCTCGGTCGCACTCATACGCAGATGCAATCTTTGATTTTGGCAAGCTTCTTCTCGCCGATTCCCGACACACGCATCAGATCGTCAACCGAGGCAAAAGCACCGTTCTTTGTCCGCTCATCGATAATCGACCGGGCCATGGAGGGACCGATGCCCGAAAGCGTCTGTAGCTCTGCCGAGCTTGCCGTATTAATGTTTACTAGGCCTGTTGCGCTACTCACGCCCGATGACGCGGAAGCCCCACCATCAACATCGGCTTCCGCAATGGGCGCCTGCTGCTCCCCTTCCGTTGGAACGTGGATTTTTTGTCCATCGACGACCTTGGATGCCCGATTGAGCCCCGTAACGTCTGCCTCGGGCGCCAGCCCGCCGGCGGCATCAATCGCCTGAGCCACCCGCGCGCCGTCCTTGAGACGATATACACCGGGCGACACAACGGCGCCATCGACATCGACATAGACCTCTGCCGCGGCAGAAGCCTTAGTCGAAGAACCTTCGGATGTCTTTCCGCTCGAGGCATCACCGGATCCCGGCTCCACCAACGAGCCCGAACCGTCAGTGCGCTCAAACGACACGCCGCCGGCACCGCCGCCAAGGTTCGCCATCGCCAAGCCGCTCGACATCGCAATGACGACCAGTATCGCCATCACCACTGCCTTATGACCGAGCAGCTTGTCCGCCAAGCGGTCCATCTTTTTGACCCGTTCGTGTTGTTCGCGCTGCGCCATAGCAAAACCTCCCAACACCATCGTGTCAGGAAAGGAGCCCTGTAACAGCCACGCCCCAAAACCGGTTTTAGCGGTCAAACCAAAAGCCGACCAAAACCTTGCACAAATCCGTCCATTTATTCAGGCACACGTCAGCAAATGAACACTTAGCCACAAAATGCCCAGATAGCAAAAGACCGACGATGCAGACGCATCGTCGGTCTATGCACAAATTTACTCGTGATCTTGGTAAATCTCACGCGGAGCAAGCTCCGAATGTTTGCGTTTTAAGGTCTTAGGGGCCTTATACGTGTTGCTCTCAAAGTCGATGTACTCGGTCTGCTTGAGCAGGCGCTCGATCATCTCCTCGTGATCGAACAACTCCCAGGCCTCATTCACGGCATCGAGTTTAGCGTGCGTCTCGGGACGGCGCGGCATAAACAGCGTGCAGCAGTCGGGAGCGGCCTCAGTGGAGATATCGAACGTACCGATCTCCTCGGCGCGCGCGATGATCTCCTGCTTGTCCGAACCGATGAGAGGGCGGAACACGGGGATCTTCACGGCCTCGTTGACGGCCATGATATTCTCAAGCGTTTGGGAGGCAACCTGCCCAAGCGATTCGCCCGTAACGATGGCCTTGGCACCCTCGATGTGCGCAATGCGCTCAGCAACCGAATACATAATGCGGCGATACATGATCACGCGCAGGTTGCTGGGACAGGTGACCGAAATCTCACGCTGGCAGTCGCCAAACGGCACTACGTACAGTCGGCCGATCTGGACACCCGGCTCAAGCGCACGGATGATGTCCTGCACCAAATACTCGCTCGTATCGGGCGTCTGCGGACGACCGGAGAAATGTACCGGCACGCACACCGCGCCGCGACGCGCGAGCATCCAGGTCGCCACCGGAGAATCGATACCCGAAGAAAGCAGCGTCACGACCTTGCCGGCAGACCCCACCGGAAGACCACCCACGCCGCGCTCAGAGCGCGCATACACATAGACGCTACCCTGGACCACCAGCACGTGCACCATAGCGTCAGGATCGTGCATCTGGACCTTTTTATCGGGGAAGGCCTCACACAGCACCTCACCCACCTGACGATTGATGTCAATCGAGGTGAGCTCATAGTCGGTATTGGAGCGCTTGGCGTGCACCTTAAACGAATCGAAGGGACCATACTCGCGCAGCGCCTTGACGGCGGCGGCACAGTACTCCTGTGGGTCGCGGTTAGTGTGATACGCCAAAGACACACGAGCAACGCCGGGAACGGTGCGAATGACACGCGCCGCCTCATCGGCCTGATGCTCGTTAAAGGTCACGAGGATATAACCGGAAATTCGAGACACGGCATTCACGGAAAAGGCGGCCAAGGCCGCCTTAATGTTATCCATGAGGATATGCTCAAAATGTGCGCGGTTCTTACCCTTCAGTCCAACCTCGTGATAGTGGACCAGGCAGACGCGAGCCGCCATTTAGGCTTCAGCAACCTTGTGGCCGAGCGCCTTCTCGTAACGGGCCTCGTCGTAAGAGATGTCGCCGTCGACAATCTCGTCCATAGCCATCGAGATGGTATCGGCACCGGAAAGCCCGATGGTGATGTCATCGACATCCTGGACGGCAAGCACGCGGTTGTGCTGGCCACGCAGCATGCTATTGATGTCGCAGGCGCGCTTGGAGGCAAGCGAAGCGAGCAGGAAGCGGTTGTGATCGGTCTTCTCCAGAAGATCGTCAATGCAAGGCTTTACAACGGACACGGACCTCAGATCCTTTCATGCATATCGAGAACGCGAACGAGCTCATCGGTCGCGCGGTCGAGATCGTCATTTACCACGACGTCGTCGTAGCGGTCGGCAAGGGCAAGCTCATCGGCGGCGTTTGCCATACGCAGCTCAATCGTCTCGGGCGTCTCGGTACCGCGACCGACTAGACGCTCGCGGAGCACCTCAAGCGAAGGCGGCTTGATAAAGATCAGCACGGCCTCGGGGAAACGCTCCTTCACCTGCAGGGCGCCCTGGACATCGATCTCCAAAATCAGAGAAGCGCCCGAGGCGAGCTTGGATGTGACCTCGCTCACCAACGTGCCGTAGCAGTTACCGTGGACCTCGGCCCACTCAACAAACTCGCCGTTTGCCACGCGGCGGTCGAACTCCTCGCGCGTCAGAAAAAAGTAGTTAACGCCGTCGACCTCACCTTTGCGTGGTGCTCGCGTGGTAGCCGAAACCGTCAGGCCCAGGTTCGAGCGGCGCTCGCGCACACGAGTGACGAGCGTACCCTTGCCTGCGCCTGACGGTCCAGAAATCACAAAGAGCTTGGAATCCTGAGCGCTCACTTATTTGGTCAGCTGCTCGAGGAGCTGCTCGCGCTGACGGACGCCGAGGCCCTGGACGCGACGGGTAGCGGAGATACCGAGCTCCTCCATGATCTTGGCGGCCTTGGCCTTGCCATAACCAGGAAGAGACTCGATGAGGGTGGAAACCTTCATGCGGGAAGCGATGGGGTCATCGGAGTTGAGCACGGACTCGAGGGACTTCTCGCCCTTCTTGATCTGCTCGCGAAGCTCAGCGCGGGCGTGACGTGCGGCAGCAGCCTTCTCAAGAGCCTGCTTGCGCTGCTCGTCGGTAAGCTGAGGGAGTGCCATTCGTACCTCCAAATAGTTGGGTTATATCTGATTCAATAATTGGCATTTTAGCACGTAGAACGTACAAAATGCCTAATCGCGGCTCCATAGGTTAGACGATACCCGCAAAAAGTGCAATATACTGCGCCCAAAGTTAAGCCCCTGACCTGCGATTCCACACAAAGGATGGGAAAGTTTACGCAGGCACAGGGGCTATTTTGTGCTAATGAGACCCAAAAGTGGTGACTTAGGGGAATCTTTTACGCGACGTTTTCGACCAGCTCGGCGACGATGGCGTCAAAGGCGGCAACCGGATCGTCGGCACCGGTGATGGGACGGCCCACCACAATGTGGCTTGCGCCACACTCGATAGCCTGGGAAGGCGTCGCCACGCGGGACTGGTCACCAAGCGCGGCACCCACCGGACGCACACCCGGAGTCACGATCAGGGCATCAGGGCCCAGCAGCTCACGCATGTCGTGAGCCTCCATCGGCGAGCACACGATGCCATCGATGCCGTTGGCCTGAGCGAGCTTTGCCAGGCGGGCGGCCTCCTCGGCCACGGGCGACTCGACGCCGATCTCGCTCAAGGCATCCTGATTCATGCTCGTGAGCACGGTGATGGCGACGAGCTTGGCGCGGTCCTCACGCGCCTCCTCGGCACCCTCGCGGCAGGCAGCGAGCATAGCACCCGAGCCCAGGCCGTGGACCGAAAGCAGGTCGGCACCGGCAAGCGAGGCCGAGCGGGCAGCGCCGCGCACCTGATGCGGAATGTCATGGAACTTAAGGTCGAGGAAGACCTTAAAGCCAAGGTCCTTAAAGGTCTTGACGATCTGGGGACCCTCAGCGTAATAGAGCGTCATGCCAACCTTGAGCCAGGCGGCATGGCCCGAAAGCTCGTGGGCGAGCTCGAGCGCGCGCTCACGGTCGCAGTCGAGGGCGACGATAACACGGTCGCGGGCATCATTCTCTAGCATTCGAAAGCACCTACCAGCTCGTTGATGTCCTTCACGCCCTGGGACTCGGCCCAGGCCTCGAGCTCATGCGCGATCTTAAGCGAAGCACACGGATCGACGAAGTTGGCCATGCCGACCGACACGCAGGTGGCGCCGGCCAGGATAAACTCAGCCGCATCCTCGCCAGTCATGACACCGCCGACACCGTTGATGGGGATATCGACGGCCTGGGCAACCTCCCAGACCATGCGCACGGCGATGTGGTGGCACAGCGGGCCCGAAAGGCCGCCCTTGGGCTTGGCCACGCGGGACTTGCGGGTATGGACGTCGATGGCCATGCCCTGGATGGAGTTGATGACCGAAAGGCCGTCGGCGCCGGCAGCCTCGAGGGCCTTGGCAATCTCGGCAACGTTGACCGGCGCCATCTTCACGAACAGCGGCTTATCGGTCACCTTGCGGCAGGCAGCCATAACGGAAGAGGCGCCCTCGGGCGTGGAGCCCATGGCGGCACCGCCGGCGGCGATATTAGGGCAGCTCACGTTGATCTCGTAGCCGGCAGCCCAGGGGCACAGCTCGACATACATCTCGAGTGCGCGGACAAACTCGTCAACGGAGTGACCGGCAACCTGACAGATGACCTGGCAGCCGTCCTTGGACAGCTGTTCGAGCCACGGACCGGACTCGCGGGCAAAGGCGGCCACGCCGGGGTTCTGAAGACCCACGGAGTTGATCATACCGCCGGGAATCTCGGCCATGCGGGGCGCGGGATTGCCGGGCCAGGGCTCGGCAGCGCAACCCTTGGTGGTGATGGCGCCCAGCTGGGAAACATCAAAGAAGTTCTGGAACTGCCAACCGTAGCCAAAGGTACCGGCTGCGGTGTTAATGGGGTTCTGCATCTTGACGCCGCCGAAATCGACGGCCATGTTCACGGTACCCACTAGAAGACCACCACCTTGGAAGCATCGAACACGGGGCCGCACATACAAGCACCCTTCATACCGTCGACCGTCTCGACATTGCAGGTGTTGCAGGCGCCAAAGCCACAGCTCATCATGCGCTCAAGCGACACCTCGCAGTACGCACCGGCCTCGGCGGCAGCGGCGGCGACCTTCTTCATCATGACGGCGGGGCCGCAGCTGGCGACGTAGTCGTAGCCGCCCTCTCCAAGCAGCTCGGCTGCCGGATCGGTGCAAAAACCGTGCGTGCCGAGCGAACCGTCGTCGGTGCACACGTTAACCGTGGCGCCCAGCGCACGGAACTCATCGACACCCACGACT
>CABUCQ010000022.1 GCA_902490095.1 uncultured Collinsella sp.
AATGTGACCGGCAACGCGGTCGACATTGCGCGCGTGGCTGCCATCGCGCATGCGGCCGGCGCGCTGGTGATCGTCGATGCTTCGCAGTCTGCCGGCACGGCGAAGATTGACATGGATGCCATGGGGCTCGACGTCGTGTGCTTTACCGGTCACAAGGGGCTCATGGGTCCGCAGGGGACCGGCGGCCTGGCCGTGGCGGAGGGCATTGACGTGGCTCCGTGGGCCATGGGCGGCACGGGCGTGCACAGCTTCGATGCGCTGCAGCCGCTTGGGTGGCCCACGCGCCTTGAGGCGGGCACGCTCAACGGTCATGGCATCGCGGGACTTTCCGCTGGTCTCGACTTTATCGAGGCCCAGGGTGGGGTCGAGGCGATTGCTGCCCACGAGCGTGCGCTCGCTGATCGCTTCCTTGCCGGTGTGCGCAAGATTCCGGGGATTAAGCTCTACGGTGCCTTTGACCAGCAGGCGCGCTCTGCGATTGTGTCGCTCAACGTAGCCGATATCGACTCTGCCGAGATCTCGGATGCGCTCATGCAAGGGTGGGGGATTTCGACGCGCCCCGGCGCCCATTGCGCCCCGCTCATGCACCGTGCGCTGGGGACCGAGCGCCAGGGCGTCGTCCGCTTCTCGTTTGGGTATTTCAACACTACCGAAGAAGTCGACACGGCTATCGATGCTCTGTGCGATTTAGCCTGCTAAAGCTGCTAGACCGTTTATACTTGCGGGACGGGTGTATTTGCCCGTCCCGTTTTTGTTTCGACCCGAAAGGTGTGCCTATGGCCTCATCCGCTCCGCGCGGCCTGCGCTCCGACCATGTCGTTACCGTCGGCATTGCGCTGTTCTCGATGCTCTTTGGCGCCGGTAACCTCATCATTCCGCCGTTGCTGGCGCTCCAGGCCGGCACGGCCACACCGCTTGCCATGGTTGGCTTTTTGATTGCCGCCATCGGCCTGCCCGTCATGGGCTTTATCGCCGTGGCGCTTGCCGGAACGGCGCGCGAGCTTGCCGGCCGCGTGCACCCCAAGTTCGGTGAGTTCTTTGTCGCGGCGGTGTATCTGGCCATCGGCCCGTGCCTGGCCATTCCGCGTACGAGCTCCACGGCCTTCGAGATGCTGGTGCCGCTGCTGCCCGAGGGCGTTTCGCTTGGCACGGCTCGTCTGGTGTTTGCCGTTGGCTTCTTTGTCGTCGCGTTTGTGCTCACGCTGCGTCCGGGTGTCATAACACGCGTGCTCGGCCGCATTACGGGCCCTGCGCTCATTGCGCTCATCGTGCTGGTTGTGGGTGCTGCCGTGATCTCGCCGCTGGGACCCGCTGCCGCGCCTCAGGCTCCCTACGATGCAGGCGCTGCCGTGCAGGGCTTTTTGACCGGCTATCAGACCATGGACCTGCTCGCGTCGCTCGCCTTCGGCATCATCATCGCCGAGACCATCCACGAGCTGGGTGTTACCGATGACAAGCGCGTGGCCTTTGAGATTTCGCGTTCCGGCGTTATCGCCGGCGTGCTCATGGCCATCATCTACTGTGGCTTGGGCCTTGCCGGAATGCAGCTCGGCACCGTGATGCCCGACGCCACCAACGGCGCCGCCATCCTTGCCCGCTCTGCCTCCATGCACTTTGGCCTTGCCGGCACGGTCGTGGTCTTCGCCATCTTCTTCCTCGCCTGCATGAACGTGTGCATCGGCCTCATCAGCTGCTGCTCGCGCTACTTCTGCGAGACGTATGTGGTTAAAGGGGGAGCGGAGGCTTCCGAGGAGGCCATGCGCCGTCCCTTTGCGGTTCTCGCCTTTGTGTTCGCAGCGTTTTCGTGCGTGCTCTCCAACGTGGGCCTCGACGTGATCCTTATGTTCTCGGTGCCCATGCTTAACGCCTTGTATCCCGTCGCCATCGTGCTGGTTCTCATGGGTTTGGTACACGGCTTTTGCGACGCTCATCCGCAGGTGTGGGTCTGGGTCGGCGGTGTGGTTGCCGTGCAGAGCGTGATCACCTCGGTCCGCGATGCGTTCTTTGCGGGCGCGTGGCTACCGTTTGATGTTCTTCCGCTGGCGGATATCGGTGCCGCGTGGGCGCCGGTTGCCGTGGCGGCGTTTGTGATCGGTCTGCTCCACAGCAAGTTTGTCGCACATTCGAGGAGCTAGGGTTTCTGCGCTTGCACAGGCGGGGAGTCTCCCCTATAATTTCCTTCGCTTTGGGACACGCAAGGTTTAGACCTTAGCTGCTCAACACCTTCGGGACGTGGCGCAGTTTGGTAGCGCGCCTGCTTTGGGAGCAGGATGTCGCAGGTTCAAATCCTGTCGTCCCGACCATATCTTGCGGGCGTAGTTCAATGGCAGAACCCCAGCCTTCCAAGCTGATGACGCGGGTTCGATTCCCGTCGCCCGCTCCATAAGATAGCTTAACGGCTCTGATTCCCTTTGGGATCAGAGCCGTTTTCGTAAACGTGCCGGGGACCCCACATCCCCACCTAAGTTGCGGTGAAATACGGACTGTTTTTCGGCTTTTATGGCCCATGTAGTCCGTATTTCACCGCAACTATTTGTAAGGTTGGATTTTGACGCCGTTGGGAGGGTCGTAGCGACCGTCTACCGAGAGTGGAAATATTTTTTGAAGCTCTGACCTGCGGCGTCAAGCTTTTGGTCAGCTTTTGGCAAGGCCTGCGGACGGAAGCATGCGATAGCGTAATGGTATTCTCTCCGCCGTGATGGTTATGGGGTTGGCCATGCTCGATAAAGGCAAACATTTTCCGCAGTCATATGCAAGGATGCTATTCTCGGCCGTTGGAATTCATCAAGATGGACAGCTGCTTATAACAATTGATCCTTGGGATGAACGCCGTGCGCGTGAGCTTATGCAGGAAGAGCTCATGCTTCGTCTTTACAACCACGTGTATGCGGATCCGGTCTATTGGAATAATCTTGGGGTTGAAGATCGCATCTTTCAGCTGGCATCCGCTATTGCGGTCGTTGAATCGGATGCTGTGTTTTGCGGATCGACAGCAGCGCTGCTCTACGGCATCGGCTCGGCGTATACGCTTCTGGATAAAGTGCAAGTGCTGCTGCCACGGTCTACAAGGCGTGATACGTATGAGTTCGTTGAATACAAGCGCTGGCGCCCGGGCGAAGTGTGGCGGCTAGGTCCTTTTACACTGACGGATCCGTGTCGAACGGTTGTTGATATCGCTCGAACGAGCGCCTTTCGCTATGCGCTGGGCTATGTCGATGGCTTGGCCCGTGAGTACGATGTCGAACGCGAAGAGCTGCGAGCATATGCGCAGGCAAATTGTCGAGGGCTGCATGGCATCGCGCGTGCTTTTGACGTTTTTGAGTATATGGACGGCAGGTCAGACAATGGCGGCGAGTCCGAGGCGAGAGCAGCGATGATTCTCGCTGGGGTTGCCGCGCCCGAGCTTCAAGTTGAGATAACGCGACCGGGAAACGCTGGCTATTATCTAGCAGATTATGGCTGGCAGATGCCAGACGGCTCATGGACGCTGGCAGAGCTGCATGGGCTAGGCAAGTTTGAAGACGAGGGTCAAAATGATCCAGAGCGGGCGGCGGCAAAAACGTATCGAGCGGCCCTCATGCGCGACGCGAACCTTCGCGCCATGGGCCACAACGTCATTCATTTCAAACTCTCGGACACCTACGACGTAGAATCGTTCGGTGCCATGATGCGCGGCTACGGCATTCCGACAACAAAACCCTACGCCGAATCCCGATAGCGAAATCGTTCGCGGTCCACCTTCAATAAGTTGCGGTGAAATACGGACTGTTGAGGCCTTTAAAGGCATGAAACAGTCCGTATTTCACCGCAACTTAGGAGGGGATGGGGTTAGCTGCAGGGGCGTTGGCGGAGCTTGTCGATGGTGGAGTCGGTGCTTCGGCTGCGGGCTTCGGCGGCGCGGTCGCGGGCGTCGGCGGCGGTTTGGCGCTTGCGGCGGTAATCGATCATGCCTTGGATGATGGGCTTGCCAAAGCTCACGACGTCGTCGTTATAGATGGCGGTTCGGGCTGCGAGGAGGCAGTCGGTAAAGTCCATATGGGTCTTGCCAAAGAGCTTGACGGCAAGGGCGACAACGGTGGGCTCGTCGACCATGACGTCATCGAGCAGCCTTTTCATGGCCGCAGCAATCTCAACGCGGGGAACCTTATAGACGTCGCGCAGCGTGACCACGACGCGCGTGATGATTTCGGGATAGACACGAGCGGTGCGCGTGGCGATGACCTTGGCGGCGCGCGGTGACAGGACTTCGTCGTCGTCAAGCAGGTAGCGTAGGATGACGGTCTCGTCGATGATGGTGCTACTCATGGATATCTACTTCCTCGGGACCCAAAATCGAATCGTCGCTTTCTGTGGCAAGGTATTCAATCCAGGCATTGCGCTCCTCGGAGCGGCGATTGGGGTCACCGTATGCTTTGAGCGATCCATAGGCGGCGGTGCCGTCCTTTGAGCGCACGGCGACCGGCTGAAAGGGGAGCTTGCGCATCAAAATGCTCTGCGCGACAAATAGACGGACGGCCTCGGCGAGCGATGTGCCCATGGCGTCGTAGAGATGTTCGGCATGCTGCTTGTCTTCCTCGCGAATGCGCACCTGCAGGATGGCTCGTTTTTGAGTCGATGACATCACTGGCCCCCTTAATGAGCGTGCAATATAGTCGGTCAAATGCGGCATGTGCCGATACTTGAGCATCTTATAACGATTACTTTATTTCGCTCAAGTAAATAACCATTAACTTGAATACAAGCGTAGTACATCTAAAATGAGAGCGCGTAAAAATCTCTGAGGCGTACGCATGTAATACACTCACCTTTATAGCTTTTAGAGAATAATTCCAACCTGCCAAAACCCCTGCAATACACCCGTATTGCAGGGCCTATGCTCAAGGTTGCCCCCTGCAACTGCGTATATTTAACCTGTATATCGTTGGAGGAATTCTATCGAAGTGCCTGTTTCGCCGCATGCGCTCGATACGCCGATGCCGGACCACGGGCGGTCCGGGGCAACGTCGGCAGGGTCTCTCCGGCATGGGATTCAGGAGGGAGTGAACAACATGGGCAATAAACGAGTCGTGGCTGATTCCTCACGCTGCATTGGGTGCCAAACCTGTATGGCGGCGTGCATCGAGGCACACGATATTCCCGGCAACATCGCCGCGCCGCGCCTGCGCGTGACGCGTACGTACGAGATCTCCGCGCCGGTGGCTTGCCATCATTGCGAGGATGCCCCGTGCGCGAAGGCCTGTCCTACGGGCGCCTTGTTCTTTGATCCAAAGAACCATCGCATCGGCGTCAACGAGGACAACTGCATCGGCTGCAAGAGCTGCGTCATGGCATGCCCCTTTGGCGCCGTGAGCGTGGCAACCACGCAGGTTCCGGTCTTGATGGGCGACGTTCGCGTGGGTTCGCAGACCAAGAGCTTCGTGCTCAAGTGCGACCTGTGCGTGGACCGTCCCGGCGGTCCGGCGTGTGCCGAGGCGTGCCCGACCAAGGGCCTCACCCTGGTAGACGAGGAACGTTTGGCAGAACTGACTGCCGAGCGTGCCCGCGCCACCATCGAAAACGAGGCGTAAGCGTTGGGGCGACAGGCCCAATGATTGTCAAATTAGTACCGAGCAATCGGTAGCAGAAAAAGGAAGGAGGGTGTCATGGAGAAGCATAAAGTGATCTGCCCGTATTGCGGCGCCGGTTGCCAGTTTAACCTCCTGGTCCAAAACGGCCAGGTCGTGGGCACCGAACCGCTCAACGGCATCACCAACCAGAGTGAGCTGTGCCTTAAGGGCATGAGCGGCTATGACTTCATCAACGACACCAAGATCTTGACTCCTCGCGTACTGCACCCGATGATCCGCCGCACCAAGGGCGCGGATCTTGAGCGCGTAAGCTGGGACGAGGCACTGGATTTCACCGCATCTAAGATGCAGGCCATAATTGACGAATATGGTCCTAACGCTGTCATGACCACTGGCTCTTCGCGAGGCGGCGGCAATGAGGCGAACTACGTCATGCAGAAGTTTACGCGTGCGTGCATCGGCACCCACAGCGTAGACAACTGCGCCCGTACTTGACACGGCCCTACTGTCCTCGGTCTGATGGACACGGTTGGTTCAGGTTGCATGTCATGCTCCATCCCCGGTATGGAGGATGCGGGCTGCATTTTCCTCTTCGGCTATAACCCTGCCGATTCGCACCCCATCGTCGCAAGGCGTATCGTGCGAGCCAAAGAAAAGGGTTGCAAGATCATCGTCGCCGATCCGCGCCATATCGAAACCGCGCGTATCGCCGATCTCTACCTTCCGATCAAGAACGGTTGCAACGTCGCGTTCCTCAACGCCTTTGCCAACTGCTTGGTCAACGATGGCCTCTACGACAAGGAATTCGTCGCCGAGCACACGAACGGCTTTGACGAGTGGTGGGAGACCATCAAGAACTACACTCCCGAATCCGTACAGGACATCACGGGTGTCGAGCCCGCGTTGATCCACCAAGCTGCCGAGATGTACGCCACGGCGAAGCCCTCTGCCATCATTGGCTGGGGCATGGGCGTATGCCAGCAGAAGCAGAACCTGAAGACGGTGCACACCATCGCCTCCATCGCCTGCGTTGCCGGCCAGATCGGCAAACCCAATTCCGGCCTCGCGCCCGTGCGCGGTCAGAACAACGTCCAGGGCTCCTGCGATATGGGCATGCTGCCCAACCTGTACCCTGGCTACCAGAAAGTCACCGACCCGGCAGTGCGTGCCAAGTTTGCCAAGGCTTGGGGCGTGCCCGAGGAAAAACTCCCGCTCGAGGAGGGCTACAAGCTCACCGACCTGGGCCACCTGGTCGACGAGGGCAAGGTGCACTGCTTCTACAACTACGGCGAGGACCCGGTGCAGACCGAGCCCGATTCGGCCGGTATGCGCAAGACGCTCTCCGAGCTGGATCTGTTCATTTGCCAGGACATTTTTATGACGCAGACGACCATGCTCGCCGACGTCATCCTGCCTGCCACCTCTTGGGGCGAGCACGAGGGTGTCTTTACCGCATCCGACCGTAGCTTCCAGCACTTTGACGCGGCCGTTCCGCCCAAGGGCGAGTGCCGTCACGACTGGGAGATCTTCGCGGACCTGTCCACGCGTATGGGTTACCCCATGCACTACGACAACACCGAGCAGATCTGGAACGAGTGCATTAGCCTGTGCCCCAACTTTGTGGGCGCGACCTACGAGAAGATGGCTCCCGAGGGCGGCTACGCCCAGTGGCCCGTCAAGAGCACCGATGTGAACGACCACGGTACGCCCGACATGTTCGCTGGCGGCAAGTTCACCACCAAGGACGGTCGCGCCAACCTGATGGCGCACGACTGGGAGGCGCCCTCCGAGCTTCCCGACGATGAGTACCCGCTCATCCTGTGCACCGTCCGCGAGGTCGGCCACTACAGCTGCCGCTCGATGACCGGCAACTGCAAGACGCTGGCGCTACTCGCCGACGAGCCCGGCTTTGTCCGCATGAATCCCGCGGACGCCCAGGCGCGCGGCATCAAGAACGGCGACATCGTCTCGATTCACAGCCGCCGCGGCCAGGTATACAGCCGCGCCGACGTGAGCGACCGCATCAACAAGGGCACGGTCTATATGACCTACCAGTGGTGGATCGGCAAGTGCAACGAGCTGACCATTCACAAGGTCGACCCGGTCTCGCATACGCCCGAGGACAAGTTCTCCGCCTGCCAGGTCGACGCTATCGCCGACCAGGTCTGGGCCGAGGGCGAGGTCGAGCGTCAGTACACCGAGCTCAAGCAGGCTCTGGTGGACGCCGCCGCTCCCCAGGACGTTGAGCCCGGCGCCGCCAAGTTCGACGACGAGACGTACGTGAATCAAATCGTGTAGTCCCGTTCTCGTTGGCTATTTGGGCCGGGCGTCCCGTACGTTCGGGAGCCCGGCCCGTTATTTTGAAAGGAAGTGGGGATGAACCGCTTCATCGACATCAACCCGGAGAGGTGCATCGGCTGCGGAACATGCCAGTCCGCCTGTGCCGACGCTCACCGGATGCAGGGTCTTCAGGATACGCCGCGCCTGGCGCTCGTGAAGACCGGCGGTATTTCGGCCGCCCTTGCCTGCCACCATTGCGAGGGTGCCCCCTGCGCCGAGGTTTGCCCGGTGAATGCCATCGAGCACGATGGCGATCGCATCCACGTCAAGGAGCAGGAGTGCATCGGGTGCAGGCTGTGCGCCATCGCGTGCCCCTTCGGAGCCATCCATCCCGATGGCACGTCTATCGCCGGTGTCGCAGGCATGTGCGACCCGACGCCTTCGTATCCTAAGTCCCTGAGCAGCCTGCTTACGTGGGCTCCCGGCCAGTACACCTGCGCTGTCAAGTGCGACCTGTGCGCCTTCGATCCGGACGGCCCGCATTGTGTGGCGGCGTGCCCCACCAAGGCGCTGACCGTCATGGGCGGCGCGGCCGATCGCGAGCTCGACGAGGCCAAGCGCCTGCGCTCGATCGAAAACGGTCCGTCCGTCGACGTTACCGCTGTGGCCCAGGGCCTGTCCGAGAAAGCAGAAGGGAGCGTAAACAATGGATAGCATGACGCTGTTTATCGCATCGCTTGCCGTCTCGTGCATCGGTGCGCTCGCCTCGGTTCTGCTGATCAAGGCCGATAACGCCGCCAAGACCGCCGGCTGCCTTATCGGCGCCGTCGCCGCGGTGCTTTCGTTTGTGGCCGGTATCCAGGCCGTGCTGGGCAATGTCACGTCGGTCGATACCATCGTGTTTTTCCCGTTTGCCCATTTCCAGCTGCTGCTCAATCAGCTGTCCGGCCTGTTCGTGGCGCTCATCTCGGTGCTTGCGTTTGCCGGTTCGATCTACGGTCTCAACTACTTTGATGAGTACCCTGGCAAAAAGGGCCGCGCCGGCTTCTTCTTTAACACCTTCGTGGCGTCTATGATGCTCGTCATCACCGCCGACAACGTGTTTTGGTTCCTGGTCGCCTTTGAGCTCATGTCGCTTACTTCGTACTTCCTGGTCGTGATCGAGGAGAACGAGAACTCCATCCATGGCGGTTGGCTCTACTTTGTGATCGCGCACGTGGGCTTTGTACTCATCATGGCGAGCTTCCTCACCATGACCAACTTTGCCGGTGGCTCGTTTGCCTTTGCGGATTTCCGCGCCACGCAGTTTAGCCCCGCGGTCGCATCCGTGTGCTTTGTGCTCGCCTTCTTTGGCTTTGGCGCCAAGGCCGGTATCATCCCGCTGCACGGCTGGCTGCCCAAGGCACATCCCGAGGCGCCGTCCAACGTGTCGGCCCTCATGTCCGGCGGCATGATCAAGATCGGTATCTTCGGCATCCTCAAGGTGGGCCTCGACCTGCTCTCCGCCTCGGGCGTTCAGGTCTGGTGGGGTCTTATGGTCATGGTCTTCGGCGCGATCTCGTCGGTTCTCGGCGTGGCCTTCGCCCTGCAGGAGCATGACATCAAGCGCCTGCTGGCCTATCACTCCGTCGAGAACATCGGCATCATTCTGCTCGGCGTCGGCGCCTCCATGGCCGCCATGGCGCTCAACTCGGTCGGCATCGCCGTCCTGGCTCTGATGGCCGCCCTCTACCACACGTTTAACCACGCGATGTTTAAGGGCGAGCTGTTCTTGGGCGCCGGTGCGCTGCTGTACTCCACGGGTACGCGCAATATGGAGAAGATGGGCGGCCTGTTCCGTCGTATGCCGGCAACGGCCATCTGCTTCCTCGTTGGCGCACTTGCCATCTCGGCCATCCCGCCCTTCAATGGCTTTGTGTCCGAGTGGTTTACCTACCAGTCGCTCTTTAACGCCGCCATGCAGGGCGACAAGGCCGTCATGATCGTGGCCGTGTTCGCTGCCGTTGCGCTTGCCATTACCGGCGCTCTGGCCGTCACGTGCTTCGTCAAGGCCTACGGCGTCTCCTTTGCCTCCGCGCCCCGCTCCGAGGCCGCGGCCAATGCCAAGGAGGTTCCCGCCCCCATGGTGTTTGCGCAGGGCCTGCTCGCTGCCATCTGCGTCGTGTTGGGCATTTGCGCTCCCGTGATCGCTCCCGTGCTGGTCGATGTCGCCGCGTCCGTGCTGCATCCGTACGGTGGCGTGTTTGCCGCCGAGGGCATGCAGCTCATGAACCAGTACTCCGGCGCTGCCACCTCCACGCCCGCGATCGCCATTGCGCTCGTGGTGCTTGTCGGCCTTGCCTGCGGCTATCGCAAGCTCAAGACCGTCGGCAAGGTGCAGAAGTCCCAGCCGTGGGCATGCGGCTATGCTCCCAACGAGCATATGCCCGTCGTGGCCACGACCTTTGCCTCCGAGGTGTCCTGGTTTATGCAGCCGCTCTACACGCTGCGCGACCGCTGCACGGCCGCCTGCTGGTCCATTGCGCACTTCTTCCAGAAGCTCACCGGTGTGGCCGAGGCTGTGGAGCCCGTACCCGACAAGGTTCTCGTCGATGCCCCGCATAAGGGTGTCGAGAAGCTCGCCGACCTCGCGACTAAGCTCGAGGGCGGCAACTACAGCATCTATATCTGCTACATCGTCGCGGCACTCGTGGTGTTCCTCGTGCTCGCCGTGCAAATGGGTTAAGGAGGGGAGAGCATGAACAACATCGTACTTGCCGTTCTGCAGGGCGTGGTCGTTATGGCCGTCGCGCCGTTCTTCTCCGGTCTCGGCCGCGTGATCCGTGCCAAGATGCACAACCGTCGTGGCCCCAGCATCATGCAGGACTACCGCGACCTGGCCAAGCTCTTTGCGCGCCCCGAGTCCCAGAGCGAGGACGCGAGCTTTGCGCTGCGCATTATGCCGCCGCTGTTCTTCGCCGTCGCCTTTATGCTCGCGATGGGCCTGCCGCTCTTTACGGCACAAAGCCCCATCCCGGTCTTTGGTGACGCCATCACCATCATGTACAGCCTGGCGCTCGCCCGCTTCTTCTTCGCCCTCTGCGGTGTGGATTCGTCCAACGCCTACGCCGGTATCGGCGGCGTTCGCGAGCTGCTCATGAGCGTGCTCATCGAGCCGTCCATGCTGCTGGCGCTGTTTGCCGCCGCCCTGGTGTGCGGCTCCACCGACATCGCCACTATGGGTCAGCACATCATGACGGGTGCCATCGATGCGCCGGTCGCCGTGATCCTCTCCGGTATCGCCTTTGCGATTGCCTGCTACATGGAGCTCGGCAAGCTGCCGTTTGATCAGGCCGAGGCCGAGCAGGAGCTCCAGGAAGGTCCGCTCGCCGAGCTTTCCGGCCCGTCGCTTGCGATGGCCAAGCTCGCCATGTCCATGAAGCAGGTCCTGGTCGTCGCCTGGTTCTGCGCGATCTTCGTCCCCTGGGGCGAGCCCGCGACCGTGGGCGCCGCCGCTGTTCTGGGTGCAGTCATCTTCCTGGTGAAGTGCCTGATCGATTTTGTCGTATGCGGCGTGATCGAGAACTCCTGCTCGCGCTCGCGTTTTAAGGTGCTCGGCAATCAGACCTGGGCCGTCGTGGGCATCGCCGTTCTGGCGTTTGTCTTCGTGGTCGTCGGCGTGTAGGAGAAGGGAGAAACAATGTCATTTGCAGTCAGTCTGTCCCTTCTCGGCTTGGTCGCTATCGCGGCCCCGATGGTGGCCTCGGTGCTCGTCGCCCTGTTCCCCCGTCCGTACGCCAAGTGGTTCAGCGTTTTGGGTGCCGCCGTCTCGACGGTCTGCACCATCGCCCTCGCCGCGAATTTCGCCGGCGCTGGCATGCCCGACACGCAGGTCCCCCTGATCTCGTTTGGGCAGACCCTCGTCATGGGATTCACCTTCGATCGCATGAGCACGCTGCTCGCGCCCGCCTTTGTGGGTATCGGCCTGCTTGTCGTGATCTATTCGATTCCCTATATGAGCGAGAATAACCGTGAGCATCCCGATGCGCCGCGTCGTCGCTTCTACGCGTACCTCGCGACCTTCATCGGCGCCATGGCCGGCCTTGTGTACAGCTCGACCCTTTTGGGTCAGCTCGTGTTCTTTGAGATCACGGGTGCGTGCTCTTGGGGCCTCATTAGCTACTACATGTCGCCTACGGCCAAGAAGGCCGGCATGAAGGCCCTGATCATTACGCATATCGGCGCGCTCGGCCTGTATCTGGGCGCCGCCATCGTGTTTGCCCACACCGGCACCTTCGCCATTACCGCGATTGCCGGCCTCGACGCTAAGCTCAAGGCTATCGTCCTTCTGCTCGTGTTGTTTGCGGCTTGGGCAAAGTCCGCACAGGTCCCCATGTACATGTGGCTGCCTTCGGCCATGGAGGCGCCGACGCCTGTTTCGGCCTACCTGCATGGCGCCTCGATGGTTAAGGTCGGCGTGTGCGTGTTCGCGCGTGCACTCGTCTCTGCCGGCGAGATTCCCGAGATCGTGGGCTGGGTTGCCATTATCGACGCCATGGTCACCATGCTCTTTGGTTTCCTTATGTACCTGCCGCAAAAGGACATGAAGCGCCTGCTGGCCTTCTCCACGATCGCCCAGCTCTCCTATGTGTTCTTTGGTCTGGGCCTTTCGGTCTTTGGCAGCCAGCTGGCCTTTGACGGTGCCGTGTGCCACATCTTTAACCACGCCTTCGCCAAGACCCTGTTCTTCCTGATCGCCGGTTCGTTCTCCTTTACGCTCGGCACGCGTATGCTGCCCAAGCTTCGCGGCATCGTAAAGAAGTACCCGATCTCGGGCGTGGGCTTTGGTGTCGCGGCGCTCGCCATTGCTGGCGTGCCGCCCATGAACACGTTCTTCTCGAAGTTCCAGATCATCGCCGGCGGCTTTTCTGTGGGTGCCGGCAACGTCGCGATCCTGGTGCTCGTGTGCATCATGGTTGCCGAGACGGTCGCCACCTTCGCCTGGTTCCTCAAGTGGATGGGCTATTGCCTGCCCGGCGAGCCGAGCGACGAGGTCGCTGCGGGAGCCCCGCTTCCCCGCGCGATGGCATTCGTGTTCATCGTGCTCATCATCATGGTTATCGTCAGCGGCCCGCTTTCGGCCAGCTGGATCGGTTAGGAGGTAGAACGACATGGGTTATTCGATCGTCAACATCCTTGGCGGCCTTCTGATCGTCACGTCCACCATGGTGGTCGTCTCCAAGAACATCAAGCATGCCATCAACTGGTATGCGGTGCAGTCGCTGGTGCTCGTGGGACTGCTCGCTACGCTCGGTGCCACCACCGGTGCGCAGGAGCTGCTTATGTGGGCCGGATCTGCCTTTATCACCAAGGTCGTCCTGGTCCCTTATATCCTCAACCGCGCATACAAGAAGATGGGCGAGCCGAGCGACGCATCGCTCAAGGCCGGCCTTAAGCCCGCGTGGGCCATCTGCATCATCGCCGTGGAGGTCGCGATCTGCTTTGCCGTCGTGACGCAGATCAGCCTGCCCACGGCCGAGGTCGCAACGCCTGCGCTCGCCATTAGCTTCGCTCACTTCTTTGTGGGCCTCACCTGCATCATCTCGCAGCGCAACATCATGAAGCAGATCTTTGGATACTGCCTTATGGAAAACGGCAGCCATGTGACGCTTGCGCTTTTGGCGCCCACCGCTCCCGAGATCATCGAGATCGGTATCGCCACCGACGCCATCTTTGCCGTCATCATCATGTCCATCGTCGTGCGTCGCATTTGGGACGACTCCCACTCGCTCGATGCGCGCGACCTGTCCGAGCTGAGGGGGTAGTCCATGGAAACGTTGATTCTCGCCCTGCTCGCGACGCCTTTGGTGTTCTCGCTGGTCATGGCGTTTTTGCCCAAGAACACGTCCTATAACGTGTTTGCCGGTCTCAACCTGGTCTCCGTCGCAGCCGTCCTGGTGCTGTCGATTGTGACGGCCGGTGACGTCCTTATGAGCGGCGACACCGCGAGCGCTCTTGGCCTTTGGTTCCACCTCGATTCGCTGGGCGCCATCTTTGTGCTGCTCATCGGCTTTATCGGTTTTCTTACCGGGCTGTTCTCGCTGCCCTATGTAAAGGCCGATATCGAGGAGGACTCCATGCCCGCCGAGCGCGCCAAGCAGTATTTTGCGCTGTTTAGCCTGTTTGCGTTCACCATGCTGCTCGCGTGCCTGTCCAACAACATGATCCTCACGTGGGCCGCCGTGGAGGCAACCACGCTTTCCACCGTGTTTCTCGTGGGTATCTACAAGAACAAGACGGCCCTCGAGGCTTCTTGGAAGTATGCGATGGTCTGCACCGCCGGCGTGGCCTTTGGCCTGTTCGGTACGCTGCTGATCTACGCCAACGCCGCCGACGTGATTCCCAACGCCCACGAGGCCGCGTTCCTGTCGTGCGTGCTGCCGTATGCCGACCAGTTCGACCCGACGCTCATGCGCCTCGCCTTTGCGTTTATCGTGATCGGCTTTGGCACCAAGGCCGGCCTGTTCCCCATGCACACTTGGCTGCCCGATGCCCACTCCCAGGCTCCGAGCCCTGTCTCGGCCCTGCTCTCGGGCGTGCTGCTTAAGTGCGCCATGCTTGTGATCATGCGCTTCTACGGCTTTACTATCCAGGCCGTGGGCGCCGAGTATCCGCAACTTTTGCTGCTGATCGTCGGCACGCTGTCCATTTTGGTGGCGGCACTCTCGATGTTTCGCCAGGACGACCTCAAGCGCCGCTTTGCGTACTCGTCTGTGGAGAACGTGGGCGTTATTGCCCTGTGCCTGGGTATCGGTGGCCCGCTGGGTATCGCCGCGGCCCTGCTGCATTGCGTGTTCCACGGCTTCACCAAGACGCTTGCCTTCTGCGTGTCCGGCAATATCCAGCACGCCTTTGGCACGCGTAGCCTGGCCAAGATCCAGGGCGTTGTCGAGGTTGCACCCGCAACCGCCGCACTCGCCATCCTGGCGCTGCTCGGCCTTGCCGCCTTCCCGCCCTTTGGCATGTTTATCTCCGAGTTCTTGACTTTTGTCGCCGGTGTTACCGCCGGTCCCATGTGGCTGGTCGTCGTGGTCGCCCTCGGTCTTACCGTGGCCATCTCCGCGCTCACCCGCATCGCACTCAAGTCGGTGTTCGGCCATGCGCCCCAGGGCATGGGCAAGCATGAGGCCCCGGCGCTCATGCTTATCCCCGAAATCATCCTGGCTGTCATGATCTTGTGGTTTGGCATCGCCACCCCGCTGCCTCTCGTGCACGGTGTGGAGACCGCGACCGGCATCGTGCTCGAGCAGAGCACCGAGGAACTTCACGCGACGCCGATGTACCGCGCTGTGTTCGGTACCGAGACCGCTCAGAGCGAGGTGGAGTAACGAATGATTGAAACTGAGAACAAGGTGTATGCCCGTCGCTGCGAGAGCCATGTCGAGGCCCTGCGCCGCGCCGTTCCGGGCTGCATCGAGAAGGTCGAGTGGCAGTGCGAGGACCAGCTGACGATTACCGTCAAGCAGGACAAGCTGCCCGAGGCCGTCCACTACCTGTATTACGAGCGCTACGGCTGGATTCCCGTGATCATCGGCAACGATGAGCGCAGCCTGTGCGGCCGCTACGCCGTGTACTACGTCATCTCCATGGAGGGGGAGGATCCCGGCTGGGTGACCGTGCGCACCGAGGTCGATCCCGCCAAGATGACGTTCCCGTCCGTGACGCCGTTTGTCCCCGCCTGTGTGTGGGGCGAGCGCGAGCTGCGCGACATGTTCGGCCTGATTCCCGAGGGCCTGCCTGATCGTCGTCGCCTGGTGCTGCCCGACGATTGGCCCAGCGGCCTGTATCCGCTGCGCAAGGACTCCATGGATTACCGTTTCCGTCCCGCTCCCGCGAGCGACATGGAAAACTACGAGTTCTTGGCCGATACCAAGGGCAAAGAGACCACGCTCGTCCCCATGGGCCCGTTGCACATTACCTCCGACGAGCCCGGCCACTTCCGCCTGTTCGTTGAGGGCGAGACGATCGTCGACGCCGACTATCGTCTGTTCTACGTGCACCGCGGCATGGAGAAGGTCGCCGAGACGCGCCTGAACTATGACGCCGTGACGTTCCTCGCCGACCGCATCTGCGGCATCTGCGGCTGCGCCCACTCGGTGGCCTATGCCGAGGCCGTCGAGCGCGCCCAGGGCATCCATGTCCCGCCGCGCGCCCAGTACATTCGTGCCATCATGCTCGAGGTCGAGCGTCTGCACTCGCATCTGCTCAACATTGGCCTGGCGTCGCACTACACGGGCTTCGACTCCGGCTTCCAGCAGTTCTTCCGCGTCCGCGAGAAGTCCATGGACCTGGCCGAGAAGCTCTCCGGTCACCGCAAGACCTACGGCCTCAACGTGATCGGCGGCGTGCGTCGCGACATTTTGGCCGAGCAGAAGCTCTCCACGCTCACGACCATCCACCAGCTGCGCTCCGAGGTTCAGGAACTCGTCGACGTCTTGCTCTCCACGCCCAACTTTATTGAGCGTACGAGCGGTATCGGCATCTTGGACCGCAAGATTGCACGCGACTTCTCGCCGGTCGGCCCGCTCATGCGTGGCTCGGGCTATGCCCGCGACGTGCGCTTTGACCATCCCTTCGACGGCTACGCCGATCCGGATGTTCAGAAGATGCATGCCGCCACGGCCGACACCTGCGATGCCTTCGGCCGCACCGCCGTCCGCATCCAGGAGGTCTACGATTCGATCGACATGATCGAGACCATGCTCGAGAACTGCCCGTCGGGCCCCATCCTCACCACGGATTGGGAGTACACCCCGCACAAGTACGCCATCGGCGCCACCGAGGCGCCGCGCGGCGAGGACGTGCACTGGGCCATGCTCGGCAACAACCAGAAGTGCTACCGCTGGCGCGCCAAGGCCGCCACGTACAGCAACTGGCCGGTCCTGCGCTACATGTTCCGCGGCAACACCGTGGGCGACGCGGCGCTGATCGTCGGCTCGCTCGACCCGTGCTACTCCTGCACCGACCGCGTGACGGTGACCGATGTCGCCGCCAAGCGCGACCACGTGCTTGACAAGGAGCAGTTCGAGAACGTCTGGCGCGACAAGTCGCCGCTTGCGGGCGAGGGCACCATGGCCGCTCCGCTCGATGAGGAGGCGCTCTAATATGCTGAAGCTTTGGAAGGTTAACGCCAAGGCCGGCGACGCGACGGTCAAGTACCCGTTTGCGCCGTTCCCCACCAACAAGGACATGCGCGGCAAGCCCGAGCACAACGCCGAGCTCTGCATCGCCTGCGGTGCCTGCGGCGTGGCGTGCCCGGCCGATGCCATTCGCATGGACACCGACCTTGCGGCCGATACCATCACCTGGTCGATCGACTACGGTCGCTGCATCTTCTGCGGTCGTTGCGAGGAAGCCTGCCCCATGGAGGCCATCAAGCTCACCGAGGAGTTTGAGCTGGCCGTCATGAGCAAGGACGACCTCACCAGCAAGAGCGTCTATACGCTCGAGCACTGCTCGCGCTGCGGCAAGCCGTTTGCCCCGCACAAGGAGATCGACTACGCCAAGCGCCTGCTGCAAAAGGCCGGCGGCATGGAGGCCGAGCAGGCCGCCCGCACCGTCGGTATGTGCCAGGAGTGCAAACGCGAGCTCGACGCCCTGCGCGCCGCCTCGGCCGTAAAGACCGGCAACGCGCACGGCATGGCTGCCAACGAGACGCTTGCGTCCGGTGAGCCCCAGGGCCCCGGCATGGAGTATCTGGGCGGCCACGGTGTGAACCCGGAGTATATCGACCGCGAGCTCAACCCCGATGCGCCCGAGATTCCCGCCGGTCCGGCGCCGGTCGAGGGCATCATCATGGATTTTGATACGAAGGAGGAGTAACCATGGCCGAACCCACGCTTTTGCCCGAGCGGCTTCAGTACCGCCCGACCAAGATCGAGCTCGACGAGAGCATCGAGAAGGCCAAGGCGACCCTTCTTAAGAAGATCAAGCGCTCGGTGTACGTCTACCGTGTTGACTGCGGCGGCTGCAACGGCTGCGAGATCGAGATCTTCGGTTCCATCACGCCCGTCTTTGACGTCGAGCGCTTTGGCATCAAGGTCGTGCCCTCGCCCCGTCACGCCGATGTGCTGCTGTACACCGGTGCCGTGACGCGTGCCATGCGCATGCCGGCCCTGCGCGCCTTTGAGGCCGCACCCGATCCCAAGATCGTGGTGTCCTATGGCGCGTGTGGCTGCACCGGCGGCATCTTCTACGACAACTACTGCGTCTGGGGTGGCACGGACAAGATCTTGCCGGTCGATGTCTATATCCCCGGCTGCCCGCCCAGCCCCGCGCAGACCGTCTACGGCTTTGCCATGGCGCTCGGTCTGCTGGACCAAAAGCTCCATGCCGAGACCACGGTGGAGGCCGCCGACGAGCAGGCCGATATCCTACATCCCGGCGTGCCGTACAAGCTGCGCGTTGCCATCGAGCGCGAGGCTCGCGCCATGAGCGGCTACCGTTACGGCCGCGATTTGGCCAATGAGTTTATGGATACGCTCGAGGGCGCGCCCAAGGGCGATATCCGCGGTGCCATGGCGCTGCTCATCGACAAGCAGGACGATCCGCGCCGCGTCGAGGTGTACTCGGCGCTGCAGGATCTGGTGCTGGCCGGAGGTCGCTAGATGGAGCTCACGGACCGCTCTGGTTACTTTGCGGGCCCCGGTATGCTCGGCGGCTCCTTTGGCGATGCCTCGCGCGCAAGCGACGAGGCTGCCGAGGGCGTCGCCGACCCCTGCCTGGGCCATGCGCCCGACCAGGTGGTCTTCTACGAGCTCACGCGTAAGTTTGTGGAGACTGAGGAAGACGTTCCCCAGGAGGCCTGCGACGTGCTGTACTACACGCTCGCCGTGGGCCACCACACCGGCGTGCTCGACTGCTTTGAGCCGCGCCTGTCGGTGCCGGTGGATGTGTTCTATTCGCTCGTCGACGCGCTGCCGGAGGGGGAGGCTAAGACCAAGTTCGAGGCCATCCGCTCCTTTGGCGAGTGCCAGCTCGACAAGGCGGCGGTGCCGTCGCTGCTCGAGGCCTGCGATGCGCTGCTCGACGAGCGCGGTTTTCGCGGGTCGGCCAAGGCCGGCCTCTCGGTGTTCGACGACGACTTTGGCCTGCATGCCCAGCAGGTCGCGTTCTTAATGAAGTTTCGCGATCTGGTTGAGCGCGTTCGCGATGTGTCGGGCGTGTATCTGACGGGAAGGTTGCAGTAATGGGTCGCGTTGTGGATGGTCGTGTGAACGGCGCCCCGTTTGCGGGTATCGTGCTCACGGCGGGAAGCGTGCTGCGTGCCGACGATGCCGCCGGCCCCGTGCTCTCCAAAAAGATGGAGGACACGCCTCTTGCCGGCTGGTACACCATCGACGGCGGGCAAACGCCCGAGGACGACATCATCGAGGTTAAGCGTGAGCGTCCGCCGCGTTTGGTTTTGGTCGATGCCGCCGACATGGCGCTGCCCGTCGGCGCCATCCGCTTGCTCGACAAACGTGACGTGGCCCGCAAGTCGATGTTCACCACGCATTCGCTCCCTTTGTCGATTCTGATCGAGGAAATCGAGCAATCGTGCGAAGATATCGTCTTCATAGGGATTCAGCCGGGCGATACGGAGTTTTACAACCCTATGTCCCCGGAGGTCTTTGACGCCGTCGACGCCGTGTACGACGCCGTGGCCGCCAACGACTTTTCCCACTTTGTCCGCTTGGGGCAAGAGCAATAGGAGCGCTTGTCCCTGCTGATTAGGAAAGAAGTGATTGACATGGCAGATTCCAAGGTGGAGTACCCCGCTCCTGATTGCCTGGCACCCGCTGCGATCGAGGCCAAGACCGAGGCCGCCGGCGTGACCAAGGCCAACCTGCCGGTCGCAAAGGCCTTTCTGTTGGCAATGTTCGCCGGTGCGTTTATTGCCTTCGGTGGCCTGTTCTTTACCGTGTTCTTGAGCGATAGCACGCTGGGCTGGGGCGCCCAGCGCGTCGTGGGCGGCCTGTGCTTTTGCCTGGGCCTGGTGCTGGTGCTGGTGTGCGGCGCCGAGCTGTTTACCGGCAATTCGCTTATGGTCTGCGCGCTCAAGAGCAAAAAGATCACCCTGGCTCAGATGCTCAAGGCTTGGGTCGTCGTGTGGGTCGGCAATTTTGTCGGTGCCCTGTTCATCGTCTTTTTGGTGTACATGGCCGGCATCTATAAGCTCAACGGCGAGGCGGTCGCCAACTCCATGGTGAGCGTCGCCGCCGGCAAGGTGACGGTCGACTGGGTGACGATCTTCTTCCGCGGCATCCTGTGCAACATCTTTGTGTGCCTGGCCGTGTGGATTGGCACTGCGGGCAAGACCGTAGTCGATAAGGTTGTGGGCATTTTGCTGCCCATCGCCGCCTTTGTGGCCTGCGGTTTTGAGCACTGCGTTGCCAACATGTACTTTTTGCCCATGGGTGCCGTGATGCACGCGTGCGGCTATGGTGCCGACGTCGCCGGCGCCGATGCGCTCAACGCCGCGGGCATTGCGTTTAACCTATCCGCCGCCACGCTGGGCAACATCGTGGGCGGCGCGGTTCTGATCGCGCTCGGCTACTGGTTTGTCTACGCCAAGAAGTCCGAGGCGTAAGGTACCGTCTGTTTGACGTTGGCCTCCCGCGGGGCGTTGCCGTGCGGGAGGCTTTTTGGGTCTGGGGCTCGTTGCCGGGCTGTTGGCCTGTTGTGTTTGGCTGATGAAAGGGGTAATCGAGATGGCATCTGCTGTGGAGCGTGACGGTCGCGCCGTGGTGACCACATGCGGGGGATGCTATGCCGATTGCGCCTTTGCGGCCCATGTTGAGGATGGGCGTGTGGTGGCCGAGTTGCCGGTGCCGGGGCATCCGTGCGCGGCGCGTGCCCTGTGCGCACGCGGACGGCATCGCCTGGCAATGCCGTTTGACGAGCGTGACCGCATTGTGCACCCCATGCGACGCCGCCGGGATGGCTCGGGGTTTGATGCGATTACCTGGGACGAGGCGTTCGCGCAGATTGCCGAGCGTCTTTTGGGGATTGTTGACGAGTGCGGGCCTCGTGCACTGGGCATGACGCTCGGCGTTCCCTCGTTCGACCGCTGCTGGGCCTATCGCTTTATGCATGCGCTGGGTTCGCCCAACGTGTACGGTGCCGATGGCGCCTGTGAGGTAAGCCGTCTCACTGGTTGGGAGCATAGCTTGGGCTATAGCCCCGCCTCCGACCTGGCACATACCGATTGCATTATGTACCTGGGGCGTTCCATTGTCGATTCGTCGACGATGGGGGCCGTTGATGCGCTCAACGATGCGCGCCGGCGCGGGGCGAAGATCATCGTGGTTGACCCCCGGCGCAGCGGCTCGGCCGCGCTTGCCGATCGCTGGCTGTGCGTACGCCCGGGCTGCGACCTGGCCTTGCTGCTGGGCATTGCGCATATGCTCATTGCCGAGGACCTGTACGATCACGATTTCGTTGCCCGCTATACCACGGGTTTTGAGGAGCTGGCGCAGGCGGCCAGTGCTTGGACGCCCGAGTGGGCCGAGTCGATGTGCGACGTGCCGGCCGCAGAGATTGTCGCCACGGCGCGCGATCTCGCTGCCGCCGCGCCTGCCGCTGTGGTGGATGCGGGCTTTCATGGCGGCATCGGAATCGCGTATGCCAATAGCACCCAGACCGCGCGCGCTATCTGCTTGGTCGACGTACTGCTAGGCTGCATCGGACACGCGGGCGGTGCCCTCAACCCGCCCACGCCGCTCGTGTTGGGCGACCTCGATCCCGCACGCTTTGCGACGCCGCCGGTGCCGCTCGGGCCCAAGCTGGGGTCTGAGCGCTATCCACTGGTCGATCCGGTGCGCGGCCTGTGCACGACCATCGGTCAGTCGATTCTTGCCGGCGATTTGCGTGGGCTCATCGTCTATGCCAGTAACCCCGGTGCGGGCTATGGCAATGCACAGGCTTGGTTGAGTATTTTGCAGCAGCTCGACTTGCTCGTGACGATTGATATTCGCTGGTCTGAGACAGCGCGTGCTTCTGATTTCGTGCTGCCCGACGTGACGTATCTTGAGGCCGACCGCGGCGTGGGAACGGTGACGGGCGCCAACGATGCGCGCGTGTTCTACCGCAACGCCGTGCTGCCCGTGCAGCATGACGACACACGTCCCGGTCGGGAGATTTTTGCCGGTCTGGCGCGGGCGTGTGGCGTGGGCGAGTACTTCCAGTTTACGTCTGACGATCTGGCGGCTGCCCAGGTGGAGCCTTTTGGGATTGATCTGGACGAGCTCAAGGAGCGCGGCTGGGCCGACACGGGTGTTGCGTTGCCGTCGCGCACGGGTGAGCCGGTGATTCCGCTTGCCGGCGGCAAGATTGCGCTGGCAAGCGACATATGGGAGCGAGCCGGCATGGGTCGTGTGCCCGACTGGATCGCGCCCATGGTGGAGCCCAGCCCGGGGATGTTTCGCCTCATTAGCGGCAATCGACCCTTTGAGTCGCATACCTCGCGCAGGCTCGCGGCAGCAGGTGCCGCCGAGGCGGGTTCCGACTTGGACGCCGTGCAGATGAATGCCGGTGTTGCCACACGCATGGGTATCGCCAATGGCGAGGTCGTCGAGCTGGTGAGCGATATGGGCCGCGACCGCGTGCGCGTGGAGACGACGCCGTATCTGCATCCGGCGTGCATCTTCACCTCGGCCGCCCCCGGCGGACGTTCGTTTGGCGCCGATGCCGGCGGCGCTCAGGCCTTGGGCGTCGGCCCACTCGACCATACACCGTTGCGTTGGGACCCATTGACGGGCGCCGCGCTCACCCAGGAAAACGCCGTTCGCGTGGAAAAGATCGCGGCACGCGAGGATAATAGCGATTGATTGACTCAGCCGATCGAATTGGCTGATAGTTTGACGTTCGAACGATTGATTCACCTTTGGTTTTGAAAGGTCGCACATGAGCGATAGCCAGAACATGTCCGATGAGGTGCGCGCCCGCCTGCGCGCCATTCCCTCCGTCAACGAGCTGCTTGCCGAGTGGCCGGTGGTGAAGGCGGCGGGGGAGACCTGCGACGCGGTGGTGCATGCCGCCGTCACGGCCGAGCTCGATGAGGAGCGCGCCGCGATTCGTGCCGGCGCCGCCCCGCGTTCCAAGCGCGAGCTGGCTTCGGCCATCGAGTGGCGTGCGCATCGCTCCGCGCTGCCGAGCCTGCGTCCCGCCGTCAACGCCACGGGTGTGGTCATCCATACCAACTTGGGTCGCGCCCCGCTCGCGGAATCAGCTGCCAAAGCCGTGGCCGAGGTCGCGCGCGGGTATAGCACGCTCGAGTACAGCGTCGACACCTGTTCGCGCGGGTCGCGCAAGGAGCACGCCGCGCAGCTGATCCGCTCACTCACCGGTGCCGAGGACGCGCTCGTGGTCAACAACAACGCCGCCGCTGTGCTGCTGGTGCTGGCGACCCATGCCGCAGGCAAAGAGGTCATCGTCAGCCGCGGCGAGCTTGTCGAGATCGGCGGCAGCTTCCGTATCCCCGATGTTATGGAGGCCTCGGGCGCCAAACTCATCGAGGTAGGCGCCACCAACCGCACGCACCTGGGCGACTACGAGCGCGCCATCACGCCCGAAACGGCCATGATCC
>CABUCQ010000023.1 GCA_902490095.1 uncultured Collinsella sp.
GTGGGCGGCGGTGCTGATTCGCAATATAGGTGGTGTCGAAAGGGCCTAGGACTCAGCGCGCCCTTTCTTTAGACGACCGATCAGGGTGATATTTCGTGGCAGAGCGTCCGACTTATAAGCTCAAGTTTCTCGATCCCAAGAAGCGCTTTCCGGTGATGCCCGAGCAGCCTGCAGGGCGCTCGTATGGCGTTGTTTGGAAACTCTTTGGTGACGATCCGCACGAATCATGCTACGCCGTTGAATTCGTCGGCAAGAGCCATGTGTCACTTTTAGGCTACGTGAGCGTTTCGGGCGAAGTGTACAAGGTGGACCGCCCCGTTAGCGAGGCGCCGTTGCCCGATGATCCCGATATGCAACTGGTTCTTGATGAGTCCGACTCCAGCATTGGCGAGATTGCGGTAAGGGGCGCCGATGGGACGATGCGTCCCCGGGCGCGGGTCATCGGCTCTCCAAAAGGCCCTATGCGCGAGCAGTCCGACCGCGAGACATGGAATTCGGCCCGCAGCCTCCCTTACGGTGAGTTCATGGCATCTATGTTCTTGCGCTACGTGATATTTGCCGACTCCGAAAATGCTATTACGACCACGGCAGACACCCATAGGCTCGACGAGAGCATGCACAATGTCGTCGACAAGATCAAACTCGTCAAGCTGCCCGAGCCAGTCGAAGTGCTGCTGGGCTTTGATTCGACGCCACTTCCCGACGCCATCGAGACATTGCTCTACCGCATTGACCATACGGATAATCCGAGCGGCATCGAGCGCTATGCCGCGGCCCTGATGGGCGAAGTCAATCTGCCTCGTCTGCGTACCATAGCGGCAAAAACCGAAATGAGCTTGGCCCGTATCGACCGTTCAAAGCTCTTTTACCTCAATTTCGATCGCAGCCTGCTGGATCAGGACGAGATCGACACCTTGCTTGCCATTGAGTGCCGCCTGAACCGCCTCTCGGGCATCCTTGAGCGTATCGGAGCCGGATTGGCCCCTGTCGCCTCATCGCCAAGCTTTGAGGGTTGCTCGCTCTTTGATCTGTGGCACATCTCTAAGACGACCAACGATGTTCCTCGCTTGCTCGAAACGCTGTCGAGCGACAACCCGTGGGCCAAGCCGGGAACCGTTGCGTGCCAACCGGGTGGCGAGTGGGACGTGCGCACCCGCTTTGCACGAATTGTCGAGGCGCTCAACGTGGTCACGCGACTCGACTATACCTATCGTGTCAACGTTGTCGAGGGGATTATGCTCGTCCAGTTTGGGCGCTCTGTCGTTGATGCCATGCCGCAGCGTGAATACGATGCTCAGGATGACGCTTGGCGCGAGCTGGACGAGGGTGCGCGCGAGATCTGGGCCGCGGAGCACGACGCGCGCGTAGCGCTCACGCTTGCAGCGGCTTGCTTTGCCGCGGGTGCCTGCATCACGCGCTGCTATGTGCAGATTGAGGCTCCCGACAACGAGCGGGATGTGAACATCGTCGCAACGTATTCCTTTGCCCGTGCCGAGTATCTTGCCGATTGTGTTCCCGTCGCCAAGGATCTTGAGAGCATGGATATGGACGATATGCCGTGCAAGCGCATACTTGAGGCATATGAGGCGACCACGCCGGATATGATTGAGCCTGCTGAGGTCCACGCTCGCCCGCGTGACGACCATCGTCCGCTGCCGCCGGCGTTGCGCGACCTGCTGCTTGCCGATACGGCTGACGAGTTGGAAGTCATGGAAGAGGATGGCGACCCGTACGTGGCCCGTGTTGTTGAATTGCGCGAGCAGTCTAAAATTGACCGTGCGGGTGCATTCGAGGGCTTTTCTCGTTTGGCTGAGGAGCTGGAGGCCAAGTGTGCCGTTGCCGAGCTCTTGGCAACGGGGCCGGTTCAAACGCAGTTCTGCGACAACCAGTTGGTACGCATGGTGCTGCCGGTGATGGAGGAAGATCGTTCCGTGCGCATTCTGCGCGCGCCCGATGCGCTGTACTTTGCCCAGCACGAGATTTGCAGCTTTTACGCCGAGCAGGAAGATTTTGAGCGCGCATTGCCCGAGGTGCGCCGCCTTTACGATTTGGCGCGCTCGTCCATGCAGTCTCACTTTGCGTTGATTAACGTGCTGGCGCGTCTGGAGCGTTTTGACGAGGTTATCGAGGTGGCCCGTCACGGCTTGCGCATCGCGAGCGATCGTCCCTCGATCGGCTACCTGTTTTACCGTTTGGCATTTGCATACTGGAACTGCGATCAGCTCGAGCTGGCGCTGGCGTGCTACCGCCTCGTGCCGCGCGGCGAGGAGTCGGGCAGCAGCGCGCTGGAGGAAATGCAGGGCCTCATGAACGAGATGGGCATCAATGAGCCTCCGACGTTCGATGATGCGGTTGAGACCATCCGCAAGGCGGGGCTCGAGTTGCCGCCGGTGCCCGCCGTGACCAACCAGCTGGCGGATGCTGCCGTACAACTCGTTGATAACGGTTTCTTCTTCCTGGCGCGCGGCTGTATCTTCCAGATGTGGCGCACCATGGGCAACGATGAGCTAGGCTCCCTCAACCGCTCGCTGGGGTAGGGGCGGTATAGCGGGACTACATCGTGCTCGGCCTCCCATTTGTTCAGTATACTGAACAAAAATTGCTATAATTTGTTCAGTATATTGAACAAATGGGAGGCCCTATGAATCGCGAACTCCTAAAGCATGTGATTTTTGACCAACACGAGGTTATTCGCAGCGCGACGATTGTGCCGCGCCGTTACCACTTGGATCCCCAGGGAAACTATGTCATCACGGGCCTTCGTCGCTCGGGAAAATCAACGCTGCTATATAAAGTTGCGCGCGATTTGGTTAGAGACGGAGCAGCGTGGAACCAGATAATCTATATCAACTTTGAGGATGAGCGCCTCGCTGAATTCACTTCCGCCGATTTCAACGATATCTTGCTCGCCCAAAGCGAACTGAGCGACCGGGAGGGCTATTTTTTCCTTGACGAAGTCCAGAACATCGAGGGCTGGGAAAAATTTGCGCGGCGATTAACAGATTCTGGTAGACGCGCCTATATAACGGGCAGCAATGCGAAGATGCTGAGCAGCCAGATTGAAACGACACTTGGCGGTCGTTATCTGGTCAAACACGTTACTCCCTACCGATTCGATGAGTATCTAGACGCATTGGGGAAAAGCCGCGACGAGGCGGCTCTGTACTCGACGTCGGGCATGGGTGCCCTGAGCGCGGCGTTCGATTCTTTTTATACCTACGGTGGGTTCCCTGAGTCCCTTCGTTATGGGGCACCGCGAGAATATGTTGAGAGTGTCTATCAAAAAGTTTTGCTCGGAGATGTCGTTGCGCGCAACAGCGTACGTAACCCCCAGGCTATGCGCGTGCTTGTGAAGAAAGTTGCGGAAACGGTCCACAACGAGGCTTCTTTTTCATCCCTGCACGGAATGCTCAAAGGCATTGGATATGGCCTAAGCAAGGCGGCGCTCATTGAGTACTTGGGGATGATCCAAGAGGCGTACCTGCTATTTGCCGTTAAAAATGCGACGGCAAAATTCGTAGAACGAGAAGGTAGCCCCAAATACTATTTTTCGGACAATGGTTTGCTCAACCTCTTCTTGGTGAATAAGGAGCCGGTGCTGCTCGAAAACGAAATTGCGGTTGCGATGCATGATGTGTACGGAGACGCGCTCTGCTATCTAAAATCCGCAAAAAACGGGATCGACATCGATTTCTACGTGCCCGAGAGGGGGCTTGCGGTTCAGGTGGCGTATTCGTTGTCGGAAAGCGCTCGGTCGCGCGAAATTGGCAACTTGGTAAAGCTTGCCAAGGTTGATGACGCCGTGAACAGGCTTGTTATTGTGACAAAGGAAGATGAGGGGGACATCGATGTTGAGGATGCGCACATTGAGGTTATCCCCGCGTGGAAGTTCATCTTGAGGGACCTCTGCGGCCAACCGAGCGCGTGATTGGTTCCCATCGGAAGATTGCGGGCTGTTGGGGCTCTCGGGATTACCGGCAACAAAGAATCGTCGCAAATTCCCTCTTGCCCATCCTCGCCTGTTTGGTTACTATAAAACGGCTGTTACGGAGAGCTGACCGAGAGGCCGAAGGTGCTCGCCTGCTAAGCGAGTATGCCCCAAAAGGGCATCTGGGGTTCGAATCCCCAGCTCTCCGCCAGTACGAATTTGAAGAAGGGTCCCATTTGGGGCCCTTTTTTATTATCAAGAATGGCGGCTGGGGATTCGAACCCTCAAAAAGGAGGCATCCTTTCGGACGCCTCCTTTCAGTGGACTTATTATTCTTGCGCCCTACATCTCAGGAGCCTTGGCTACGGTCTCGCTCTCTGCCGCAAGTGGGCGGTTGTCGATGCGGCGGCCCAAGCGATCGAGCTTCACGAGCAGCCATTCAATGGGATTCGGCCCTGCACCTTCCTCGTCGGCAACCAGGTCCATGACGGCGATCTTGGTGCCGTCCTGCTTGAGCGTGACGCTACCCACCTTGTCGCCCACATGCACCGTGCCCGAAAGATCGTCGTAGCTAATCTTTTCGGTCACCTTGCCGGCAAGGGAAAACACGGTCGCTTGCGCCGTGGGATCGGCGAGTGTGGCGTCGATCGTCTTATCCGTCCAGTCGGTTTGGCCAATGCGCGCCATAAGCGGGTTGCCGTTGGCGGTCTTTTCCTGTGTGTTGGCGATTGCGACCGTCACCTTGTGGCCGTAGTACCAGTTGGCAAGGGTGGCGGTATCGGTAAAGCGCTGGTCGGTGGTGGTGGAGTTCAAAACGACGGTGTAGATCTCGTCGCCGTCGCGGTTGTAGGCGCTCGTAAAGCAATAGCCCGCGTCGTCGGTGGTACCGGTCTTGCCACCGATGTTGCCATCTTGGCCCAGCAAATAGTTATGCGTGTCCATGGAATGCGAATGGTCGGTGCCGTCGGCGCCCGTGACCTCGATCCAGGAATCCTCGCTCGCTACGACCTCGCGGATCGTATCGTTTTTCATGGCCTCCTGCATCATCAGCGCTACGTCGTGTGCGGTTGAGTGCATATCGCCAGCCCACTCATCAAAGTCCAGACCATGCGGGTTTTCAAAAAGCGTACCGGTGCAGCAGAGCTTCTTAGCGCGCTCGTTCATGGCCTTCACAAAGGTTGCCTCGGCGTCTTTGGTCTTAGGCTCGATCTTCTTGCCCACATATTCGGCGAGCACGACGGCGGCGTCGTTGCCCGAGGGAATCATCAGGCCGCGCAGTGCCTGCTCCACGGTAAGCTCGTCGCCTTCGAGCAAGCCGGCGGTCGAATTACCCACGGTGGCTGCGGCGTTGCTCACCGTGACCTTCTCGTCCATCTTGCAATTCTCGACGGTTAGGATTGCGGTCATGACCTTGGTGATCGAGGCGATTTTGACCTGCTCATCGGCGCCGCGCCCGTAGTAGACGGTGCCGTCTTTGCCCATGACGAGCGCATTGGTCGCATCGATATCGGGCAGATTTTCGGCCGTGATGCCGCGCGCATCGGCGGTTTTGCCGCAAACATTGTCGGTCGTGAGTACTTGGGCGCCGGCGACGGTGGGCACGCCAGCGGCAAGGGCGATAGCGCAGACAAAGCCGGCGGCAAGCTGAGCTGAGCGCTTTGCAAAAGAGGTGAGGGACTTCACAGATTTCGCTTTCGACGGGATGGTCTCTTCTGGAACTAGAGTATATCGTTTGCCGGTGTCGGCGATCATCGCGTGCGTGCGTGGCCCACATCCGCGCCCGAACGGGCACAAGGGTGCTTAAGGCCGACTTAATCACCCACGCTTGTTGTGTGTGGCGTGCGCCCCCTCGGGCATAATGGAGCGCGAGAGGAGCACGCATGAACGAGCGCATTTTGGTAGTTGATGACGAAAAGGCCATCGCCGACTTGGTTGGTATCTACCTTACAAAAGAAGGCTTTGACGTACAGGTCGCCTATAGCGGGGCCGATGCTGCCAAGGCAATCTTGGAGCAGGAGTTCGATCTGGCGCTGCTGGATGTCATGCTGCCCGATATCGATGGGCTTGAGTTGCTGCGTACGATCCGTTCCAGCCATACCTATCCCGTGATCATGCTGACGGCGCGCGATGCCCAGCAAGACAAGATCGAGGGCCTTTCGCTTGGCGCGGACGATTACGTGGTTAAGCCGTTCCGTCCGCTGGAGCTCATCGCGCGCGTGCACGCTCAGCTTCGTCGCTACACCAGCTACGGTAGCCGTGCACAGGCGGCCGAGTCGCCGACCATCCAGTTCGACGGCCTAGAGATCAACCGCGATGCCCGTTCCGTAACGGTGGACGGTGCGCCGGTTCGCCTCACGCCCATCGAGTATTCCATCTTGCTGTATCTGGTCGAGCATCGCGGCAGTGTGGTGGCCGTGGAGGATTTGTTCCGCGCGGTGTGGAACGAGGATTTTATGCCCGGCTCCAACAATACGGTGATGGTGCACATTCGCCACCTGCGCGAAAAGATCGGCGATGACGCTCAAAAGCCGCGCTTTATCAAAAACGTCTGGGGCGTCGGCTACATCATCGAATAACGCTTTTCGCTTGTGAGGATCTTGATATGACAAAAGACGATAGACAAGCGTTCGAGGTGCCCGATCGACTCTTTGAATACGTGAGGTCGGTCGTCGACAACCGCGCGCTTGCAACGGTGCTGCTCTTTTTGCTGAGCCTGCTGCTGATTGGCATCGATAACATCGCTGGAATCTTGGCGGTGCTGCTTGTCGGCTTTTTGCTGATCGATCGATTTGAAATCGTACGCCGCTGCGTGGTGATTGGCGGTGCCGCGTGGGCCATGACGTTGGCGATTGGCGCCATGGCACTCGGCGGCATCGAAGGGCCGGTGCTGTTCGATGCCGGCTTTGTATTCAACATGCTTGGCTTTGTGCTGGCGCTTGCCGCGTGCGTGCTGTTCTTGTGTGGCCGCGCCCTGTACTACCAGGGCTACGAGCAGGGCGAGCAGCATGCCGATTGTGTGCTGGCCGCTCGTATTCAAGATCGCCTGATCGATCACCCCGACACCTGGGACAACATCGACGGCGACTTCCTGGAGGTCGAGGGCGCACTCAACCGTGTGCGCGATCGCGAGCGCAAGGTGCAACAGGCCTTGCGTGACGAGTCTCATCGCAAAGACGATCTGGTCACGTACTTGGCACATGACCTACGCACCCCGCTTGCCAGTGTGGTGGGCTATCTTTCGCTGCTGCAAGAGGCTCCTGAGCTGCCGGTTGAGCAACGTGCGCACTTTACGGGCGTGGCGCTCGACAAGGCGCACCGGCTCGATGCGCTCATCGAAGAGTTCTTCGATATCACGCGCTTTGACTTCCACGATATCGTGCTCACGCGCGGCTATGTTGATCTGGGGTTGCTGCTGGCTCAGGTGGCTGACGAGTTCTATCCCATCCTCAACGAGCAGCATAAGGAAGCCCAAGTTGATATTCGCGAGGACCTGACGGTGCTCGTGGATGGCGACAAGATGGCCCGCGTGTTTAACAACATCATGAAAAACGCCGTCGCCTATAGCTATGAGGGCTCGACTATCACGATTGAGGCCAGGCGCCAAGACGATGGCGGCGTGCGCGTGCGCTTTATCAATCAGGGCGATCCTATCCCTGCGGCTAAGCTCAAGGTGATCTTTGAGAAGTTCTATCGCCTGGATGCGGCGCGTGCGACCAATCGCGGTGGTGCCGGCCTGGGCCTTGCTATTGCCAAGGAGATCATCGCGGCACACGGCGGTACCGTTGCATGTGAATCGACGCCCGAACACACGATATTCACCATCGAGCTGCCCGCCGCATAGCCAGCGTGCCCTTACAAACACTTGACAATGTGCTCACGTGCGTATGAGCCGCGATTCCTACTATCGATACTGCTGAATTGATATCGATATGGAGGTGTGCGGTATGACGGCTGCTGCGGCTGTGGAGCCCACGGAGCTTGAAGAACTCATGGAAGCGCAGGCCGAGGCCGCGCATGAGCGCGAGGTTGGGGATGCGACTCGCCCCACGGCAGAGGAACTTGCCGCCTCGCCGACGCGCATCGACGTCGAGGGCCTCGACCTGTTCTATGGCGACCACCATGCGCTCAAGGACGTGAATATCAAGATCCGCGACAAGCAGATCACCTCGTTCATCGGGCCTTCGGGCTGCGGAAAGTCTACGTTGCTGCGCTGCTTTAACCGCATGAACGACGGCATCAAGGATTGCCGCATCGAGGGCAAGATTGCGCTCGATGGTCAAGATATCCTGGGCGATTACGACATCTGCCGTTTGCGCCAGCGCGTGGGCATGGTGTTCCAGCGCCCCAACCCGTTTCCCATGAGCATCTACGACAACGTCGCCTACGGTCCTCGCGGTATGGGTGTGCGCGACCGCGCCGTGCTCGATGAGCTGGTCGAGGACTCCCTGTGTCGCGCTGCCCTGTGGGACGAGGTCAAGGACAAGCTCAAAGAGTCGGGCCTGGGTCTTTCGGGTGGACAACAGCAGCGCCTGTGCATCGCCCGCGCACTTGCCGTGCAGCCCGACATTCTGTTGATGGACGAGCCGACCTCGGCACTCGACCCTGTGTCGACGCTGGTGGTGGAGCAGCTGGCCTGCGAGCTCAAAGAGACCTGTACGCTCGTGGTCGTTACGCACAATATGCAGCAGGCGGCGCGTATTTCCGACTCGGTCGCGTTTTTCTTGCTGGGTGAGTTGGTGGAACACGCGCCCACCGCGCAACTCTTCAAGAATCCGACCGATCCGCGTACGGCGGATTATTTGACGGGACGTTTTGGCTGATACCATCTAGTAAAGGTACCTTTAGGGTTAAGATGCGGTCATGCCGGCCGCAAAGGGGTTCAACATGATCTATTACGTCGAGGACGATGACAACATCAGGGATTTGACGGTCTATGCGCTGCGTAAGCAGGGGATCGAGGCCGAAGGCTTTTCGTGCGACGGTGAGTTTAAGGCTGCCGTGGCGCGACGGGTACCCGATGCCGTCCTGCTCGACATCATGCTGCCCGATACCGATGGCTTGGCGATTATGCGTCGCCTGCGCGCCGATCGCCTGACGGCGACGGTGCCCATCATGATGCTTACCGCCAAGGATACCGAGCTCGACAAGGTGATGGCGCTCGATGGCGGTGCCGACGATTACCTGACTAAGCCGTTTTCGCTCATGGAGCTTGCGAGCCGCTGCCGCGCACTGCTGCGTCGCGGCGGCATGGTCAAACAGGCGAGCGATGTGCTCAGCGTGGGCGACATCGTGCTCTCGCCCAGTCATCGCGAGGTAACCGTTGCCGGCGAGCCGCTTAAGCTCACCCTGCGCGAGTTCGACCTGCTCGAGTACCTCATGCGCAAGCCCGGCGTGGTCTTTACCCGCGAGTCGTTGCTGCAGAGCGTGTGGGGCTGGGACTTCGACGGCGGTTCGCGCACCGTTGACGTGCACGTGCAGACGCTTCGCCAAAAACTGGGCGAGCATGCCAGCGCCATCGAGACCGTACGCGGCGTGGGCTACCGCTTGGCCGAGCCTTCTGCCGGTGATGGTGCCGAAGGTGACGACACCGCGGCCACCGCATCGGAGGAGTAACCCGTGGTCTTCGCCCCCCAGGGAAAACATACGCTGTCGCACCGCGTTTTTGTGACGATCTTTGTCTGTGCCATGGCGGTTATCGTGGCGTTTACGGTGCTGGGTGCGTTCTTTGTGCAAAACACCTTGGCGGATGCCACGAGTGCCAACCTGGCGCAGGAAACCGAGCTCATTGCTGCCGCCCTCGACGAGCAGCAGGAGCCCATCCCGTTCTTGCGTAGCCTCGATCGCGAGGACTTGCGCATCACGCTGATTAACAAGGATGGATCGGTTGCCTACGACAACGAGGCGTCGCCTTCCACACTGCCCAACCATGGCGATCGCCCCGAGGTCATCGAGGCCTTTGAGAATGGTTCGGGTTCCGCGGAGCGCGCAAGCTCTACGCTCGACGAGATTATGCTGTATCGCGCCGTCGCCCTTGATAACGGCCAGGTCGTTCGCTTGGCGCAGGCCCAGCCTGGCGTTGCGGCGATTTTGCTGTCGATGCTGGCGCCGATGCTGCTTATCGCAGCAGCGGGTGCAGTACTCTCGTTTTTTATGGCGCGCCGTGAGTCCCGTGCCATCATCGCGCCGTTGCAAGAGGTGGATTTGGATCACCCACGCCGTAGCTATGAGCACGCCTATGCCGAGATGGTCCCCATGCTTGAGCGTATCGAGTCGCAGCGCCAGGAACTCAAGCGCCAAATGGCGGTGCTGGCGGACAACGACCGTATGCGCCGCGAGTTCACGGCGAATATCACCCATGAGCTCAAGACGCCGCTTACGGCGATTTCGGGCTATGCCGAGCTCATCGCAAACGGCATGGTCGAGGGCGAGGGCGACCTGCGCAACTTTGGCGGTCGCATCTATCGTGAGGCGGGCCGCTTGGCAGCGCTCGTCAACGATATCCTTACGCTGTCTAACTTGGACGAGGCCGAGCGTGCAACTGAGGGCGAGGCGGTGCCCATTGGTTCCACGGAGCCTATTGAGCTCTCGCGTGCCATCTACGCGGTTGAGCAGCGTCTTGAACAGGTCGCCCGTCAGGCGAATGTGACGATAAGTCATGAGACCAAGCCTGTGGTCATCGAAGGCGTGTCGCGCTTGATTGACGAGCTCATCTATAATCTGGCGAGCAACGCCATCCGCTACAATCGACCCGGCGGTACGGTTACGCTGCAGTGCGACACCAACGACGAAGGCCATCCGTTCCTTGCGGTCGCCGACACGGGAATCGGTATCGCGCCTGAAGAACAGGGCAAGGTATTTGAGCGGTTCTATCGCGTGGACAAGAGTAGGTCCAAGGCGCGCGGCGGAACCGGTCTGGGGCTTGCCATTGTCAAGCATGCGGCCCTGTATCATCACGCCACGCTCGATCTGTCGAGCGAGTTGGGCGTGGGAACCACCATTACGGTGACGTTTCCCATACAGCAGGACGAGCCATTCGCATAGCGATACAACATAGGTATTGATGTAGACGCCGCATTTGACTTTCGGGTGCGGCGTTGTTGTGCAATTTTACGATTGCTTCCGACATTTTTACAGGAGAGCCTGTTTCTTATGTATAGAGTTTGGTCTCGGTAAAAAGATGCGATAACATACGGACAGTTTTGTCAATCCGAACTGGGGAAATGAAAGGCAAGCTGCATGACCCTTCTCGAACTGTTCCAGCTGCTGAAGAAGCACCTCAAGCTGGTCATCACCCTTCCGGTGGTCTGCGCGATCGCCATGGGCATCGTGTCCTTCGCCGCGATGGACAACACCTATACCGCGACGACGAGCATGTACATTCTCGCCAAGACCGACGATAGCGGCCAGATGAGCTACAACGATCTCTCGGCGAGCCAGATGCTTTCCAACGATATCGCCACGCTGCTGGATAGCGATAGCGTTAAGAGCGGCGCCGCCAAGGAACTGGGCCTCACCGATCTGGATGACTACAAGGTGTCTGTTTCCTCCGAGACCACCACGCGTGTCATTACGCTTTCGGTTACCGGCACCGATGCCAGGGAGACGGCTGAGGTCGCAAAGGCCATAGCTAGCTCGGTGAGTACGGTCGCTCAGAACGTCGGCGCTGCCCAGAGCATCAACGTTATCGACGAGGCTAAGACCCCCGAAGCCCCCAGCGGCCCCAAGCGCACGCTGTATATTGCCGTCGCGTTCCTCGCCGGTATCTTTATCGCAGTCGCCTATGTCGTTTTGGCAGACATGCTCAATACCCGCATCCGCGGTGCCGAAGAGGCGGAAGAGCTCCTGGGCATTCCCGTTGTTGGCCGAATTCCGGCTATGAAAGGTGGTAAATAGGCATGGCTAAGGCAAAGAACACCGATAAGCTCGTTGTACAGAATGCCGCCAAGACCCTTCTGGCCAACATCCGCTTTGCGAGCGTGGACGACCCCATTCGCACCATCACCGTTACGTCCTCGATTCCCAACGAGGGCAAGTCTACGGTTTCCATTAACCTTGCCCAGGCTATCGCCACCAGCGGCAAGAGCGTCCTGCTGGTCGAGGCTGATATGCGTCGCAGGTCCCTTGCCGATATGCTCGGCGTCCGCTCCCGCGGCGGACTCTATGCAGTCCTTTCCGAGCAGGTTTCTATTGACCAGGCGATTGTCGAGACGGGTCAGAAGAACTTCTACTTCCTCGATGCCGAGCCGCATATTCCCAATCCTGCCGACATCATCGTCTCTCACCGCTTTGCCAAGCTGGTAAAGGCACTGTCCGCCAAGTTCCAGTACGTCATCTTTGATGCTCCCCCGGTCGGCACCTTCATCGATGCTGCCGAGATCGCAAGTCTGACCGACGGTGCGCTTTTTGTCGTGCGTGAGGATTTCACCAAGCGCGAGGAGGCGCTCAACGCCATCGGTCAGCTTAAGAAGTCCGAGAAGGTCAAGCTCATTGGTACCGTTATGAACTACTGCGAGACCGAGACCAGCGAGTACTACTACTCCTACTACACCAAGGACGGTAAGAAGGTGAAGAAGGGCTCCGACGATCAGGGGACTTCCAAAAAGGGCATCTTCACCAACCGAGCAAACGTTTAGTTGATTAAGGCTGACCTATGCGTGACATTCATTGCCATATCTTGCCGGGTGTAGACGACGGCGCCGCCGATCTCGATGAGAGCTTGGCGATGCTCGAGGCTGCCAAGCGGGCCGGTGTAACCAGAATCGTTTGCACTCCTCACTGCCGTGATCCCTATTTTGATTACGACAAGATGTGGGATGCCTTTGAGCTGCTGCGTGATAACGCTGACGGTTTTCCGCTCCAGATGGGCTTCGAGGTCAACCATCGAAAGCTCGTTGAGCTTGGTATCGATGCCGCGGAGCACTTGCATTTCGATGGGACCAACGAGTTTCTGCTCGAGCTTTCGACGCATGCCGATGCGTATGCGTTTAGAGAGTACGAGAACACGATTTACGATTTGCAGTGCCGTGGCTACCAGGTGATCATCGCTCATCCTGAGCGCTATCGTGCGGTTCAAAAGGATGTAAGCGTGGCGGAGCGCCTGGTCGATATGGGCTGCAAGCTGCAGGCTTCGGCGGACTTTATTGCCGGCGGTCGATTTGGTCGCGAGAAAAAGCCGGCACAGCGCCTGTTCGATCAGAACCTGTACAGCTTCATCGCGAGCGATGCCCATAACGTGGGTCATTACGACTGCCTGGCGAAGGCTCGCGCGAAGTATAGCGTGCGCGGAGCTCATTTTCGCTAATATCTGTCCCTAACGTTCGCATTGAATGAAAGGGCAGCCATGGATATCCAACTTAAGACGGGATGCTTTGATGACGCGGCGTTGGTGCGCCGCGTCATTTTTATGGACGAGCAAGGCTACGAGAATGAGTTCGACGCTATCGACGAGGATCCAAACTGCATTCATGTGACGCTCTATGTAGACGGCGAGCTTGCCGGTTGCTCGCGCGTGTTTCCCGAAGAGCTTGAGCGCGTGGCTGACGCAGAGGCCCCGGTGTTGCCGGCATGCGACATGGACGAAGGCGTTGCGGCGGGGGAGACCTACATTATGGGGCGCGTCGCCGTGCTGCCGGCTATGCGTCGTCGCGGACTGGCGAGTGCGATCGTCGAGGCCAGTGCTTCGTGTGCACGCGATGCCGGCGCTAAGCTTATTAAGCTGCATGCGCAGGAATACGTGTTGCCGCTCTATGCAAAGGCGGGCTACACGCAAATCGCCCCGGTAGATTACGAAGACGAGGGCCAGCCCCATGTCTGGATGGCCAAGCGCGTAGATGGCAGATAGGGACGTTCCTTTTCTGCCGGCAGTTGGGGACGCTCCTTGGCAATTGGCGCATCGGAGCGCTTAGACATACAGTTTTTCGATTCCGTATGTATATATGCGCGCTAATGGGTTATAAAATCTAAGTCTGAACATAGCAGGTCTGCGATTCGGCTCGGGCGACCGGGCCGTTTTTGCGGACGGGGGTAGCGCGAAAGGACTGCACATGCGTCAATTTAAGACCGAGAGCAAAAAACTGCTCGACCTCATGATCAACTCCATCTACACCAATAAGGAAATCTTCCTGCGCGAGCTTATCTCTAACGCGAGCGACGCCGTCGACAAGCTCAACTTTAAGAGCCTGCAGGACCCGAGCGTTAAGCTCGACCAAGGTGACCTTGCCATCCGCGTCTCTTTCGACAAGGATGCCCGCACCATCACGATCTCGGATAACGGCATTGGCATGACCGCCGAGGAGCTCGAGCGCAACCTGGGCACCATCGCCCATTCCGGCTCCGAGGAGTTTAAGACCGAGAACGCCGAGCAGCAGGGTTCGGAAGTCGACATCATCGGCCAGTTTGGCGTGGGCTTCTACTCGGCTTTTATGGTCGCCAGCCATGTGAAGGTCGTCAGCCGCGCCTATGGCGCGGATGTCGCCCATGTGTGGGAATCCGACGGTCTTGAGGGCTACACCATCGAGGACGGCGAGCGTGCCGAGCACGGTACCGATGTCATCCTGACGCTGCGCGAGAACGAGAAGCTCGATGCCGACGGCGAGGCCGAGACCTACGATCGCTTCCTGACCGAGTGGGGCCTCAAGAGCCTAATTCAGCAGTACAGTAACTATGTGCGTTACCCGATCCAGATGATGGTGTCCAAGAGCCGCCAGAAGCCCAAGCCCGAGGATGCTGGCGATGACTACACGCCCGAGTACGAGGACTACCAGGAGCTCGAGACCGTCAACTCCATGACGCCGATCTGGAAGAAGCGCAGCTCCGATGTCGAGCAGAAGGACTACGACGAGTTCTACAAGTCCACGTTCCACGACTTTGACGATCCTGCGCGCACCATCAGCTTCCATGCCGAGGGCACGCTCGAGTATGACGCCCTGCTGTTTGTGCCGGGCCGCGCGCCGTTCGATCTGTACAGCAAGGATTACGAGAAGGGTCTGGCGCTCTACAGCTCCAATGTCCTGATCATGGAGAAGTGCGACGACCTGCTGCCCGACTACTACAACTTTGTCCGCGGCGTCGTGGATTCCGCCGACGTGTCGCTCAACATCTCGCGTGAGACGCTGCAGCAGAACCGTCAGCTCAAGGCCATCGCCAAGCGTGTGGAAAAGAAGATCACCGCTGACCTTGAGGATATGCGTGACAACGACCGCGAGGCCTACGAGAAGTTCTTTGAGAACTTTGGCCGCGGCCTTAAGTACGGCATCTACTCGAGCTATGGCATGAAGGCCGATGAGCTCGCCGACCTGTTGCTGTTCTGGTCTGCCAAGGAACAGAAGATGATTACCCTGGCCGAGTATGCCAAGGGCATGCCCGAGGATCAGAAGGCCATCTACTACGCCGCCGGCGATTCGCGCGAGCGCTTGGCCAAGATGCCCGTGGTAAAGGGCGTGCTCGACCGCGGCTATGACGTGCTGCTTCTGACGCAGGACGTGGATGAGTTTACCTTCCAGGCCATGCGTGAGTACGTTGCCGCCGATATGCCCAAGATCTACGAGGACGATGCTGCCCGCGAGGCTGCCGAGAAGGCTGTGGCCGACGGTGCCGAGCCCGAGGTCGAGGATCGTCATCTGGAGCTCAAGAACGTCGCGACCGGTGATCTTGACCTGGCGACCGAGGATGAGAAGAAGGAGGCCGAGGACGCCACCAAGGAGAACGAGGACCTCTTTAGTGCTATGAAGGAGGCACTCGGTGACAAGGTCGAGAAAGTTGCCGTCTCCGCGCGCCTGACCGATGCCCCCGCTTGCATCACCACCGAGGGTCCGCTTTCGCTTGAGATGGAGAAGGTACTCCAGAAGGGACCCGAGGGCGCGCCCGACGGCATGCCCAAGAGCCAGCGCGTGCTCGAGCTCAACGCCAAGCACCCGGTCTTTGACAAGCTTGTCGCTGCCCAGAAGGCAGGCGACGCCGACAAGATCAAGCAGTACTCTGGTCTGCTCTACGATCAGGCCCTGCTGGTCGAGGGTATCCTCCCCGAGGACCCCGTTGCCTTCGCGGCGGCTGTTTGCAACTTGATGTAGTTCGGTAGTTACGCGGTTTTACCAAACCGCGTAACGGCTCGACGCTGCCCTCAGTTCCGCCGTTCTAACGAACGGCGGACCAGTCGACGCTGCGCGGGCGCCAGAGCGACAACTTGTCATTCAAAGAGGACGGCATGACCAGAAGGTCTATGCCGTCCTCTTTTCATGCCAATTTGTTCGCTCTGGCGCCCGCTCGCTGGCATTGCTAAAACATCGATGTTACCGTGGTCCAAACTAGTCGTTGGGGGCGTTCTTGTTTGACCAGTCGTTTAAGAACGTCCCCGATGACTATTTGAATTGCTAATTTGTGCGGGTTGTGGTTTTGTAACCTGCTGTAATTTAAGATACTGTACAACTGTACGTTAACTCATCTTCGTAGTATATTGCTACCCGCAAAACTCAACACCATTGTGCTTTGAGACGTTAAAGCGCCTCCGTACAATGGTTGTCGATAGTACGATTCGATTCAACGACAGGATGGATGGTCCAAGCGTGAGTCTCGGCAGCAAACTATCCAACGCAAAGGTCTCCTTTGCGATCTTTAAGCGCGACATCAAGCGATTGCTCGTGAACCCCGTCGCCCTGGTGGTTACTTTGGGCGTGTGCGTCATTCCCTCGCTGTATGCCTGGTACAACATCGTGGCTAACTGGGATCCGTACGGAAACACCCAGGGTATCAAGATTGCCATCGCCAACAACGATCGGGGCACCCAAAACGACTTGGTGGGCGAGCTCAACGCGGGCGACCAGGTCGTCGATCAGCTCAAGGAGAACGATCAGCTGGGCTGGACCTTCGTCGATTCGGCGGCCGACGCCAAGGAGGGCGTCGAGAGCGGTGAGTACTATGCGGCCATCGTAATCCCTAAGAACTTCTCGGATAACCTGGTCTCGATGCTCGACGGCAACTACCATCAGCCCAAGCTTACGTACTACGTCAATGAGAAGAAGAGTGCTATTGCGCCCAAGGTTACCGACACCGGTGCAAGCACCATCGAGGAGCAGATCAACTCGGAATTTGTCTCCACAGTGGGCGAGACCGTTGCCAGCATCGCCAAGGATGCCGGGGTCGATTTAAAGGACAAGGCAACCCAGACTCAGAATTCGTTGGCTGGTTCGGTATCAGAGGCATCCGGTACCTTGGGTGAGGTGCGCGATTCGATTGGCGATATGAATGCCGCCATTGATAAGACGAGTGGCGCTATCGCCTCGGCTGATGCGGCACTTGCCGGCTTGCAAGGCCAGGCACCGTCGCTGACGCAGGCGATCTCCCAGGGCAACGACCTGCTGAGCGAAGCTCGCACCACGGCGGGCAACTCCATCACCTCGCTCTCCAAGGCGCTCTCGGAAGGCAGCCTTGCGCTCACCAAGACGTCGGCCTCTGCGAACGCTGCCATCGGCAAGCTGACGGGCGCGGTCACATCTACGACCACCCGTATCGACAACTCGCTCGAGTCTCTTCAAGCGACGATCGACCACAATAAGGCCGTTATCGGGCACTTGGAGATTCTCGCCAATGACACGTCGACAGGTTCCGAGGAAATTGACGCGCGCATTGTATCGACCATCGATTTGCTTCGAGAGCAGAATGAAAAGCTTCAGAGCATCAAGGACGGTCTGTCCGCGCAGTCGAGCGCCATGGCGAATGACGCAGCGGCTGTTTCGGGTGCCAGTGACGCTATCAATAACGCAATTCATACCGGTGCGACCAACCTTGGCCAAGCCCAGACGGACTTGGGCCAAAACGCGCTGCCGAAGGCCTCGAGCGCGCTCGACTCTTTTGCTGCCGTTTCGGGCGACCTGACCGGTATCGTCTCGGGTATGACACCTACACTTGCAAATGCGCGCGGCACGTTGGCGCAGCTTAGCGCTACGCTCGGCCAGGCCAAGACCACGCTGTCCCAGACCGATTCCTCGCTTGCCAAGGTCCAGGACAAGCTTGCAACCGCCGCCAATGACATCGCGGCGCTGCAGACCTCCGAGTCCATGGGCGAGCTGGCCGATCTGATGGGCGTCGATGTCAATGACGTGGCAGATTTCATGGCGTCTCCGGTTGAGTTGACGTCCAAGTCAATCTATCCGGTCAAGAGCTTTGGCTCGGGTATCGCTCCCTTCTACACCAATCTGGCGCTTTGGGTGGGCGGCTATGTGCTCATCGCCATTTACAAGCTCGAGGTCGACCGTGAAGGTGTTGGCAGCTTTACGGCGCGCCAAGGCTACTTTGGCCGCTGGTTGCTCATGGTGATCCTGGGCGCGTTGCAGGCCATCATCGTTACGGTAGGCGATCTGGTGATTGGCGTGCAGTGCGTCAGCCCGCTGCTGTTCGTGCTGGGCGGCATCGCCATTTCGTTCACCTACGTCAATATCATCTATGCGCTGTCCACCACGTTTAAGCATATCGGCAAGGCTATCGGCGTCATTCTCGTCATCGTGCAGATCCCGGGTTCGTCGGGCATGTACCCCATCGAGATGATGCCCGGCTTCTTCCAGTGGCTGCACCCGCTGCTGCCCTTTACCTACGGCATCAATCTGCTGCGCGAGACGGTCGGCGGCATGTATTCGTTCAACTACCTGTTTAACCTGTGCATTCTGGGCGTGTTCTTGATCGTGGCGCTCTTTATCGGCCTGCAGCTGCGTCCGCTGCTGCTCAACCTTAACCTGCTCTTTGATAAACAGCTCTCCACGACCGGTATGATGATTTGCGAGTCCAACGACCTGCCGCGCCAGCGCTACTCGCTGCGCACGGCCATGCGCGTCATGCTCGATTCCGATTCGTACCGTCGCGAACTGCTCGATCATGCGGTCGCCTTTGAACATCGCTACCCGTACTACATCAAGGGCGGTTTTGCCGCCGTGGTGGGCGTTCAGGTCCTGCTCTTTGTCCTGTCGACGGTTCTCGATATCGACAATAACGGCAAAATCATCCTGCTTGTCATTTGGATCATCTCGGTTATTGCCATCTGCGGCTGGCTTATCAATATCGAATATATCCGAGCGAGCCTCAATACCCAGATGCGCATCTCGGCGCTTTCGGATGAGGACCTGCGTCGCGAGATGCGCGAACACACGGCCGCCATTCCTGCCGCCCGCCACATGTTTGGCCTCAACGCCAGCGAGCGTGGTGCCAAGGGCGGCGATCAGTCCACGGGCCGCTTGCCGCATATCGGCTCGCACCATAAATCTCAGGGCAGCGACAGCACAGCCACAAATGATGGAGATACCACCGCGCTTGGCAAGCACTCCAAAGGAGGTGAGGCATAAATGAAGAACATCCTGCATCTGTTTAAGCGCGATGTCCAAAACGTGTCTCGCTCCGTGATCGGCTTGGTTGTCGTGATGGGCCTCATTATCGTACCGTGTCTGTACGCGTGGTTTAACATCGCCGGCAGCTGGGATCCGTACGGCAACACCGGCAATCTTAAGATCGCCGTGGTCAACACCGATGAGGGTTACGAGAGCGATTTGATCCCCGTCGAGGTTAACGTGGGCGAAAACGTGACCGCCACCCTACGCGGCAACGAGAGCTTCGATTGGGTTGTGCTCAACAATCGCGAAAAGGCTATCGAGGGCGTTAAGTCGGGCGCGTACTATGCTGCCGTCGTTATCCCCAAAACGTTTAGCGCTGACATGATGACGCTTTTCTCGACCGACGTGAAGCATGCCGATATCGAGTTCTACGAGAATCAGAAGGCCAACGCCATTGCGCAGATCGTGACCGAGAAGGGTTCGAGCGCCGTCCAGAGCCAGGTTAACGAAACTTTTACCGAGACCATTACGACGATCGGTCTTAAGACGGTGTCCAGCCTGCTCGATTACATGAGCACCGACCAGGTGGGTAACTTTATCGCCAACCTGTCCTCGACGCTCGGCGATTCGATTGAGGACCTGCGAGACGTTCGGGCAAATGCTTCGTCGCTGGCGGGCATTTTGAGCTCCACGTCCGATTCGCTGACGTCGGCGAGCGGCATGCTCAAGCAGACGGGCACGGTCGATGAGTCAACGAAGCAGCTGATGGAGCATGTCAAAAGCGGTATTAGCGATTCCAAGGAAGCGCTGAAGGACGCCAACGACGCCATCAATGCCGCGATTGACGGAAGCGCGGGCTCGTTTGACAACGTGTCCGCCGAGCTTGCGAAGGCATTTGATGCCGCGAATCAACATGTCGACCTTACAGTGTCCCAGCTCAACGATGCCGCGGCGGCGCTCAACACGCGTGCCGACGATATCGACGCCACGGCCGACCAGCTCCGCAGCTTTGCCGATCAGGTGACTGACGAAAAACTCCAGGACAGCCTCAAGTCTGTGGCAACATCGCTGAGCAGGATTGCTGTGGAGTATCGCAACAACGCCAAGGACTTGACGGCCACCGCGAAGTCTCTCTCTGACAGCATGGCAGAGGTTAATAAGTCGCGTGCCGAGGTCGATCAGGCAATCGCGGATGCCAAGGCTGGTATCTCGGGCGCCAAGACTGACTACGACTCTACGTTTTCGGCCAAGGCAAAGGAGCTCAAGAAGACCATCTCGGGCGTTTTGGATTCGCTGAACGGTATTTCGAACGATCTGGATAGTGCTGTTGCTGGCCTGACCGACGCATCCGGTTCGCTGGCAAAGGGCCTCTCCAAAGCTGCAAAGCTGGTCAACAAGGCTTCTGATCAGCTGGGCGAGGCGTCGGACAAGATCAGTGCGTTTAAGGACGAGCTCGACGGCGCCTTGATGTCGGATGACCTCGCTACGATCAAGACGATGATCGGCAATGATCCCGAGGGTCTGGCCGTGTCGCTTTCCGGCCCCGTCGCGCTCGACCGCAAGCCGGTCTATCCGATCCGCAACTACGGTTCGGCCATGGCGCCGTTCTACACGATTCTGTCGCTCTGGGTGGGCTCGATTGTGCTGGCGGCCATGATGAAGGTCTCGGTTGACGATGAGCTTATCAACGAGCTCATCCCCGTGCGCCTGCACGAGATCTACCTGGGCCGCTACCTGTTCTTTGGCGGTCTGGCCCTGCTGCAGGCAACGCTCGTGTGTGCGGGCGACATCCTGTTCTTTGGCATCCAGTGCGACGACCCGCTGCAGTTTGTGCTGGCGGGCTGGGTCGCGAGTCTCGTGTTCTCCAATATCGTCTACACGCTTACGGTTTCGTTTGGCGATATCGGCAAGGCGCTCGCCGTCGTGCTGCTGGTCATGCAGGTCGGCGGTTCGGGCGGCACGTTCCCCATCGAGATGACCGGCCCCGTGTTCCAGGCGATCTATCCGTTCCTGCCGTTCACCCACGGCATCAACGCCATGCATGCCGCCATGGCCGGTGCGTACCACATGGAGTACTGGATTGAGCTAGGCATTCTGGCGAGCTATCTGATTCCGTCGCTGGCACTGGGCGTCGTCTTCCGCCGCCCGGTCATCAAAGCCAACGACTGGATCATCGAAAAACTGGAGTCAACCAAATTGATTTAGTTCAGCAACGTAAACGCCGTCGGAACATCGAGATCTTCCAACCCGATGCTTTAGCGTAGTGAATTGCACGGGCTGCTTGGTTGTTGCTACAGTAGCGGGGCGTGCCGGGGGTCCGGTGCGCCCTGCTTTTATTTGACCATGAGGCGGCACGCAGCCATGCGCGTGCGGACACCACGCCCAGATTGAGCGCGAGGATGCCCTATGGCCCAGCATGCCACTGACAATATCGAAATGATGCCCGATAGCCCTGTTGCTCGCGAGGACCTGGGCGCGGGCGGCACCTCCCGCGGCGCCGGCGCTCGCTCGCCGCTGTTCTGGAAAGTCCTGCTGCTTTCGGTGGCAGTCGTCTGGGGCTACTCCTTTACGACCATGAAGGACGCGCTCGACACCATTCCGGTGTTCGAACTGCTCTACGTGCGCTTTCTGCCTGCGGCGTTGGTCATGTTTTTCATCTTCCACAAGCGCATCATCGCGCACCTCAACGCCCGCAACCTTATCGTCGGACTTGGCATGGGCGCACTTATGTGGGCCGCCTACGCCCTGCAGACAGTCGGTCTGGCGCACACCACGGCGGGCAAGAATGCTTTTTTGACGGGCACGTATTGCATCGTTGTGCCGTTCGCGAGCTATTTTCTGAGCGGCGAAAAACTCACCCGCTATAACCTGGGCGCGGCGCTGCTGTGCTTGGCGGGCATTGGCTTGGTGGCGCTCGATAGCGTTGAATTCAACATCGGTGATGTCATTACGCTGGCGGGTGCGGTCTTTTTCGCCATCCAGATGGCGGTGACTGCCAAGTACGGTCGCAAAATGGACATCAACGTCATCACGTTTTGGATGTTTGTGGGCAACGGCGTGCTGAGCCTGGCAACGTCGCTGCTATTCGAGACCCAAGCGCCTCTGTCCGTGTGGACGCCGAGCTTTATCAGCGCGATGGCGTTTCTCTCGGTTGGTTGCACATGCGCGGCTCTGCTCATCCAAAACGTCGGCTTGGCGCATGTCTCGGCCTCGACGGGCTCACTGCTCCTTTCGATGGAGTCGCCTTCGGGCGTGCTGTTCTCGGTGCTGCTGATGGGGGAGGCGCTCACCTCGCGCCTGCTCGCCGGCTTCGCGCTCATCTTTCTTTCGATTATCTTGAGCGAGACGCATTTCGATTTTTTGCGTCGAAAGCCGCGTCCGCAATTGTAAACAATTTGTTGCGCCGCCTCCCGGGGCGGCATTTTTTATGCGTCGCCCTTAAAGTAGTACCTTGCACTTTACGCTATCAAAGTGCGTGCTGCAAAAACGTTACTGGAGGGCTTCTATGGCATCAGCTCTGTCCGATTTTCAACCGCAACCAGCGCCCCAGGCCACCGCGGCGGCGCAGGCCGCTATCGGTGACGGTCTTGTCGCAGAAGCTCAGGCTTTTGCAGACGAGCTCGCTGCATGGCGACACGATCTACACCAGATGCCCGAGCTGGGTAACAATCTTCCGCAGACGTCTGCCTATATCCAGGCACGTCTGGACGAGATGGACATCCCCCATACCACGCTAGTCGACGGTTCCTGCGTCGTTGGCCTGATCGGTGCCGGTGCGGCCGCTCAGGGCAATGGCACGTGCAAGGACGAGCAGGCCGGAACGGTCGTCATGCTCCGAGGCGATATGGATGCCCTTCCCGTTGTCGAGGAATCCGGCGAGCCCTTTGCATCCACCAATGGCTGCATGCATGCTTGCGGTCACGATATGCACGCGACGGCCCTGCTTGGTGCGGCGCGCCTGCTCAAGGCCCGCGAGGCCGAGCTTGTGGAGGCCAACGCTACCGTCAAGTTGCTGTTCCAGCCGGGCGAGGAGACCTTTGAGGGAGCACGCGCTGCCATCGCCGACGGCTTGCTCGAGAACCCGCGCCCTCAGGCGGCCTTTGCCATGCATGTCAACAGCCAGTCGCCGCTTGGCCTGGTGCTCTACGGCAGCCCGGCGCTCTCGGG
>CABUCQ010000024.1 GCA_902490095.1 uncultured Collinsella sp.
TTGTACAGGTCACCGCGCGAGCCGCGCACCGTGCCCTCGACCGTCACGTTTTTGGAGAAGCGCGAGCCGCTGTCCTCGATCGACAGCACGGCACCGTTGAGCATGAGCGAGCGCCCTTTCATAAAGGTGCCGCTCAGCGCCGCCTCTTTCCGGAGCGCCTGCACAAACGTCCCCTGCGCCATCACTTCCTCCAATCCACGCAGCAAATGATTTTTCTGGGACGGGGATTTAAAAATCATTCCCCATCCCAGAAAGACTGGTCCGCCGCCCTATGTCATCCAAAATGATTTTTAAATCCCCGTCCCAGAAAAATCATTTTAGATAACCGTCACGCGGCCTTGGTTACCCACGATGGCCTTGGCCTCGGCCAGCAGCGGAATCGAGCGCGCGTTGACCTTGGCAGGTACCTCGGCGCGCAGCACGCGCCCGTCTACCTGCTCGATAAAGATCTCCACGCGGTCGCCGCCCGGGTTGGTGGTGAGCACCGTGGCCAGGCGCGCCATATTACCCTGGCTAAAGCGGCTGTTGGGCACCATGACCTCAAAGACCTTGGGCTTATTGTTCTCCTCGTTGAGCTCCAACGGCACGATCTCCTGCGCGATGATCTGGTCGCCGCGGTCCGAGCGCTCGAGCTTGCCCTTAATGCGCACAAAGGCATCGGACAGCTGCGCGCCGGTCTCGGGATCGACCTCGCCGTACAGATACCCCTCGGCCTCCTTATAGGTCTTGGGGAACACGACGACGGTGGCCTCGCCTTCCATGTCCTCGAGCTGTACGATGCCCATGGGGTCGCCGTTTTTGGTCACGCGCTTGGACACGCTCGAGACCATGCCGGCCCACCACAGTGCCTTGCCCTCAGGAATCTCCTGGTTGATAGTGCCGCCCGTGGGGTTTTGAACTTCATAGCCAGTGTCGATCTGCGAGAACGAGAAGTCGCGCGCTTTGCTGAGAGCATACTCAAACGGGCGCAGAGGGTGGTCCGAGACGTAAATGCCCAGAACCTCCTTCTCCTGGCTCAGTTTAAGGTGGCGGTCCCACTCCTGGCCGTCCGGATCGGGCACGCTGACCTCGAAGCCCGAACCCTCAACGTCGCCGAACATATCGAAGAACGAGGTCTGGCCGCTCGCGCGGTCCTTCTGGCGCTTCACTGCGGCATCGATGATGTTCTCGGGATTGTTCTTGTCCACAAAATGCATCATCTGACGGCGCGGATAGCCCGTGGAGTCGAAGGCACCTGCCTTGATCAGCGATTCGATCACGCGACGGTTGGCCTGGCTCGAGTCCACGCGATCGACAAAGTCGTGCAGTGTCTTAAACGGGCCGCCCGCCTCGCGCTCGGCGATAATCGCCTGCGCCACGCCGGTGCCCACGCCGCGGATGCCGGCCAGACCAAAGCGCACGCCTTCCTTGGTAGCCGTGAACTCGGTGCCGGACTCGTTGACGTCTGGCGACAGCACGGGAATGCCGTCGTGACGGCACGCCGAGACGTAGTGCACGATCTTGTCGGTCTTGCCCGTATAGGACGTCAGAACGGCCGCCATGTACTCGTGCGGATAGTGTGCCTTGAGCCATGCCGTCTGCATAACCAGAATGGCGTAGCCGGCGGAGTGCGACTTGTTAAAGGCGTAGGACGCGAACTCAAGAACGTCGTCCCAAATCTTCTGGGCGACCTCGCGCGTGTAGTTGTTCTTGATGGCGCCGTTCATCCAGTGGTCGTAGGTGGTCTCGTCCGAGCCATCCTCCCAGTGCAGCACCGTCGACGTGAGCAGCTTGATCTTTTTCTTAGCCACGGGCTTACGGATACGCGAGTCCGATTCGCCCTTGGAGAAGCCGCACATCTCGACGGAGATGAGCATAACCTGCTCCTGGTAGACCATGGTGCCGTAGGTTTCGCCCAGGATGTCGTCCAAGCGGTCGTCGTAGGAGACCGCCGGCTCCTTGCCGTTCATACGGTTGATGTAGGACGAGACCATGCCGGCGCCCAGCGGGCCCGGGCGGTACAGGGCGATCAATGCTACGACGTGCTTGTACTCGGTGGGCTTCATGTTCTTGATCGTGGCCGTCATGCCGGCGGACTCGACCTGGAAAACGCCGGCAGTGTGACCGGAGCCCATGAGCTTAAAGATCTCGGGATCGTCAAAGGGAATCTCTTCCTCTTTGATGTCGATGCCGAAGTTCTTTTTGATGTTGGCCTTGGCCTTGGAGATAACCGTCAGCGTACGCAGGCCCAGGAAGTCCATCTTGAGCAGGCCCATGTCGGCGACGGTATGGCCCTCGTACTGGGTAATCTCGACGCCGCCCTTGGTGTCGAGCTTGGTGGGCACGTGCTCGTTGACGGGGTCGCGGCAGATCAGAACGGCGCACGCGTGCACGCCCTCGCCACGGGTGAGGCCCTCAATCGAGAGCGCCGTGTCGATGATGCGGCGAGCGTCGTCGTCCTTTTTATAGGCCTCGGCAAAATCGGGGTTAAACAGATCCTCTTTGCCGGGTTGTTTGTCGAGCACCTGCTTGAGCTTGACCTTGGGGTCGCTCGAGACCATCTTGGACAGGCGCTGGCCCATGTAGACCGGGTAGTCCAGGACGCGCGCGGCGTCGTTGATGGCCTGCTTGGCCTTAATGGTCGAGTAGGTGATGACGTGGGTGACCTTCTCGGGACCGTAGAGCTGACGAACGTGCTCCACGACCTCGAGGCGCCGCTCATCGTCGAAGTCCATATCGATATCGGGCATCTCGGTACGTTGCGGGGACAGGAACCTCTCGAACATCAGGCCGTTCTCGAGCGGGTCGAACGCGGTGATGTTCATGGCGTAGGCGACGATAGCGCCGGCGGCCGAGCCACGGCCGGGGCCGACGCCGATGCCGTTGTCCTTAGCCCATTGCACGTACTCGGCAACGATCAAAAAGTAGGCGGCAAAGCCCTTGTCGCAAATGACCTTGTATTCGTACTCAAAGCGCTCTTTGATGTTGACGCCACCGATCTCGCGCGTGGCCCAGTCGTCGCCATAGTGCTGGCGCAGGCCCTTCTCGCACTCGCGGCGGAACTGGCTCTCGTGCGTCTCGCCGGGATCGAGCAACGGAAAGCGCGGCAGGATGATAGAGTCCCAGTCCAGCTCAACGTAGCACTTGTCGGCGATCTCGAGCGTGTTGTCGCAGGCCTCGGGGCAATACGGGAACATCGCCCGCATCTCCTCCTCGGTCTTCATGTAAAACTCCGAGCCGGTCATGCGCATGCGGTTGGGGTCATCGACCTTGGCGTTCATGCCAATACACATGATGACGTCCTGCACGGGCGCATCCTCGCGGCGCAGGTAGTGGAAGTCGTTGGTGGCGATGACCTTGACGCCCACCTGCTTGGCGATGTCGATGAGCGTGCGGTCCATCTGCTCGTCAGTCAGGCCGTTGTCGGTGGTGATGCCGTGTTCCTGGATCTCGATGTAGAAGTCACCGGGCTCGAAGGTATCACGGAAGGTCTCGGCCCACTTGATGGCGCCTTCCATGTCGCCGCGGTCGATGTATTTGGGGATGATGCCCGCGATACAGGCGCTCGTGCAGATCATGCCCTTGGCATGGCGGCGCAGGTTGTCGAGCGTCACGCGCGGCTTGTAGTAAAAGCCCTGCACGGCGGCCTCGGAGACCGTCTGCATTAGGTTGACGTAGCCCTCCTGGTCCTTGGCCAGAAGGATCATGTGGTAGAGCTCGGGCTTGTGGTCGCGGGCAAGGGTCTCGTCCGGCGTAAAGTAGACCTCGCAGCCAAAGATGGGCTTGATGACCAGGGGCGGTTTGAGCTCGTCGATGTTGCCCTTCTCGTCCCACATGGCCATGTCTTTGACGTACTGGGCATGCTCGCGCGGGTTTGCCTCGGGGTCGGGCTCCACCAGCTCGTCGCGGCGGTCCTTTTCCAAGAAGGCCTTGTCGTGGCTCCAGGTTTTGTACTCGGGCGTGTTGTGATTGACGGCGTCGCAGGCCAGCGCCAAGTCGGGCACGCCATACATGTAGCCGTGGTCGGTAATGGCCACGGCGGGCATGCCAAGTTCAACGGCACGATTGACCATATCCTGGATACGGGTTGCGCCGTCGAGCATGGAGAAAACAGTGTGATTGTGCAGATGGACGAATGCCATGTGATGAGCTCCGATGCGGGTTCGTGTTCTGACTGAACGATTTTACCGCACGGCACGGACAGCACCCGAACCTAGCCAAACCAACACGGCTCCTCTTGCAGTTGCGGTGAAATACGGACTGTTTGGCGGCTTTTTTGGCCAAAACAGTCCGTATTCCACCGCAAGTTATCTGAGGGCTAGAAGTTGTAGGTGACCACTTGAGGTTCGGCGGGTTCGACGAAGAGGATCGGATCCGGCTGCTCCACGCGGACGAACTTGACGGTCACGGCCTCAAAGCCCGCCTTGTGCAACACGTCGGCGTAAACGCGCGCCTGCAGGGCGTGCTTCTCGAGCAGCTGGTCCGGCGTCTCGTCCGGCGTGCCGCCCGTCTTGTAATCAATGACCAGGGCGCGCGACGGATCGGCCGGGTCGGTGGCCAGTGCATCGATGGCGCCCTCGGCATAGGCACCGTAGCGAGCGATGTCCTCGTCCTCGCAGCCCAGCGAAAAGAACGGCACCTCGGCGCGAACGCACGGCCACGCGAGCAGATCGGCACGAACAGCCGACTTGAGCCAGCGGTTCAGGGCAACGTCGAAGCGTTCGCGCTGCTCCGGCGTCAGGCACCACAGGCGCGCCAGAGCATCGGCACGCTCAGCGGGCAGCGCATCGGAACCCATCTCGATCAGCCACTGGCAGGCGGCATGGAACGCCGAACCCAGCGCCACGGGATTGCCGACAGGCTCAACGGTGGCCACATCCGCATCCGTCATCTCGGAGCCATCCGACTCTGCATCGTTGCCAGCCTCGTCCATGGGCACACGCGCCTCGGCGGCACGGTCTTCTGTCTCGGCATGGAGCGCCGCGGCGATTGACGAGTAGCTATACGAGTCACGCACCGGAAATGGACAGATGCCCATGCGCACGCCCACTGCCTGGGGATACACAAGCTCAAACGAATCGGGCTTGGGGTCGGCAGGACCAGGGACGATTGTACTGGCCGAATCGTCGGCAGCATCTGCATCGGCATCGCCGCGGACAAGCCTGCCCTCGACATCCAGCGAAGCGTTGGCCTCAAACGCCTGCTCGCCAAAGGTAAAGCCCGCGAGCGAGATGAGCTCGTAGTCGCCCGGCTTGGAGTTGTCGAACACCAAACGGTCGCTATCGAGCTGCGGCATGTCCAGAGCGTCCGTCGGCAGAATGCGGCGCAGGACATCGTAGGTCAGATCCGTCTCGACATCGAAGGTCGGCGCCGCCACCTTGCCGCGGCTCACGCCGGCATCCATCGCCAAGATCACCAGCTCGCGCGCACGCGTCATGGCGACATAGAGCAGACGAGCCCGCTCCTCGAGCGAAAGCTGCAGGTCGTCGTTGCGCAGGCGAACGAATGCCTCGGCGGGAGAACCCGTCGCGCAGACATCCTCCATGAGCTCCGGCGGTAGCCACAGCGACGTGCCCTTGCCCTTAAACGCGTGCTCAAACTGCTTTTTGACGTCGTCGCCCTTCACAAAGGTTCCGTCGGTGAGCTTAACGCCGTCGAAGCGTGCCGGCAGCGCCACGACCTGCGCTCCTCCCTCGACGCGACCCATCTGTGCCGCACCCGAGGGCTTACGCACGCCAAAGCACTCGGCGACCGCCACGACCGGATATTCCAGACCCTTAGAGGCGTGAACCGTCATGATGCGCACCGCGCCGTCGCCCTCCTCGTTGAGGGCACCCGGGGCTTCCTTGCCCGCCAAGAAGCGGTCGAAGGCCAGCGCGATGGAACGCGGCGAGTTGCCGAACTCGGCCTCCGCCTCGGCCACGGCATCGAGCGCCTTGAGCACGTTGGCGGCAATGGCCTTGCCCTCGGGACCACGCTGTGCCAGACGCACAAACCAGCCGGAGGCGTTGACCACGTCGCGCGCGATGGCGGCGAACGAATCGCGGCCCACGCGACGAAGCGCATACCGCAGCACCTCGCGGGCGCGCGTCACGAGCGGCAAGTCTTGCAGGCCCGGCACGTCGAAATCACTCATAATGCCCGCGTCGATATTCCGGCGCGAGGTCTCCCCCGTCTCGCTATCGAGCCTGGTCGCCAGCGCCAGGAACTCCTGGGCGCCGAGCGCAAACATCGGCGAGGCGAGCAGCGGCATAAGGCCCTGCGCCGTATCGGCCGGATTGGCGAGCGCGCAGACCAGGGCACGCACCGTCTGCACCTCGGCAGCCTGGGCAAAGACCGAGCCGCCCGCGATGACGCAGTCGAGCCCCTGATCGCGGAAAGCCTGCGCGTAGACATCTGCGTTGGTCATGCGGCCCAGCAGCAGCACCATGCCGCCCTGGGGCTGGCCGGCATCGGCAAGTGCGCGGAAGCGTTCGGCGATCGCACGGGCCTTGGCCTGCGTGCGCTCCTGCGTACTGCCGCCGGCAACAAAGAGGGCCTGGCGACGCGAGGCGTCCGCCACCAGCGTGTCCTTGCGGCCGTCGCTCGCCTCAAGATCCAAAAAGCCCTGCATCAGGCCGCCATCGTCGCCATCAAAGACGCGCGCCACGTAACGCAGCACCTCGTCATGGCTGCGGAAGTTGCGCACGAGCTTAACGAGCTCGCCAGCAGGGGCGTCGGCCGCGGCAGTCGCCTCGGGCGCGGTAGACGAGCCCACCTTGCGCTCCTGGCGACGGAAGACCTCGACCTCGGCGCCGCGGAAGCGGTAGATCGACTGCTGCGCATCGCCCACGGTACAAAGCGCACGCTCCCCCGCGCCGGTCAGGTAACGGATCAGGTCGACCTGCATCTGGTCGGTATCCTGGAACTCGTCGATCATGACCATCTTAAAGCGGCCCTCGTAGGCGGCTCGGATGGCGGGATAATCGCGCAGCGCCTCATATGCCATGCGCAGCAGATCGTTATTGTCGAGCGCGGACTGGTCGGCCTTGAGCGCACGGTACTCCGCCTCCACGGAACGGGCCAGGCCCACCAGCGCATCGAGCGCCGGGCCACCGCAGGCAAGCACGATATTGATAAACGCATCGGCGGCCTCGGCCTTGAGCAGCTCGGCTTGCTCCTTAGGGAATGCCTTGCTCGCGCGCGGCATGGTGCACGACATCATGAGTCGCGCCGCATCGGCCATGGTCTTGCCGCTCGCCTCGAACGCGTCGATGGCATCGAGCGCCGCCTGCGCCTTCTCGGTCGAGGCCTTGCTCGCACCCAGCGCCGCGCGATAGGCATCGGCGAGTGCCGAGGTATCGGCCTGGCCGCGCGCCACGCGCACGTCGTCCATACCGCCCGGCAACTGGCTCGACAGCTCCAGCAGGTCGCGCACCAGACCCTTGATGGTCGTACCGCCGCCAAAGGAACCGCCCTCGCCCGCCATGGGATACCAGGCATAGAGGGCCTTGAGCGATGCCGCGAGCTCGGGGGCGGCATCGGGTGCCGTCGCGCGACCCAGCACATGCTCAACAGCCTGATCCATGAGCTCGTCGGTATCGGTGAGCACCGTGAACTCGGGGTCGATGCCCAGCTCCAGCGCGTGCGCGCGCAGGATACGCGAGCACATGCCGTGAATGGTCGAAATCCACGCGTCGTCGACGGTCAGTGCTTCCTCGTCCATACCCTCGTCGATAAGCGCACGGCGCACGCGGTCGCGGATCTCGGCCGCGGCATCCTTGGTAAAGGTGATGGCGAGTACCTGGTCCAGATGCTCGACGAACGGACCGGATTCGGGCGAGAGCGCATAGACGATGCGGCGCGTGAGGGTAAAGGTCTTACCCGAACCGGCGCCCGCCGAGACAAACAGCGGGCGGTCGAGCGTTTTGACAATCTGCAGCTGTTGCGGCATCAAAGTCGAAAGATCCATGGTCTACACGTCCCTCCTTACAAACGTTCCTTCGTGGTTATACGAGCAGCGGGCATGCGCGGCCTGCGTCGACGCCGGGTCGACAGCAGCGACGTTGCCCGCCTCGAGTTCGCGCAAGCGCTCGGCGATGCCGGCCTCCACGCGATCGAGCAGGGCGTCGAAGTCCATGCTGCCACCCTCGCCGGGGAAACCTTTCTTAAGGCCCGGGATGCGGCCGTCGCCGCGCTCTTCCTCGAGCAGCTCGGCGCTCGCGGCACCGCGCAACGCCGGCTTGCCGCCCTTGGTCGAAAAGTAGAGCGCCGCGCGGGTGTCCAAATCCAGCGCCCGGCGCATGGCCTGGGCGTAGATAAGCGTTTGGGTATGTGGTGGCAACCAGCGCGGATCGTCGATGGGCGCCGTGCCCGATTCCTCGTCGCGCACCGTAGGGTCGGCGAGCTTAAACTCCTCAACGCCCGTGCGATGCTTGTAGTCGATCACCACGGCACGATTCTCGGCGTCCACGTCCACGCGGTCGATGCGCCCGCCAAGCGGCCAACCGGCATACTCGACCTTGAGCTCGTTGAAGGCGAACTCCAGGTAGCGCGGGGCAAAGGGGGCAAGTGCCTCGGACTCGTAGGCAAGCACACCCTCCAGCTGCGGCAAGATCTCGGCCACCTGGCGCTCCTCCACCGGGGAGAGCGGCACCAGCGGGCCCTCCGTGCCGCGCTTGCCAGCGTGCTCGGCCAACGTCTCGTCAAAGACCTCGTGCAGCAGCTCCTGTGCACGCGGCAGATTCTCGGGCGTCACGCGCTCCATGCCTTCTTGGGGCAGACGGGCATGCAGATGCTCCAGCACGTCGTGGACAAAGTTGCCCTTCTCCATGTTGTCAAAGCCCGCGTCGATAGACTGGGGCTTGACGCGATACGACACGAACCAGCACAGTGGACAGGTAGAATAGGCCTCGATCTGCGAGGCGGACGTCAGACGCGGCACGAGCGGCGCGTTCTCGCCCTCGCCATCGCGACGGCGCAGAACCAGATACGGAATGGCTTCATCGCTCAGGTGCTGAGGGGCTTCGCAGGTCACGCGCTCGCGCTTGAGGCCTTCACCTGCCGCGGGATCAAAGTCGGCGATGATATCGCCCTCGCCCACGCACGTGGGCTTGGCAGCGCCAGCGGCCTCGGCATGTGCCCGCAGCTCGGTCCATACGGCTGCCGGGTAGCACTCTCGCGCCTGGCGATCGTGTGTCACGCGGGCAAGCGCGACCGGACCGCTCGTCGCCTGCATTGCACGGCCAAAGCGCACGCGCAGCAGGGCGGCGGGCTCCAAAGACACGCCGTCGCGGCGCAGCTCGGCCATCAACGTGGCAAGCGGGCCCTCTTCGTGCGAAAGCGGATAGCTGTCCAGGTCGACATCGGCAAACAGCACGGCATCGTAGCCGCCAGGACGCAAAACCGACGCATCGGCAAGCGACACGAAGCGCACTTGCGCCCGTGGCGTGCGATCGACCTCGTAGGTCTCGTAATCGTAGGCGGTGCTGCGCTTGTCCACCTTAGTTCGAACGCCGTCGAGAACCGGCACGGTCGCGGCCTGCGACACGTCGAGCGCGCGAGCATCGTTCATAAGGATGTCGATGGCATGGCGCAGCAAAGCCGTCTCTGCCTGACGACGGGCCTGGCCGTCAAGACCGCCTAGAGCGCGATCGGGCAGCGCCTCTGCAACGGCGAGCATGGCCTTGAGCGCCGTCACGGGTTTGTCGCGCCACAGCGCCTGAAACACGTCCGAGACCACGCACGGCACATTCTTAAACCAATTATCGTCGCTGGCGGCCTTGCGGGCGCCCCTCACCTGGCCCTGCACGCTCTGCAGCAGGCTCTTGACGCCCGCAGCGGTCTTGCTGCGCGACAGGCGCATGTTCTTGTCGAAGCCGCGGGCGCTCGCGGCGTCGGCACCCGAAAGCGGACTGTAGATCCAGTCGGTAAGCTCCGGCGCGGGCCACCACTCGGTCTTTGACGCCATGCCCTCATCGGCGGCCTTCATGCGCTCGATCAGGCCGGCGAGCGCCGTAAACTGCCTGCCCGCGATGGACTGGGAAAACGCCGTGAACTCAGTTGTCTCGGAAGCGATATGACGAGCCGCCAGACGAGAGGCGAGCTCAACGAACAGCTGGGGTGCCCGGGCAGAAACAACGAGCACGCGCACAGGGTCGGCAGGCGTCGCGACGCCGTCGACCTCGGAACCCCGGCACGTTTTTACCAGATCATCAATTGCGTCCGCATAAGCATGAGCACGGGCATGGGGGCCAGCGACCTCAATAAAGGCAGGCTGAGCGGCGGTCCCGCAAGCGGCATCAGACGCGACGGCGTCCTCCCCCAGCGGCGCGACCTCAAACAGCACACCGCGGGCATCAAATGCCACGGCAAGCTCCTCGCGCATCGCCGCCTGCTCGCGGGCAAGCAGCACGACGACCTCTCCCCCATTGTTCGCCACGGCAGACAGTAGCTCGAGCAGTGCGTACGTAAACGACGTGATACCGCGCACGCATACGGCGCGGGTGCACGCCGGCAGGCTATCGGCCAGGACACCGGCCATAATGTCGGCTGCCTCGCAGGGCTCGACCATATCTCGACGGTCCAAACCGTCCGCATATGCGCGCAAAAGCTCGAACACACGAGCCTCGGCATCGCTTTTTGGCTCAGGCTGGCAATTGTTTCCACGGCATCGCTCGGCCGTCGTCCCCGCCACACCCGGCAGCACGTCGCGGGCCATGCGCGCGAGCATGCGCACCGTGCCCTGACTGCGCGAAAGCGGCTGCAAATCGGCATCGTCGAGACGCGTTACCATGTCCGAAAACAGCATCTGGCGTTGCAGGTTGTCCACGAAACCGCGTCCGTCGCCCAAAAGCTCCCAAAGCGAGCGAAGCCACGATGTAGGCGTCTTGTAGTCGATACCTAGTGAAACCCCGGCTTCCGCCGCATCATGACGGCACAGGTCGAGCTCGGCAAACGTAGGCGCCAGCAGCACGGCACGTCCGTGGCGGGCAATAAGGTCGGCAAGCAACGCCGACTCGGCATCGCTCAAATCCGTGCCGGCATTGGTGGTATAGATTCGAACAGGCATGGTCCTCCGCTCAAACTGTTCGCAATAATCAATGTATCCATCCTACCCGCCCAAGCGGACAGATTTGCCCCACGCCAACAGATTTCCTCCGTCCCCAGGGGATCAAAAAACCGCCCCCGGAGGAGCGGTTTTGCACAATTCGTTTTTGGCGCGGCCTACTCGCCATCCTCCAGTTTAATGAGAATCTTACGGTAGCCACCGTACTCGCCGTTGAGTGCCTTGGACACACGGCTCACCGTGGTGGACGAAGCGCCGGTACGCGCCTGAACCTCAACATAGGGCTCGCCCTCGTCCAGGTAACGCGCGACCTGCAGACGCTGCGATAGATCACAAATCTCGCGCGGCGTGCAGATATCGGTCAAGAACGCTTGGATATCTTTCTCGTCGTCCAAAAGGCTAAATGCGTGGACCAGCTGCTTGACATCAGGCTTGTCAAACATGTTCTCGATATTCATCGATCACCGCCAAACCCGCCAAAAGGCATCGAAGTTGATACTGACATCGGACATCGTTCGCCCGTTCTATGCAATAGGGCAACGCTTGTGGCTTTTGCCCGTAGCAGTGTAGCACACCACCAAACTAAAGCGACAAGACTCTCTGCCAGCGGCGCGTTTTCTAGGACGAACGCCGTTTTGAAACCGAATACGCACGCAAGCTCCATGAATATCTGAGACAATGGGCGCCCAAACAGGGCCGTGCCCGCGCATCTATCCGAGTTGCAAAGGCACGTGCCTCTCACGCCTCTTTGCCACGTCTTGCGCAAGAAAGGATTTCCACCATGCGCTTTATGCTTAACTGGCTCTTTACCTCAATCGCCATCGCGATCGCAACGTTTCTCGTCCCCGGCATTCAGCCCTTCGGCATAGCCGACGCCTGGGTGTGTTTTGCCTTCGTGGGACTGTTCCTCAACATCGTCGACTCGCTCGTCAAGCCGTTCCTGACGGTCATCTCGCTGCCGCTCACTATTATCACGCTTGGTATTTTTCAGCTCGTAGTCAACAGCTTTATGCTCGAGCTGGCCAGCTACCTGTCGGTCAATCTGCTGGGCGCGGGTATCTCCATTGCCAGCTTTGGATCGGCCTTTATGGGCAGCATCCTGGTATCCATCATGCGCAGCATTCTCGACAGCGTCGCCAGGAACTAAAGCGACCGGATTCGGACCGCCACAACACACCTAAAGAAGGCCGTCCATCGCAACGATGGGCGGCCTTATCATTTGTCGAGCCTCAGAGGGCAAGAAAATCCAGCATTTCTGCCCCGTCCCCAAATGACAGGTGGGGCTAGATGACGTAGTCGTAGCCCTCGTTGGGGGCTACGAGCGCATCGAGCGTCACGCCGTCGAGGTAGTCGTTAATGAGCTTGTCCAGGTTCTTCCACACGTCGAGCGTGGGGCACTCGTCCGAACGCGAGCAGCCCTTGCAGTCGCCGTCTAGGCATGCGACCGGCGCCAGGCTGCCCTCGGTCAGGCGCAAAATCTCGCCCACCGTGTACTGCTCGGGCGGGCGCGTGAGCACATAGCCGCCGCCCTTGCCGCGCATGCCCGAGAGCATATTGGCACGCACGAGCGTGGCCAAAATGTTCTCCAGATATTTCTCCGAAATCCCCTGACGCGCGGCGATCTCTTTGAGGGGAATGCGACCTGCCGCCTGGTGCTCGGCCAGATCAACCATAACGCGCAGGGCATATCTGCCCTTAGTGGAAACCAACATGTATAGTGCTGCCTTTCGGTCATTTAGTCCGTAGAAATTCTAGCCGAAAAATTGGTTTTGAAAATACCCATTCCCGTCAAGATGGTTAATCGACTCGTAATAATCTTCTATTTCCTATTGCGTTACTAGGCTTTAGTGTCTACTATGCTTGCCAACAGCAAAACGAACAACCTATACGGTTTGTGGGTTTCGCTGCTACACACACCGTAAAACCACACGGTATCCAGTCATTTGAACACTTTGGAGGTTCACCATGAGCAATGTTTACACGTCCATCGATCAGCTTATCGGCCACACCCCGCTTCTGGAGCTCACTCACTTTGAGGCCGATGAGGACCTCAAGGCCCGCGTGCTCGTCAAGCTGGAATACTTCAACCCCGCCGGGTCCGTTAAAGACCGCGTCGCCAAGAACATGATCGACGAGGCCGAGAAGGCCGGCAAGCTCGTGCGCGGCGGCGACTACACCATCATCGAGCCCACGAGTGGCAACACCGGCGTCGGCATCGCCTCGGTGGCGGCCGCCCGCGGCTACAAGGTGATCATCACCATGCCCGAGACCATGTCCGTCGAGCGCCGTAAGCTTATGCAGGCATACGGCGCACAGCTCGTGCTCACCGACGGCTCCAAGGGCATGAAGGGCGCCATCGCCAAGGCCGAGGAGCTGCAGAAGGAGACCCCCAACAGCATTATCGCCGGCCAGTTTGTGAACCCCGCCAACCCCGCCATCCACAAGGCCACGACCGGCCCCGAGATCTGGGATGACACCGACGGCGAGGTTGACATCTTCGTCGCCGGCGTTGGCACCGGCGGCACCGTGACCGGCGTGGGCGAGTTCCTCAAGGAGCAGAACCCCGAGATTCAGGTCGTCGCCGTCGAGCCCGCCACTTCCCCGGTGCTCTCTAAGGGTCAGGCCGGCCCGCACAAGATCCAGGGCATCGGCGCCGGCTTTGTGCCCGACGTCCTCGACACCCAGGTCTATGACGAGATCATCCCCGTCGAGAACGACGACGCCTTTGCCACCGGCCGCGCCGTGGGCCACAAGGAGGGCGTGCTCGTGGGCATTTCGTCCGGCGCCGCCGTGTGGGCCGCACTGCAGCTGGCCAAGCGCCCCGAGAACGAGGGTAAGACCATCGTGGCGCTGCTCGCCGACACCGGCGAGCGCTACCTGTCCACGGCACTGTTCCAGGACTAAGTGCCTGTCGCCAATAGGTTGAGCCCACGGACGAGCCGGTCTCCTCTCTCCCGGCAGCCTGAGCCCATCCAATCAGGGTGTCCCACGAGACGTCCGAACTTGCTACAATGTCTGCGGCGCGGAACCAGCCTCCCGCGCCGCTTTTCTTTTTTGGCCACATGCCACCAAGGAGAACCTCCCCATGCACAACAAGCGCGTGCTCGTCGCCATGAGCGGCGGCGTCGATTCCAGCGTGACCGCGTACCTGCTCAAAAGCCAGGGCTACGAATGCGTCGGCGCCACCATGCGCCTCACCTGCCCCGCGCCCGATCCCGTCACGGGCATGAGTAAGGTCGACCGCGACATCGCCGATGCAAAGGCTGTCGCCGAGCGCCTGGGGATGCCCCACCATGTGCTCGACCTGCAGCAGACCTTCGACCGCAACGTTATCGAGCGCTTCGCGACTGCCTACCAGGAAGGGTTGACGCCCAATCCGTGCATCATCTGCAACCGCCATGTTAAGTTTGGCGCGCTGCTCGATGCGGCACTCGACATGGGCTGCGACTACATCGCCACAGGTCACTACGCCAAAACGAGCCAGGCGTCCGACGGCACCTGGCGGCTGCATCGCGGCGAAGACCCCAAAAAGGACCAAAGCTACTTTTTGTATTCGCTTACGCAGGAGCGCCTGGCACGCACGATTTTTCCGCTGGCAAGCTTGGACAAAGAGCGCGACGTACGCCGCATTGCCGCCGAACAGGGCTTTGCCAACGCCAAGAAGGCCGAAAGCGAGGATATCTGCTTTATTCCAGACGGCGACTACGCGGGCTATATCGAGCGCCGCTGCGGACATCCCGCTGCACCGGGCGACATCGTATGGCGCGACGGCAGCGTGGTAGGGAGCCACAACGGCGCGCTGCGCTATACCATCGGCCAGCGCAAGGGCTTGGGCGTCGCGATGGCGCATCCCGTGTATGTGACGGGCGTCGACGCCGGCAGCAACATTGTGCATCTGGGCGAAGCCGAGGACCTGGCGGCCACAGCGCTCACGGCCAACGACTGGATCTGGAGCGCCCCTGCCGACCGCATGGAGGCAGAGCTCACGTCCGGCGGCATTCACGTGGGCGCCAAGTACCGCTACCGTCAGAAAGACCAGGCAGCAACCCTTACGCGCGGCGAAGACGGGCAAATGCTGCTAACTTTTGACGAGCCGCAACGAGCCATCGCCCCCGGCCAAGCCGTTGTAGTCTACCGCGGCAACATCGTCCTCGGCGGCGGCACCGTTACGGCAGCTATCAAGTAGTCCCATCCCCTTCATAAGTTGCGGTGAAATAGGGACTGTTTAAGCGTTTCAGGCCGCTAAACAGTCCCTATTTCACCGCAACTTAGAGAGGACGGCCTCGGTCGGCACTGCTGTGTCAGCCGAGGCCGCTACATCGTTAGCGCTGGACGTAGGCGCGAACCAGCTCAAAGGTGTTGCGCACACCGTCGATGTGGCTGCGCTCGTAGTTGTGGCTCGCGTACACACCGGGGCCGATCAAGCCATGGCGAATGTCATAACCGGCCGAAAGCGTGGCCTCGACGTCCGAACCGTAATGCGGGTACACATCGATGGCGTAATCGAGCTCCAGCTCGCGCGCGATATTGGACAGCGTCGTCACCAGGTCGTAGTTGTACGGACCGCCCGAATCCTTGGCGCAAATCGACACCATGCGCTGGGTGCAGCCCAGGTCGTCGCCCACGCAGCCCATGTCCACGCTGATCATCTCGCGCGTGTCAGCCGGCACAAAGGCACCACCGTGGCCGACCTCCTCGTACACCGTAAAGAGCAGCGATACCTTGCGCGAAAGCGTAACCTCGCCTTCGGCGACGGCGCGGGCCAAACCCAGCAGAATCGACGCGGACAGTTTGTCGTCAAGGAAGCGACTCTTGATGTAGCCACTCTCCGTCACCGTGGTGCGCGGATCCATAGCGATGATGTCGCCGGTTTGAATACCCAGCTCGAGCACATCGTCCTTGCTGTCAACGTTCTCGTCGAGCAAGATTTCCATGTTCTTCTCGATGGTCTTGACCGGCTCATCGGCCACGTGCGCCGAAGGCTCGGTGTTGAGGACCACGCCCGTGTAGACATTGCCATCACGCGTATAAACGGTGCAGTTCTCGCCATCGGCCGTGGACCACTGGTGCCCGCCGAGGGTCGTGGGGCGCAGGCGACCATTGTCCTTAATGGAGCGTACCATGGCGCCCAGGGTATCGACATGGCTCGCCAACACGAGCGGCTCACCCTCACCACCAAGCTCAACGAGCACATTGCCCTTATTGGAGCGCTCGGGCCCAAAGCCCATATCGCGCAACGTCTCCATCAGATAATCAGTAGCCGCACGAGTAAACCCCGTAGGCGAAGCGATAGAAGTCAGCGTCTTAAGCTGTCCTGCGATATAGGAGAGCGTCTCCTCTAGAGAAGCATCAATATTAGAAGTCATATGCATCCTTCCAAGTAAAACTAAGACCGAGTCCCGATTTTAACCGTTCTGCACGTGCAATGCCCCAGGAGCCGAGCCGACTCCAGACGTCCCCGCACCGGTTTTGTGCACGTGCACGGTTTACAATCCCAATCTTGCATAAATCCTATCGGTATTTGCATAGAAATGAGGCATCTTTTTGCTTCGTCTCAGGGTGCCCCACCTTGGGCCGTGCAAAAAACGGAGTATTCAGCACCGTGGGCCCCAACAGCCCCATCGCGAACGACAAAACGACGCGGTTACAGCAGTGTCGCAGGTCGTCGCAAAGCAAAAACTCAGTAACAACCCCCTCCGCTCATCGATAGCCCGCCCACAATGGCTGTCGATGGGCGCCTGCGGGCCACTGCGGGCCATTCAAAACGTTATGCATTTTTAAGAGCTTGCTGAATACTCCCAAAAATGCACGCTGGGAAGTGCACCACCTATCCGCAGCGGGCAGTATGCCTTGGTTTTGCCCGTCTCGGGGCATCGACGCAACACAAAAAGCCCCGCCGTGCGTAGCACGGCGGGGCCAGCGGCAAGTCAAAAGTCCATACGCCTACAGGCGAAAGAACACCAAACTAGACTAGGCAGCCGGGCAGATCTTCTTGAAGAGCTCGATGACGTCGTCGAGCGTCGCCTCGCGCGGGTTGCCCGGGAAGCAGGCGTCGGCCATGGCGTCCTTGGCCAGGACCTCGATCTCGTCGGCCTTCATGGCCTCGCAGACGTGCGGGATGTTCACGTCGGCGGAAAGCTGCTTGACGGCGGCGATAGCGGCGTCGGCGGCCTCGTCGGTGCTCATGCCCGTGGTGTCAACGCCCATGGCAACGGCGACCTTGGCCAGGCGCTCAGCGCAAACCGGCTTGTTGAACTCCATGGCAATCGGCAGCAGCATGGCGCAAGCGACGCCGTGCGGGGTGTCGTAGTGAGCAGACAGGGTGTGAGCCATGGCATGGTCGATACCCAGGCCAACGTTGGAGAAGCCCATGCCGGCGACATACTGGCCAAGGGCCATGCCCTCGCGGCCGGAGCCGGGCTGACCGGACTTGGCCTCGGCGACGGAGTCGCGCAGGTTCTCGCTGATCAGCTTAATGGCCTCAAAGTGGAACATGTCGGAGAGCTCCCAGGCGCCCTTGGTGGTGTAGCCCTCGATGGCGTGGGTCAGAGCGTCCATGCCGGTGGAAGCGGTCAGGCCGGCAGGCATAGAAGCCATCATGTCGGGGTCGACGACGGCGACCTCGGGGGCGTCGTTGGTATCGACGCACACGAACTTGCGGACCTTCTCGGGGTCGGTGATGACGTAGTTGATGGTCACCTCAGCAGCGGTACCGGCGGTCGTCGGCACGGCGATGGTGAACACGGCGTGGTTCTTAGTCGGAGCAACGCCCTCGAGGCTGCGGACATCGGCAAACTCGGGGTTGTTGATGATGATGCCGATGGCCTTAGCGGTGTCCATGGAGGAGCCGCCACCGATGGTCACGATAGCGTCAGCCTCGGCGGCCTTGAAGGCCTCGACGCCGTCCTTGACGTTCTGGATGGTGGGGTTGGGCTTGATCTCGGAGTAGAGGCTCCAAGCGATGCCGGCGGCGTCGAGCTCGTCGGTCACCTTAGCGGTAACGCCAAACTTGACCAGATCGGGGTCGGAGCAGACGAAGATCTTCTTGTAGCCGCGACGCTGGAGCTCGCCGGGGATCTCCTTGATGGCGCCGGAACCATGATAAGAGATGGTATTGAGAACGAAACGATTAGCCATTGATAGCCTCCCATCGTGTGCGGGGCGCCCATTACGCCCCACGCTATAAGTCCCATCCTAACGCTTTTGAAACGAAAAGCACGTGAGAACGTCAAAATTGTTAAAGCGTTTCAACAGATGATGAAAAATAAAGCGGCAAAGGGACAGCCCCTTTGCCGCATTCGGTTACTTTCGGCAGCCCTCTTTCCAAGCCTCGGCCGCAACCTTCCAGCGTAAGCGCAAGTCGCGCTCGCGGTCGATGAACATGATGGCAAACGCGACAAACAGCAGCAAGCTCGCCACGACGATGGCGTGCAGGCCCATGCGCTCAATACACCAGTTGCCCAACACGGCGCCAAACACAAAGGTAAAGATCACGCCAAAGTACAGCAGGCCGTTTTCCAAAAAGCCGCGCCTGTGGGTGATGATGTAATCGTCCACGTTTTGCAGCGCGTTGCGCAAGTTGCCGATGCACATGGTCGTAGCGATGCCGTGACCGTGGATCTTGCGGAAGCTCTCGACCTGCATGCCGCAGGCAAACGAAGTGAGGCAGTTGGCGAGCAGGTTGTAACCGCCACCGGGGATAAAGCTCACGCCCAGCAAGATGACGGCTTCAAAGAACACCGTCACCTGACGCCAGTGGATCACGCTGCCAAACCGCTCGTGTACCAGATCGGCAAGCATAATGCCCACGGCAAACGACACCACAGGGAAGAAGTAGCGCCCCGCAAGTGCCCAATTGCCCTCCGAGATGCTCACGCCCACCAGCAAGATGTTGCCCGTCTGCGCGTTAGCGAAAACATGGTCGCGCCCAATGTACGAATACACATCCATAAAGCCGCCGGCGAGCGCCAGGATAATGCCCAGTTCGATGGACTCCGATATCTGTTTGGCACGCTGCATCGTCGTGCATCCTCCTTGTTGACGACCCTCTCGTGCGTTGGCGGAAACATAGCCGCCGTTCATACTGTAACCCATTGACAACATGGCGTGCGCGCGAGACGGCTCCTTCGACACGGGGATACACAGTCTGGAAACAAACGGCACCCGCATCGACACGCCGATCCGCCAGCCCATGTACTCCACCAGTCTTTTTAGCCCCGTCCCAAAAAGACTGATTACAATTACGTGCAGCATACAAACACCGGGAGGGATCGTGGCAAAAAAGCCTCAGCACGCTCAGAATAACCAGCGCAGTCAGCAGGGCAAACAGGGCCAGCAGCAAAAGCGCGGCGGCAAGGCCCAGGGCGGCCACGCCGCTCATACCCCGGCAGCGCCCGCCCGTCCCTGGCGCCCGGGCCGCGATAAGTTCCTCCCCGTCAGCCGCGCCGATATGGACGCGCGCGGTTGGGACCAGTGTGACTTCGTCTACATCTGCGGCGACGCCTACGTGGACCACCCCAGCTTTGGTATGGCCATCATCAGCCGCGTACTCGACGCGCACGGCTACAAAGTGGGCATCATCTGCCAACCCGACTGGACCGATCCCGCCAGCATCAGCGTGCTCGGTGAGCCGCGCCTGGGCTTTTTGGTCAGTGCCGGCAACATGGACTCCATGGTCAACCACTATTCGGTGACCAAGCACCGCCGCCACACCGACGCCTATACCCCCGGCGGCGAGGAAGGTCACCGCCCCAACCGTGCCGTCACGGTCTACGGCAATCTCATCCGTCAGACGTTCAAGGACGCCCCCATCATTATCGGTGGCATCGAGGCAAGCCTGCGCCGCCTGGCCCACTACGACTACTGGCAGGATAAGCTCAAGCGCTCGGTGCTGCTCGACTCGGGCGCCGACATCCTCATCTACGGCATGGGCGAGCACGCGATTGTCGAGATCGCCGACGCGCTCGACGCGGGGCTGTCCGTCGATCAGATCACCTATATCAACGGCACCGTCTACCGCACCAGCTCGCTCGACGAGGTCTACGACTACGACTTGCTGCCCAGCTGGGACGACCTTGCCGCCGACAAGCTCAATTACGCGCGCAGCTTTAACGTACAGCAGCAGAACATGGACCCCATCACCGGGCATCGTCTGGTAGAGCCCTACCCCAACAGCGTCTATGTGGTGCAGAACCCACCGTCGGCCACGCTCACCACCGACGAGATGGACGAGGTGGCCGAACTCCCCTACGCACGCGATTGGCATCCCGACTACGACGCGGCAGGCGGCGTGCCGGCCTTTGCTGAGATCAAGTTTTCCATTAGCTCCAACCGCGGCTGTTTTGGTGAGTGCTCGTTTTGCGCGCTGACCTTCCACCAGGGCCGCGTGCTGCAGATGCGCAGCCACGACTCGATCATGCGCGAGGCCGAGCTGCTCACACACGACCCCGAGTTTAAGGGCTATATCAACGATGTGGGCGGACCGACGGCAAACTTTAGCCGCCCTGCCTGCGATAAACAGCTCAAGCACGGCGTGTGCAAGAACAAGCGCTGCCTGTGGCCGAGTGTGTGCAAGAACATGGTGGTCGACGAGAGCGGCTACACGCAGTTGCTGCGCGACCTGCGCCAGCTGCCGGGCGTCAAAAAGGTCTTCGTCCGCAGCGGCATCCGCTTTGACTACACCATGGCGGATGCCTCGGACGAGTTTTTGCGCGAGCTGCTGGAACACCATGTCTCGGGCCAGCTACGCGTGGCGCCCGAGCACGTGAGCGACGCGGTGCTGTCCGTGATGGGCAAGCCGAGCCGAGCCGTCTACGATGCGTTCTGCCGCAAATTTGAACGCTTGAACCGCGAATACGGACTCAAGCAGTATGTGGTGCCGTATCTGATCTCGAGCCACCCCGGTTCAACCATGAAGGAAGCCGTGGACCTTGCCGAGGCCGTGCGAGACATGGGCTACATGCCCGAGCAGGTGCAGGACTTCTACCCCACGCCGTCCACCATGTCGACGTGCATGTACTACACCGGCGTGGACCCGCGCACTATGCAGCCGATCTACGTGGCACGCGACCAGCACGAAAAGGCCATGCAGCGTGCGCTCATCCAATACCGCAAGCCCGAGAACTACAAGCTTGTGCGTGAGGCGCTGGAAAAGGCCGGCCGCCGAGATCTAATCGGCTACACCAAGCATTGCCTGATCCGTCCCGTACCGCCGCGCCCGGGCGAGACGCCTGTTAGCGGCGGACATGGGACCGGCAAGAAGGGCGGCAAGGCCCACGGTGGCGCCGCCGGCAAGGGACCCAAAGGCAGCAAGGGCCACGGCGGCATGTCCCGCGCGCAGAACACCGCCGGGCGCAACCGCGCAGCTCAGGGGCGTCAGGGTGCCAACGGAGGCGGTCGCCGCAACTAGGGCAGTGGTGCGCTCGCTGCGTCCATCCCACACGTGTGGCGCAGCGAGCGCATTGCCTCAACGAGGACGACGCCGGCGATAGCGACCGTGGCTACCGCGTCGAGCGGCGTATTCACAAACCATAGCAGGCCCATGAGGTACGAGCCGGCATTAAAGGCAAAGTGCAGCAGGATCGTGTAGCGGAGCTTTCCGGTCGTCACGAGCACCCAACCAAAGATGAGGCCAGCGGCACCCGCGTAGCAACCCTGCACCCAATTCATGTGCATAAAACCGAAGATTGCCGCCTGCAGCACAATCGCCGCTGCGATACCCCACGTGCTTGGGGCCGCCCAGGGCACCATGGCGCCGTCCTGCGCGCTCGCACGACGCCGGCGCTTCCAAAGTGGGCGGCACTGCGGATTAAACGCTCGGAGCGAAAACTCGAAAATAATGCCGCGCACCAGCAGCTCTTCACAAAATGGGGCGCCGAGTACCGTAGTCAGAACGTCGAGATAGCTAGTGTCGCCCATGCCTGTTTCCTCGACAAGCTCGCTGTAGTCGGCCGCAGCCTCGGGCAGCAGCGACAGCACGGCGTCGGTCACGTAGCCAACGACCACCTGCATGGATAGGCCGATCACGACAACGCAGACAATGCGCTTCCATGCCGCGCTTGCTCCCCCACCGAGCGGGCGCTCACCTTGCCAGCGCGCGATAAACGACCGCGGCCACAAATAACGCCACCACAGCAGCGCCATCAAAAACGATGCCGTCTGAGCGGCAGCCTGGAACCATTGGATATCGAGATTGTCGATCGGATAGCCCGTCAGCACCGACACGGCATCGAGAACTGAAAACAGAACCACGCTCAGGGCTATATCGGCAGCGACAACGCCAAAACAGGCAAGTGCCCACGCCATCGCATTGAGCATGCCAACCTCCTCAAAACCCGGCACTTAGGGACGTTCCTTAACTGCCGGCAGAGACGATATGAGCAGGACATAAAAACATTGAGAGCCCCTGCTGCATGAAAGACCG
>CABUCQ010000025.1 GCA_902490095.1 uncultured Collinsella sp.
TCCCATGCGCCAGCATCGAAGTACTCGATGGCAGCCGCATGGGACAGGACAGGGCGCACGGAATCGGTAAAGGACACCGCCTTGTCCTCGCTATCGAAAAAGCAACTCACACCCCAAACGACCGCAGGCGCCGCCTGCAGGGCAATCTCGAGCTCGGTGATAACGCCGAGCGTGCCGCACGCGCCGATAAAGAGGTCGATGGCGTCCATATCGTCCGTAACGAAATAGCCTGAGGCATTTTTTGTCTCGGGCATGGTATAGCCGGGAAGATCGAGCTCGAGCGTACGGCCCTCTGCCGTCACGAGCGACAGGTGGCGGCCCTGGGCAAAAGCCTCGCCGCGCTGAAGCTCAAGCAAATCGCCATCAGCCAGCGCGACGTGGAGTCCCGTGATATGCGGGCGCATGGGGCCGTAAGCGTAGCTGCGGGCGCCGGAGGCGTTGCATGCCGCCATGCCACCCAGACAGGCAGATGCCTCGGTGGGATCGGTGGGAAAGAACTGCTCGGGGGACTCTTGGAACTCCTCGTAGGCCTCAAGCGATGCCTGGTCCCAACCAGCGGTCGGCAGTACCTTCTTGCTCAGCTGCTTACGCAGCTCCGAGAGCACAACGCCCGGCTCCACGCGCAGCAGAAATTGGCCTTGTTCATCGCGGCGAAGGCCCAAGTAGCGATTCATACGGGAAGTATTGAGGATATGCCCACCGTGGGGCACGGCACCGGCGGCAAGGCCGGTTCGGGCGCCCTGAACCGTTACCGGGACACGCTCGGCATGGAGCGTTTCCAAAATGGCACGGACCTCGTCTTCCGTTGTCGGAAACGAGATGCTCGATGCTTCGCCCGATGCACGAGATTCATCGCGGCCATACTCTTCGAACTCATCGGTGAAGGGTTTAATGGTTGCAGACACGCGAACTCCCCCTTTAGCTAACTACAGTGTTTGCAGGGAGATGTTACCGCATCGTTTCGTCGACGTGTTCGAGACCGTCTCCATAATTGGCGATTTTTACGTTTGTGCAATTCGGCGAACGGCAAGGCTTCCTCGGCAGACGATGCTTTTGACACATATCGCCCCGCCGTCGCCGACCGCTCGATTGTCGCTCGAAAAAAGTTGAAGTAATTTTTTCCACCTTTTACCTGCGGAGATGTCAATCCGTCAAGCATTTGGTCAGAAATTGGTCAAGTAGCGGCTGATACGGTCGGCGTCGACAGCCAAAACCGATAGAAGTTTTGGCCCCAGAAGCAGGGAGGTTCCCATGGCATATTACTGGCCCCAGTACGGCGTCGCCATCGAGGTCGACGACGATCCCTATCTCCTGCCTTTCGACGAAGAGGCGTTCCCCGATACGGCGGTCTACCACGTCACCACCGATGTTATCTGCGACCCCGAGTCGTTCTCGGCGCTCGCCCACCACATCGCGCGTATCCACGACATCGAGCTCCCTCACGACTTTGACGAGCTCATCTACTCGCGCCGCCTGATGCTTCACATGCTCTTTGGAGCGGACCCGTCCACGTTCGCACGTGTCTACACCACCAAGGACGCCGCATGAGTGCGAAGAAGCCGCCCCGCCTCGCAGGACTGGGGCGTCGCAAGAAACTCGTCGTTGTCTGTCTGGCTATCGTCTGCGCCCTCATCGCCGTAGGGCTATACGCCTGGCAGTCGCAGCCCGTGCCCGAAGCGGGCGCCTCAGTCACGACGGCAGAGGGTAAATCGCGACAAGAAATCCAAGATGAGCTCGATGCCATCGTCCGCGACAACATGATGACGATTTCGGTCGCGCCGGTCGCTCAGCTACAGGAGGACGGCAAGCTGCGCGTCAACGTGCAAAACGTCCAAGACAATAAATTTCCCCAGCGATTCCGCGTCATCCAAAACGACGAGACCATGTACGAATCCGGTGTGGTCGAGACCGGCAAGACAATCGAGACGTGCCCCGCCGGCGACATCAAAGAAGGCGAGGCATACATCGAAATCCAGGCACTCGATGCCAAGACCCTCGACAGCCACGGCAATCCGACACGTGTCAGGGTACGGGTTGAGCAAGCCGAGAACTAGCTTTTTCGGCCGACGCGGCACCGCACGCAATTCACCAGCATTCGTCCAATCATCGCGGGGACGGCCCGCGGCGAATAGAAAGGAACGACCATGGACATCACCAGGAACATGAACGGAGCCAGAGCGCTCGTCGTGGGCGCAGGGCTCGCGCTCGCACTCGCAATGGGCGCCGCCCCGACGCCAGCTATGGCGGCCGGGCGCGTTGGAACCACGAAAGTAATGGTCAGGACCGAGATCGACAACGTAGAGTTCAAAGTTCCGACGGTTATTCCCTTCGTCGCCAAGGCCGACGGCACGCTTCAGGGCCCCTCAGAAGACGCGACCACCATCGACAATCATTCAGCCTACGGCATCCATGTCACCAACATGAAGATCGACGCCATGAACACCTGGACCATTGCCGCCGACGCCAAAGCCGGAACCGCGCAGAATTCCATCGACTTTAAGGTCGGCCCCGACGGCGCACTCCAGAACGCCAGCGCCGCAATGCAGGAGACGGGCCTCGATCTTTCCAAGAATGCAGCCTTCGACATGGGCTACCAGGGCATTGCCGGCGGCACGGACAAAATTAAGCTCAAGACAAGCGGAAACGTCGCCCGCGTCACGCGCGACATCTTCCGCGTAACCGGCGAAGGCGATCAGGTTGCAACGATCACCTGGACGGTCGAGCCCGGTGCGCACACGGCATAAGGCCGTCGCCCTGGCCGCCGCCGTCAGTATCCTATCGTTTGGGCCAGCCATGGCCTTTGCCCAGCAAGAACAGGCGCAGGCCGCCACGCAAGTGACGGTCGACCTCTCGGAGCTCGACCGCGGCAACTGCAAGGAACCGTTGGCACAGACAGACGACAGACGATGGCTCTTGGCAGCAGGCGCCACGGCAGCAGGCGCGGGAACCGCCGGCCTCGGTCTGCACATCAAACGCAGCCAGAAACGAAACACGGACAGGCCGCACTAAATTAGCTAAGGAGACCCCATGGCATCGAAGAACCTTTTGCCCGTCGTCGCACTCTGCGGCGCGCTCGCAACCGGAACGCCTGTCGCCGCTTGGGCGACTCCCGTCATGGCAGACTCCTTACCAGCAGCCCTAAGCTCCGCACCAAATCCGTCGAGCGCCATTGCGTGCAAGCGTTTTTCGTTCGCACAGGCCGCAATCTCAACCTCGGGATGCCTTCGTCGTAATACGGACGGCTCGATAGTCGTGGATATCAATCGTTCGAACAAGGCAAACGGCTCCCAGGCGGGGTGCGCCGTCTGCACGTGGCGCTCGATTGTGCTCGATGCAGATGGCGATCCGTGCGATTTGGGGTTGCGCATCGATATCGCTTCGGTCGATGACTCGGCGAACGGAGCGAAGGTCGCCTTCGACGGTGCGTTTTTCGAGAAAGGAGGCGGTATATGTCTGGGCTGCGCCGCCGCGAATGCAGACGATGTGCAGCCCACCCTCTCATTCACGGCATCGCTGCGGCTGACCAAGGCGGGCACCGACGCCATCGCGGCGGGAGAAGCATCCCTGCTGTTCTACGCCGCCAGTACCGAAGACACAGACATTCATTTCGAGAAGCCGGCCGGATCGCTCAGCCTTACGCGCGGGACGGAGGCAGGCCCTATTGCGATCGATACCCACACGCTAGGCAGGCAACACATTCTTGCCGACCCGGCGCTTCTCGAGATGGAGTGGAACGGATCCGGAGCCGTCGGGATTGTCCCCTCCGCGCTTGACGCCAAGACGCTCCCCTCAAACGACGAACCCGTCAACGCAACCATACAAGAAGAGAGCACGGACAAAGAAGCAGGTGCGGGCGACACGCCGTCGCCGACAAACAGCGTCCCAGCTTCTTTCGAAGCACCGAATGAGCCCGCTACCGGTCCAAACGATCCCGAGCTCGCGGACAGTCTGGGGCTTGCTGATCCTCAGGAGATCGATGAAGGTAACTGCTGCGTGCTTGCCGCCCTCGACCACACAGAGGTCATCGATGCTGCAAACATCGAAGTTGCCGCCGCCAATCAGCCCGTCCGCAAGTCGGCCATCATCGCATTTCCCGAATCCATTGAAGTCGTCTATTTGCCATCGGGCGAGGTCGTGGCCCCAACGCTGCTCACCTTGTTGGGCGCCAAGAATACTCGAAACGAAATTAAAAAGGTCACGGTTGTCGACCCTGCAACCACCGCTAAACTGCGTCTATACGCCGTTGCCCCAGACGGAGGCAAGACCTTGGAATTCGATGGCGACACACTTCTAGCCTGGCGACGTCTGGACATCATGCAAGACGTCTCGTATCAGATCGAACTCGAAGGGTTTGATCGTGCCCGCGATGCCAATATCATCGCCGCGGCTATTGAATCCCCGCAGCGGCTTATGACACTGCGCTTTGACTACTACCCCTATGTCCCGACAACCACCTGAGGCTTAAATGCTGCGCATCATTCCTAATACCACTTATATAACGTATTAGATGAGTCGCGATGTGCCTCGCATTTCGTTCTGCTACGATTGCCACGTTGGCATCAATACAGGAGGGCTCATGCCGGGCTTGGGAACAATCATCAACGTTGCGCTTTTAGTTGCGGGCGGTCTTTTGGGATTAGCGGGCGGCCGCTTCATTACACCGCACATCCAAGACACGCTCATGAAAGCATCGGGGCTGTGCGTCCTGTTTATCGGCCTGGGCGGCACCATGCAAAAGATGCTCATCATCGATGGAAAGGCGCTAGCGACCACCGGTACCACCATGCTCATCGTCTCATTTGCGCTCGGTTCGCTCATCGGCGAGGCCATCAACTTGGAGGCCGCCATTGAAAACCTTGGCGAATGGCTCAAGCGCAAAACCGGCAGCGAGGGCGATAACGAGTTCACCAACGCTTTCGTCTCGACTTCACTCACCGTGTGTATCGGCGCCATGGCCATTGTGGGATCGATCCAGGACGGTCTGCTCGGTGACTGGTCAACGCTTGCCCTGAAAGGCGCATTGGACTGCATCATCGTCTGCACCATGACGGCGTCGCTTGGCCGCGGCTGCATTTTCTCCGCCCTGCCCGTCGCCGTGTTCCAGGGGACGATCACGCTGTTTGCCGGCGCACTCTCCCCCATCATGACCACGGCAGCCCTCGACAGCCTTTCGCTCGTAGGCTCCATGCTCATCTTCTGCGTCGGCGTCAACCTCATCCGTCCTCGGACCTTCCGCACGGCCAATATGCTCCCCTCCGTCGTCATCACCGTCATCTACGCCCTCCTGTTCTAAATCTATCTACGCAGCAGTATCTCGAACACCTGTTTGATGCTGTGCTATGATATGAGGTCACCGAAGCTGCGTTAGGAGAGGAGAAGCGGTGGCCGACCAGGACATCAAGATGCTCATCGAGCGCATTATGGCCGAGGCCCGGACCCATCAGTCCGCCCGTTTCTCACATGAAGTCTATGCAGACGAGCCGATTCTCAAGACCGGCCGACAGATGCAGAACTTCCTCCCCGACCAGTACCGCAAAATGCGTGAGATATCGCGTTGGCAAGAAGACCCCAAGGGCGGCGCGGGCCGCTGGCTATCGGAGGCCGAGCTTTTCTACCGCCAAGGCTTGCTGATGGCCGATTTTGAGGACGACTGCCCCTACAACGGCACCTTTAAGTCGTACTTTCCCACCTACAACGCCATGAGCGACCGACAGCTGCGCGGCTACTTTACCTGGCGTGCCCAAGTGCGCCGCGGAACCGTCGAGGAAACGTCTACGTCCTTTGCCTTCCTGTATCTCTATGAACTGATCTGCGGCATTGGCGTAGATGGCCCGCTCGATGGTTTTAGCAAGATCAAGGCCTTTTGGGATGCTTATCGTGCCTTCGAGCCCGGCATCGACCGGTTTGCACGCGTGTGGCTGCAGGATTACGCCGTGTTCCACGGGCTCGATCCCAAGCTGCTTCGCGACTCTAAAACCGTCATGTTCGATAACGCCCTTATCGAGCTGCGGCGTGCGGCTCGAGACCTTGCGCCTGCACCGGAGCCGTCCGGGCAGGCCCCCAAACGTCGTAAATCCTCTGAGCCGATCCTCCCCCTTCCGCCCGACGAGGCGCGCGAGGAGCGACTCATGACCGCTATCAACGCCCTCTCCACGTATAACCTCAATAACTCAAGACTCGATCGCAGCCACCATCGCGACCTGCGCCACGTGGCATGCGCCGTGTATGTCCGTATGGCGCGTTACTATGACACACACCGAAAGACCGGTATCGTGGCGAGCTTGTTTGGAGAGGAGACGGCCATGCCCTATACCATGTTTGCCTCGGCCGTGTTCTTTGCGCCCAATCGCCACGAGGACTGCGAATACCGTCTGGACCCCATCCATATTTACCGTTGTCAAAACGGCTTTTGGGAATGCATGCGCATCCACGGCAGTAGACAAAAAAGCAGCAAGCTCGGTGAGATGATGCGCGCTTGTGATCAGCGTCTGCGCTTGGCACTGGATCCCGGCCATCCCCTTAAGGAAGAGAAGGTCCCCAAATATCTGGCTAAGATTATCGATGACGAGATCGTGGCATGGCTTTCATGGGATGCCGCACATCAGCCCGTCAAGATCGATATCGACCTGAGCCAGCTGGGGCATATCCGGAGTGCCGCCGCACAAACGCGCGAGGCGCTTTTGATCGACGAGGAGCGCGAGGACGGCACGCTTGCGGATGCCGAGGTGGCAGTTGCCGAGCGACGGGAAGCCGAGCCCGTGGCCGACACGATCGCCGAACCAGTCGCGACGACCATGCAGCAGGACGAGACTAGCGAGCCGACCATCTCCACCGAGCAGTTTGGCGTCGTAGCCCCGCTCCTCGCACCAGCGCCCACGCCCGCCGACACCGCGTCCGCACTCGATTCCGCCGCAGACGCCTATCTTCGAGCACTACTCGAGCAGAACGCAGCGCAGACGGCATCGGCGGTGGCACAGTCGGGCAAGAGTGAGGACATGCTCGTCGACAGCATCAACGAAGCGCTCTTTGACCTGGTGGGCGACACCGTTATTGAATTTGGCTCAGAAGGACCGCAAATTATCGAGGATTACGAAGCAGACGTGAGAGGATACCTAGACCATGAGTGATACCGCACCCGCAGCACCCCGCGTGCCCAAGCGCGTCGCCGCCGTCATTCTCAACTCGCTCAAGGGCGGTGTTGTCCCGCGCATTGGCCTTCCCTATATCACCGTGGGGCGAGAGGTCGAGATCCGTGCTCTGCTCACCGACCTGAGCCTCATCGCCGATGGCGGCGCAAGCTTCCGTTTCCTAGTCGGTCGCTACGGCGCCGGCAAGAGCTTTTTGCTCCAGACCATCCGAACGCATGCCATGGGCGAGGGCTTTGTGGTCGCCGATGCCGACCTTTCCCCTGAGCGCCGCCTGCAGGGCGGCCAGGGCCAGGGCCTTGCCACCTACCGTGAGCTCATCCGCAATATATCGACCAAGACGCGCCCCGAGGGCGGTGCGCTCAACCTTATTCTGGATCGCTGGGTTGCCTCGTGTGCCGACGTCGACGAGTCGGTCGTCAACGCCCAACTGGCCCCGCTCGAGGAGATGGTCCACGGCTTCGACTTCACCCGCATGCTCCGCCGCTACCGCGCAGCCGTATCCGAAGGCGATGAAGAAGCTATGAGTCGCGTGATCAAATGGATTCGCGGCGAATACCGTACCAAGAGCGAGGCGCGCGCCGAGTTGGGCTCCTCGACCATCATCAGCGACGATGACTGGTACGACTACGTCAAGCTCATCGCACGCTTTCTGGTCTGCAGCGGCTACAAGGGCATGCTGGTGCTCATCGACGAGCTCGTGAATCTGTACAAGATTCCCAACGCGATCACGCGCCAATATAACTACGAGAAGATCCTGACCATGTACAACGACACGCTCCAGGGCAAAGCGCAGTACCTGGGCGTGATCATGGGCGGCACGCCGACCTCTATCGAGGACCGCCGCCGCGGCGTCTTTTCCTACGAGGCCCTTCGGAGCCGTCTCGCCCAGGGCCGCTTTGCGCGCGATGATCTCAAAGACATGCTCGCGCCCATCATCCGCCTGCAACCGCTCACCTACGAGGAGCTGCTGGTGCTCATCGAAAAGCTCATGCAGATCCATGCCGGCTACTTTGGCTGGACGCCCATGCTTGCCGAGAACGACTTGGTGGACTTCCTCAAGATTGAGTTTGGCCGCGTGGGGGCCGACACGCATCTGACGCCGCGTGAGGTCATCCGCGACTTTATCGAGCTGCTCGATATCCTGTGTCAGAACCCCGATGCCAACGTGGCCGAGCTGCTGCAAAGCGTCGGCGGCGACGCGCTGGCGCCGGCAGCCGCAACAGACGACACCGGCACCGCGGACGACGACCGCAACTTTGCCGAATTCACCATCTAACCTGCCAAAAAGGGACAGGTTTTTTTGGTAGGTTTTATCTGGGCAAACGCCGATGTTGCAAGATATCGAACCGTTGCCCGTTGCGTTGATCAGCCCGTTGATGAGAGGAGGCCCCGTGAACGCCTTTGACCGCTACGCCCCGTTTATCCAAGACTTCATCTACTCCCACGATTGGGAGAGCTTGCGCTCTATCCAGGTTGCGGCGGCAGATGCCATCTTCAACACACAGGACAATGTGCTCCTGACGGCATCCACGGCTTCCGGCAAAACCGAGGCGGCCTTCTTTCCCATCCTGACCGAGTTTTGGGAGAACCCGCCCGCAAGCGTGGGCGCCCTCTACATTGGCCCCCTCAAGGCGCTCATCAACGACCAATTCGTCCGCCTCAACGACCTGTGCGAAGAAGCCGATATCCCCGTCTGGCACTGGCATGGCGATGTCTCGCAATCACACAAGGCCAAACTCATCAAAAAACCGAGCGGCATCCTACAGATTACGCCCGAGTCGCTCGAGGCGCTCCTGATCCATAAGCACATGGCGATCCCGCGCATGTTTTGCGACCTGCGCTATGCGGTTATCGACGAAGTCCATTCGCTCATGCGCGGCGACCGCGGCGGGCAGACGCTCTGTCTTATCGAGCGCCTCTCGCGCATGGCAGGCGTGCAGCCCCGCCGCATTGGCCTTTCGGCCACCATCGGCGACCCCGAGCGCACGGGCGCCTTTCTCTCGCAGGGAACGGGGCGCGACTGCGTTATCCCCCGCTTTGAGGAACCGCGCCGCGTGTGGCGCATCTCCATGGAGCACTTCTACAACTCGGGCCCCCAGGCGCAGCAGCGGGGATTCGAGAGCATGGGTCCTCAAGAGGCCGAAGTGCTTGCGTGCGAGCGTATTGAGACGGCGGCGCCCGCGGCGCTGCCCGCATCCGGACAAGACATGTGCCGCAGCGGACAGCTTGCACAGGAAGAACGCCGTCAACGTCGCGAGCAGGCGCGGGGCAAGGCCGCTCCCAAAGACCGTCGCACTTCCTCGGCCCCCGAGGGCGAAGTCGACATCCCGCAGGCAGCCGAACAGGCGCTGCTCAACCCCACCGACACCGCACCCGACAACGCCGACCCCGGCATGGGCTACATCTTTGAACATACCCGCGGCCGCAAGTGCCTGGTCTTTGCCAACTCGCGCGAGGAGGCAGAGGCCGTGTGCTCCATGTTGCGCAGCTACTGTGAAAACCGGCACGAGCCAGACCGCTTCCTTATCCATCATGGCAACCTCTCGGCATCGCTACGCGAGACCGCCGAGGAGCTCATGCGCGACGAGGAACAGGCACAGACAACCGTCACCACCTCCACGCTGGAACTCGGCATTGATATCGGTCGCCTGGAGCGCGCGTTCCAAATCGATGCACCGTTTACCGTCAGCTCCTTTTTGCAGCGCATGGGGCGCACAGGCCGCCGCGATCTTCCGCCCGAGATGTGGTTTGTCATGCGCGAGGAGGAGCCCGAGCCGCGCACGATGATGCCCGAAACGATACCCTGGAAGCTCCTGCAGGGCATCGCACTCATACAACTCTATCGCGAAGAAAAGTGGGTCGAGCCGCCCGAGCTCGATCGACTCCCCTACAGTTTGCTCTATCACCAGACCATGTCGACCCTCGCCAGCACCGGCGAGCTCACGCCGGCCGAACTTGCCCAGCGCGTGCTCACGCTCAGCTATTTCCACCGTGTCTCGGCAGACGATTACCGCGTGCTGCTACGTCACCTCATCAAGATTGACCATATCCAGGTCACCGAAGGTGGCGGGCTCATCGTGGGTCTCGCGGGCGAGCGCATCATCAACAACTTTAAGTTCTACGCCGTGTTCCAGGAAAACGAGGAGTTTACCGTCCGGAGCGAATCGGCCGAGCTGGGCACGATCGTTAATCCGCCCCCGCCCGGTGAGCGCATCGCCATCGCCGGACACTGCTGGATTGTCGAGGAAGTGGACTGGAAGCGCCACACTGTCTTTGCCACGCAGGTCAAGGGCCGGGTGCCGGCCTACTTTGGCGACTGCCCCGGCGACATTAACACGCATGTGCTCGAGCGCATGCGCCAAGCGCTCACTGAGCACGCAGCATATCCGTACCTTATGGGTAACGCACGGGCTCGCTTGGCGCAGGCTCGTCATACCGCCGAGATTTCGGGCGCGGGAACTAAGCCGCTCATCAATCTGGGTGGCGACACCTGGGTGCTCTTCCCCTGGTTGGGCAGCTACGCCTTCCTAGCACTCGAGCGCATGCTTAAAATCAAATGCGCCGCTGAGCTGGGCCTTCGCGGACTCGACCCGTCACGCCCGTACTTTATGCAGTTTAAGATGAAGGCCGACGAGGAGACGTTCTTTGAGGTGCTCGCCGCCGAGGCCGAAAAGGACTTCGATCCCATCGAGCTCGTCTATCCTGGCGAGGTGCCTTACTTTGACCGCTACGACGAGTTTGTTCCCGAAGAGCTCGTGCGCAAGGGCTTTGCCGAAGGCGTGCTCGACATAGAGGGCATGAAGCAGCGCGTTCACGGCTGGCGCGACCACGCCTAAGACCAGTCTTTTTTGGGACGGGGAGACTTACTTGTCGTGAAGGACGGTGCCGAGGAAGTCGGTGTCGAAGGGCACGGCTTCGGCAAAGGCGTAGTCGCCGTCGCTGGCGATGAGCAGGTAGTTTTCCTCGCCGCTGAACTTCGCATCGCCACATGGGACCACCCAGGCGTGGACGAATACCTCGAGTGCCGTGGCAGCGCAGTCGCGAAGGAACGTCACATCGCTCCCCTCGTTTGCGCTCACGATATTGGCCACGTAGATACCCCCGGGGTTCAGGCTGCCCCGCACCAGGCGCAGCGCCTCAACGGTCGCCAGCTCGCGCACGGGCTCGGCACCGCCAAAGCAATCGCTCACGACCACGTCGTAGCGACGATGGCCCACGCTCGTCACACCCAGATACGAGCGAGCCTCAGCGGTAATCACTCGCAGGCGATCGCCCACCGTGCGCTCCAGCTCGTCCAGGTAGAACCAACGGCGCGCCAGGCGCGTAATCTCAGCATCGTACTCAATGACGTCCATGCGCAAGCTCTCGTGCGACATCAGCGCAAACTTGGGATAGGCAAACCCGCCGCCGCCCAGCATGAGCATGCGGTCGATACCGTGACCATAGGCGTCATGCATTGCGCGCTCGGCCTCAAACACGTCGTCAAACGCACGATAGTACGCAAAGACGGGCTCTGCCCAACGCTCGCCAACGTAGCTTGCGCTTTGGTAGACTCCGCCTTGCACCAACACGCGAATCTCATCGCCGCCCTCATCGTGCACGCGTTTCACACGCGCCAACCCATTGCGGGTTCGCGCAACCTGCAGACAGGCAGCACGAACAGCGACAGCGGCCGCACCAAGCGCCGCGGCTCCCAGAGCAACGCCGGCAACGACGCCGGCAGAAACACTCGGCTTGTTCATCTAGAGCTCCTTTTGCAGATAAAGGCCATGGTCATAAAATCCAAGATGGCGATAGTACTCGCGTGTGCCAATCGCACTAATCACGTTGATGCGCGCATAACCCGCATCCCGGGCAATCTCGCATGCACGCTCTACGAGCAAACGCCCCAACCCGTGATGCTGCGCCGCCTGTCCCTGGTCGCCCACGCGTGCCGCCATGCCATACACGTGCACCTCGCGAATCATCGCCTCGTCCGGTGCCGTCGGCAACTCGTCCGCATGCGCGGCAACAAACGAATGGTCAGGCAGCGACAACCGCAAAAAGCCCGCGATTTTGCCCTGCGGTGTCACCCACTGCAAAAAGCGCTCGTGCGTCACCGGCGTCTCGTACGCCACCCCCTCGTCAAGGGTCAGCTCATCCAGGTCGGCACCCGCCGTGCTGATCTCGCGATAACGAATCTCACGTACCGTCGTGCCCTCCCCACGAGCCGCCAAGCGGTTTTCGACGAGCTGACGCAGGTTGGGCTTCTTGTTGCCCACCATGATGTCGTCGGAGCTAAAGTCGCGGATCATGCGACTGATGCGGCAGAACGCCGGCGTCACCACGATATCGTCGGCCAACACATCGAGCAGCTCTTCCTCGGTATAGGGGCGCCACTCGCCACGCTCGTAACAGCCCACCAGACGCGAGCCCTCGATGAGCGCGCACGGGTAGACCTTGACCTCGTCGGGCATAAAGGTGCCCTCGGTCATAAAGCGCTCGTAGTCACGCTTGTCCCCCTCGGGCGTGGCGCCCAGCAAGTTGAGCATAAAGTGCGCGTGGATCTTAAAGCCAAATAGGCGCGCGAGCGAAAACGCTCGCTCGATCTGAGCCACCGTGATACGACGCTCGTTAATGTCAAGCAGATACTGGTCGAGGCTCTGGATGCCCATCTGAATCTTGGTGCAGCCCAGACGACGAATGAGCGTGAGCGCCTGTGGCGTCACGGCATCGGGGCGCGTCTCGATAACGAGTCCCACCACGCGATGCTTCGCCGTCTCGTTGATGCGTTGTTGGCGCTCAAGCTCCTCCATCGTTGCCGTCTGCCACTCGGCGACCTCGCCCCACGGCGTACCGGGGCCGTACAGACGACGCACCGCGCGGTTATAGCCACCCACGGCAGCATCCACACGTCCCTGCTCGTTGGCAACGCCGGCTGTAAGCTCGGCCTCATCGATCGCAATGCCGGCGGCCCGATAGTGCTCGCGACGCTCCGCCACCACCGGCGGCAGAGCGTCGGCAGGAGCGTCATCGAGCAGGCGCCCCGCCTCGGCACGGCTAATACCCGGGCGCGCCAGCATGGGATTAGCCGCCACACCGGCGACGGCATCGTCGTTGAGCGCACGGAAGAGCTCCGACATAAACCACGTCTGATAGCCTTGCGGATAGTCACTCCAGGTGCCACCGAGCACGATGAGCTCAATCTTGTCGGTCGCATGCCCCATCTGCGAAAGTGCCGTCAGACGAGCACTCACCTGCAGATATGGATCGAAGCAGTTTTGCTCTGCACGGGCACACGCCGGCTCGGCATGTAAATAGCTTTTGGGCATGCGCAGATCGTTGGGGCAAAACAGGCAATCGCCCGAGCACGGCCACGGCTTGGTGATGACGGTAATGGTTGCCACGCCCGAAGCCGTGCGACGAGGCTTCATACGCAGCACCTGCAGCAGTTGACGTTCCAGCTCGGCATCGACATTCCACCCAGCCCAACGAGCCGGCTCCTCACGTTTAACCCGCTGGTAGAACGGCAGCAGACGGCGCTTGGCCAAATCGCGTTTGTCGGCACCCTCACGGCGCGCCTCGGCATGTATCAGTTTGACGAGCACCTTGTCGTCCACGGTCTCGCCGCGACGCAGAGCCTCGAGTATGTTCAAGATAATCTGTTCCATGCCCCCATTGTAAAGGCAAAGGCGCCGGAGCCGATCTCGGCTTCGGCGCCTTCATCAAACAGCGCGTCTATATCTTCGCCTAGGCTTTCGTCTGCCTCAATACTCCGAATCAAACGACATGTCGCCCGAACCGACCTCAAAACGATACGTAGCAGACTTATCGTCGTTATCGAATTCAAGATTCAAAATAGTCTCACCGTCGTAGTCAAGCGGAAGGAAATCGCTCTCGAAGTCACCGCTACCCAGAGTAAGGCTCGCCGTAAAGCCCGTAGATTTCGGAACCGTTACCTCCACATCGCCCGAGTCCACGCTCACGTCCATCGACTTCGCGGGGGCCTGGTAGAGCTCGAACGTCGCATCGCCCAAACCGACCTCGGCATTCAGAGTGTCGGTCACAGTGCCCGCAAACGCGACGTCTCCCGAGCCCAACGTCAAATCAAAGTCGTGGCACGCAATGTCCGCGACCGTCAGGTCTCCCAACCCCACGTTTGCCGTAATGCCCATCATGTTATCGGCAAGCTCACGCGGCAGTTCAATGGTGACCTTACGGTCATGGGCGCGCTCGTCATCGCAGTCGAACTGGCTAATCTTGAGTGTAGAGCCCTCGATCTTAACCAGATTCTGAGTGGCGGCATCGGAAGCAGACGCCCCCTTTGCAACGCGCCCGCTTTCGATGACACGTACCGGTCCGCCAGAGACACGTTTAATCTCGACCGTCCCCGACGTCACATCCAAGTCGAGCGATTGGAACGCGTCTTCGTCAAAAGTCGTGCTCGAAAGCTGCTGAGGCCGAGCGGAATAGTTACCGCCATCGTTCATAAAATCGTCGTCGTCAACCGCATCGTCCATACCAGACAAGCCGGATACAACATCGTCGAGGTCCCACGGGCCATCAAAATGAATCAAAGTCCGCGAAGTGCCAAAGACAAGCCCGATGATGAGAACAAACGCTCCGATGCCAACGCCCAAGCGTACCTTGGATTCATGCGAAAGCTTCATCATTCATCACCTTCTTTGGCACTCGACTCAGCGGTGGTCGCGGCAGCCATGTCAGCGTCAACCGCTGTGGAAACGTCCTCCCCCTTAGTCCCAGCTGTCACCGGTGCCGGACCAACCTGAATATCCCCGCGCGCCCAATCACCATCGAGCGCACGCGCAACCCAGTGATAGATGGGAATCGTAAAGAAGATCAGCGCGGCAAAGGGGCCGGCACCAAACAGGAACATCAGCAAAAAGAACAGCAGCCAGCACACAGCCCAATACGGGAACGACTGAAACGGACCCTTCACCGGAGTCACGCTGGTCGCACCGGCACCCGTCACCTGAGCCGTCGCCGCATTAGCTGCCTGCGCGCTCCAACTTGCCGCTTGCGCCGCCTTGGCAGCCGCATCACTCGCCTGCGTTGCCGCCTCGGTAGCTCGTGCCGCCGCCTCATGGGTGCGGGCACGCTCCGCTGCCTCGGCCTCGCGCTGACGGGCGCGGTCCTCGTTCTCAAACTCGATATCGTCCTCAATCTCATCGCTCGGATTGAGGAGCTCGTCCAAACTCACGCCATAGAGTTTTGCGAGCGAGATCAGGTTCTCGGTATCGGGCGAGCTCTCCGCACGCTCCCATTTACTGACCGCCTGGCGCGACAGCCCCAGCTTTCGCGCCAGCCCTTCTTGGCTAAAACCCTTGCTGCGACGAAGGTCGGCGAGCCGCTGCGCAGTTTCTACATTCATGGTTCCTCCTATGTGATGCCAGCCGTGCCGCCGGACCGTTTTTGTTCTTAAGGCGCCTTGCACAGTTAAAAATCTATCCGCCACCGCCAAAAGCATGCCACCTATTCTAGTGAGATTTTTGACAACCGGCGGTTGCGGGCATATATGAGCTGCGGAAATGTGTCCAAACAAAGCAATGACCCGCAGCTCGGTTGTCCCCGTTGCGGCGTTAACGGTAGTATGGTCGTACTGTTTATTCCGCACCGCCAACGGAGGGAGTTCCGCGCCGTGAACCGCGATTTCGCCTCATCGCTCATCCAGCTCAACAATACGTTCTATCGCGAGCACTCCGCCTCCTTTTCCGATACGCGCCAGGCTCCTTGGCCCGGCTGGGTGCGCACCATGGACATAGCGCTCGACCAGCTCGATGTGGCCACCATCGAGCATCCCGTCCGCGTCTTCGATCTTGCCTGCGGCAATATGCGCTTTGAGAACTTTGCCGCCGGCGGCACGCTGGCTGCCAAGGGCGTCGACGGCGCGAGCCCCTCGGCAGATGCCAACTGCCCCTTCGAGTTCTATGGTGTCGACTCGTGCCAGGACCTGGCCATCGATGCACGCGGTCACGCCCTGCGCATTCCCAACCTGCACTTCCAGGAACTCGATGTGCTCGACGCTCTCATGAAGCTCAACCCCGCCGAGACGCCCGACGCGCTTTTCGACGCCCCGCTCGCCGACATCTCGGTCTGCTTTGGCTTTATGCACCACGTGCCGTCGTGCGAGTACCGCGTACGCGTGCTCGACGCCCTGGTGCGCCAGACGCGCCCGGGCGGCATCATCGCCATCAGTTTTTGGGAGTTTATGAACGACGAGCGCATGGCGCGCAAGGCCGTTCGAGCCGAAGCCCGCGCCGAGCTCACCCCACCGTTTGAGGGTTACGATTCCGCGCAGTTTGAAGCCGGCGACCACCTCATTGGCTGGCAAAACGACCGCCACGCCTACCGCTATTGCCATCACTTTGACGATCAGCAGATCACCGACCTGGTGCGCGGCGTCCGAACGTTCTACAAGAGCGGCGAGGTCCCCGTGCGCGAGCTTGAGCGCTTCCATGCCGACGGTCGCAGCGGCGAGCTCAACCGCTATGTGATCCTCAAGCGCCTGTAGGCATCGACGACTCGCCGCCGAGCCGCGCCGCATCTTTTGGGTAAGCTATGCCCATCCGTTTTCCAACCCACCGACGGAACGCGCAGCCACGCGTTCCATACGTATGACCAAGGAGCCTCATGGGAGCCGTCCACATTCGCACGCCTAAGAACTTTGTGCTCGAGGAGCGTCTGGAACGCTACGCCGATGCGATTGAGACGAGCCCCGAGGCCTATGCCGGAGATTGGCGCGAGGCTTGCGCGCCAGTTGTCAGCAAGCCCTTCGAGCACCTTCACCTGGATCTTGGCTGCGGCAAGGGAACGTACCTCGTAGAGCGCGCGGCCGACGAGCCAAACACGCTCTTTATCGGCATGGACCAGGAACCCATCTGCATCGCTTACGCCGCACAGAAAATCTGCGAACAGGAGCTATCCAACGCACTCGTCCTGCCCCGAGGCGCCGCATCGCTGCCGCAGTTGTTTGCCGCAGGCGAGCTCGATGCCATCACCATCAACTTTCCCACGCCGCAGCCCAAGGCCAAGTACGCCAAAAAACGACTCGTCCACGTCGACCATCTGATGCTCTACCGCCCGCTCTTTGCAGCCGGCGCCACCGTCACGCTTCGCACCGACAGCAAGCCACTGCGCGACTACGCCCTGGGACAGCTTGCCGCAGCCGGCTACGACACGCTTTGGGTAAGTGACGACGTCCGCCGCGACCATCCCGAGCATCCCGAGACCGAATATGAATGCCGCACGCGCGAGATGGGTGCCGTCGTCTATGGCATTTGCGCCACACCCGGCGCACGGCCCAGCGATGAACAGCTCGCGGCGGGCCGTGCGCAGGAGCAAAGTCTTGCCTGCTACCTGCCCGAAAACCTCGATGAGCTCGCCTATGTACCCCTGGGCATGGAAGAGGCCGTTGAGAACTTTAAAAACCGCGCCCGTAAGGGCAAAAAGCGCCTGCCTCAGGAACGCTAGTACCGCGCGCCCATTTCCTGCATTTTCTCGCGCGCTGGCACCCCGCGCCGCCGCTACGCCATAATAGTTGGCGGACAAACGGCGAGAGAAAGCAACCACATGGCACAGACCACGACAGACACCGCCGCCAGCACCGTCTCCGGCGCCGGCGCTGCCAGCTCATTCTCGGGCGGCACGGGAACCGAAGCCGAGTTCGGCTCGCTCGGCGCGCTCTCCCCCACCTGGTGGGAGCCCGAGGATGGTAGCGAGCCCGAACCATGGCTCACGCCCGATCAGGCCTTCGAACGCTTCTTTGAATGGACGAGCGACCGCGGTATTGAGCTGTGGGACCACCAGGAAGAGGCCCTCATGGATCTAGCCGCCGGTGACCATGTCATTTTGGGCACGCCGACCGGATCGGGTAAATCGCTCGTCGCGCTGGGCATGCTCTTTATGGGCATGGCACAGGGCAAGCGCTGTTATTACACGGCCCCTATCAAGGCCCTGGTCAGCGAAAAGTTCTTCGATCTGGTACAGGTGCTCGGCCGCGATAACGTCGGTATGATCACCGGCGACACGCATATCAACACCAAGGCGCCCGTCATCTGCTGCACGGCCGAGATCCTTGCCAACGACGCACTGCGCGAGGGCGAAGATGCCGATGTTGGCTGCGTCGCCATGGACGAATTCCACTACTTTGCCGACCCCGATCGCGGTTGGGCCTGGCAGGTGCCGCTGCTCACCCTGCCCCACACACAATTCATGCTCATGAGCGCCACGCTCGGCGATGTCACCGCGATCGCCGCCTCACTCGAGGAACACACCGGCGCCACCTGCGACTTGGTTGTCGACGCCCCGCGTCCCGTTCCGCTGAGCTACGACTATGTGACGACCTCCCTCGAGGGCACCGTCGAGCTCGCCATGCGCCGCGGTGAGGCTCCGCTCTACATCGTGCACTTTAGCCAGGATGCCGCACTTGCAACGGCACAGTCCCTCGCCAACTTTGGCATTGCCAACAAGGAGCAGCGCGAGGCCATCAAGGAAGCCGCCAAGGGCACGAGCTTCTCGACCGCCTTCGGCAAGATCCTCAAGCGCCTGCTCGGCTGCGGCGTCGGCGTGCACCACGCCGGTATGTTGCCGCGCTATCGTCTGCTGGTCGAACGCTTGGCGCAGCAGGGTCTGCTGCCCGTCATCTGCGGCACCGATACGCTCGGCGTCGGCATCAACGTGCCCATCCACACCGTGGTCCTCACCGCGCTCACCAAGTTCGACGGGTACAAAATGCGTCGCCTGCGCGCCCGTGAGTTCCACCAAATCGCCGGTCGCGCCGGCCGCTCGGGCTTTGACACCGAGGGCATGGTCATCGCCGAGGCGCCGGAGCACGAGATCGAAAACGCCAAGCTTATGGCCAAAGCGGGCGACGACCCCAAAAAACTCCGTAAGATTAAAAAGAAAAAGGCCCCCGAGGGCTTTGTCACCTGGAACAAGCAGACCTTTGAGCGCCTGATCGAGACGCAGCCCGAGACACTCAAGCCGCGTCTGCACATCACGCACTCCATGGTGATTAGCGTGGTCGAGCAGGGCGGCGACGCTCGCGCCCGCGTGCACGACCTCATCGAGACAAGCCTGCAGACCTCCGAAGAAAAGGCCAAGCTCGAGGTTCGCGCCGACGAGATCTTCGCCACGCTCATCGACTCCGGCGTCGTCGTGCGCACCGAGGTACCGTCCGCGCCCGACGCCCCGGCTGACGCCGCACCGGACATCGACTACGCGCTGACGGTCGACCTACCCGAGGACTTCGCGCTCGACCAGCCGCTCTCACCGTTTTTGCTTGCCGCGCTGGAGCTGCTCGACCCCGAGAGCGAGACCTACACCATGGACCTCATCTCGATGGTCGAGGCCACGCTCGAGGACCCCAAACAGGTGCTGCGCGCACAGGAACGCGCCGCGCGCGACCGCGCCATGGCCGAGATGAAGGCCGACGGCGTCGAGTACGAGGAGCGCTTGGAGCGCATCCAGAATGTCACCTACGAAAAGCCGCTCGAGGACTTGCTCGATGCCGCCTTCGACAAGTATTGCCAGGAAGTACCATGGGCAAACGACTACCAGCTCTCGCCCAAGAGCGTCCTGCGCGACATGCTGGAGAGCGCGAGCGACTTTAAGGGCTATATCCAAAAGCTCGGCATCGCCCGCTCCGAGGGCATCCTGCTGCGCTATCTGGCCGAGGCCTACCGCTCCCTCGATCGCACCGTACCGATCGAAAAGCGCGACGAGCGCTTGCGCGACATCATTTCGTGGCTGGGCTTTGTGGTGCGCTCAGTCGACTCGAGCCTGGTGGACGAGTGGGAGAACGCCGGCAACCCGGCCGCCCTCGACGCCGCACCGCCGCAGGGCATCGACGAAGTCGTGGCAGACCGCCGTGGCTGCACGCTGCTGGTGCGCAACGCGCTCTTCCGCCGTGTGACCCTTGCGGCCCGCGGACACGTCCGCGACCTGGGCGAGCTCGACGAGGACTGGGGCATGAGCGAGGTTCGTTGGCAAAAGACGCTCGAGGCCTATCACGAGCAGCACGAGGAGATTCTCACCGACGGCGACGCCCGCAGCTCGGCAATGTTTACCATCGACGAGAGCGACGAGAAGACCGATCACGTGTGGCACGTGCACCAGATTTTTGCCGACGAGGATGGCGACCACGACTTTGGCATCATGGGCGATGTCGACCTGGACGCCACGCAAGACGGCGGCGAGGTCATCTTCAAGAACTACCGCGTCGGCTTTATCGAGGACCTGTTCGAAGACTAGCCGGGCGCAATGGAACGAAACGAAGCGGGGCCGCTGGCAGCAATTGCCAGCGGCCCCGCTTTTTGCGCGATACGCTACCCCCTACTCGGCATCCTCGACCTCATAGACATCAGCCTCGGCAGGCTCATCGCCCGCATCTGCTGCGGCCTCGCGCGCCTCGTCGAAGGCTGCCTTCATGGTCTTGTTGCCCCAGGTGAGCTTGCGGATCGTCAGTTCATCCGCCTTGTTGTGGGCCAGGCGCAGGTTCTCGGTACTGCGGCGCAGATCGTCCTTGGTCTTCTCGAGCTGTTTGATGGCAGCATCGATCTCCTTGATCGCCGATTCGAACTGCTTGCTCGCCAGGTTGTAGTTGCGTGAGAAACCGTCCTTGAACTTTTCCATCTTGGCTTCGAAGTTCGTGACGTCGATATTCTGCTGCTTGTACTCCGCCAACTCCTGCTTATAGCGCAGCGATCCCATAGCGGCGTTGCGCAGCAGCGTGATCATGGGAATGAAGAATTGCGGGCGGATCACGTACATCTTCTCGTAGCGGTAGCTCACGTCCACAATGCCGGCGTTATAGAGCTCGCTCTCGGGCTCGAGCAGCGTGCAGAGCACCGCGTACTCGCAGCCTTTCTGACGACGATCGTGGTCGAGCTTCTTAAAGAAGTCCTCGTTCTTGTGCTTGGTCGCGGTTTCGTCATTCTCGTTTTTCATCTCGAACATGATCGAGATGATCTCGTTGCCGCTCGCGTCGCACTCACGGAAGATGAAGTCGCCCTTGGTGCCCTCGGATGCATCGTTGTCTTTCTCAAAATACGCGTTGGGAAACGCCGTCATACGCAAGCGATTGAACTCGGTCTCGCAGTGTTGCTCGAGCGACTCGCCCACCATCTTGGTGGACAGGCGCACCTTCATGTCCTTCAGGCGCTCAATCTCTTCGTCCTTGTAGCGAATCAGCTCGTCACTCGCGCGCTTGGCCTGTGCAAGCTCGAGCTCGTGGGCAGCCTTGGCCTGCTCCTCGCGAGAATCGCGCACCGCCAGTTCGCTCGTGAGCTTCGCACGCGCCTCATCGCGCTCACGCTCCGCCGCGGCGACTGCCTCCGATAGGTTCATTTTGGCCGTCAGTTCCTGTTCGCGCAGCTGCGCACGCAGGCCCTCGGCCTCCTGCGCAGACTGAGCCTTTGCAGCGGAGAACTTCTCCTGCACCTTCGCCTGATAGTCGGCAAGCGTGCGCTCGGCTTCGCTACGAGCAGCATTAAGCTCGCGCTGGGACTCGGCTGCCGCGGCGGCAAGCGCCATCTCCTGGGCCTTGTCTGCAGCGGAGAGCTTCGCCTGCAGCTCGGCAATCTGAGTGTCGCGGGCGGCTAGGTCGTTTTGAGCGGCGTTACGCACCGCTGCCTCGACAAGCTTGGCCTCGTCATCCTTGCGACCTAACTGCGCACGTAAGCTATCAATCTCGCGCTGGAGCTCGGCGTTTTCCTTTTGAGCATCGGCACGGGCCTCAACCGCCGCACGCTGGCTTGCGCTCTCGCGTTCTGCAGCAGCGCCCTCAAGCTTGGCACGCAGCTCGGCAAGCTCGGCGTCGCGCTTGGCAACTTCCTGCGCCAGCTCCTGAGCCGCGGCGTTTTTCTGCTCAACGAGCTGAGCGTTGCGCTGAGACTCCGCCTCCTGCAAGGCGGCCGTCGAGCGCGAACGCTCAAGCTCCAAGGCCTGCTCGCCCTCGCGCCGGACGGCCTTCACGCGCTCATCCAGGTCGCGCGAGAACTCCGCGTCGCGCACCTGTTTGACGATATCCGCATAGCCGGACGCATCGACCTTAAAGACTTCGCCGCAATGCG
>CABUCQ010000026.1 GCA_902490095.1 uncultured Collinsella sp.
CGGGGGCCCGCGGGCCGAGGCCGCCGGGGAGGCCGCGGCCGCCTCCACCGCGCCCCCGCCGGCGCTCGTCGAGGCCGAGAACAGGCAGGTCAGGTTCCTGGCCGCCCGGATATCGGAGGCCCTCGACGAGGCCGGGGCCCTCGAGGCCGAGACGGCGGCGCTGCTCGAGGGCGACGAGACCTACGCGTGCCTGCTCACCGTGCCCGGCATCGGCCCGAGGACCGCGGCGCAGCTCGCGGTGTCGGTCGACATCGGGAGGTTCCCGGACCACGACCACCTGGCCTCGTACTGCGGCATAGCCCCGAGGGTGAGGAGCTCCGGCACGTCGGTGAGGTCGGTCAGGGCGTCCAGGCGCGGCGACGCGAGGCTCAAGTCCCTGCTGATCTTCTCGTGCAACAGCCTGGTGAGGTCCTCAGGGCGCTACGGCGAGTACTACCGGGCCTGCAGGGCGCGGGGAATGGGGCACGGGCGGGCGCTCAAGGCCGTCGCGAGGAAGCGGCTCAGGGCGATATACGCCGTGATGCGCGACCGGGTGCCCTACCGGGAGTAGCCCCGACGGTTGACAAAACTATAGGAACACCCAATGACTAGTCGTTTAAGAACGTCCCCGATGACTATATCTGTGGGCGAACGGGGCACCTGAGCTGGTATCCTTATGCGGTAATGTCTCGATTCGTTAGGATTGCATGTGAGAACTGCCGCTGTCCTTCGTTCAACTATATATCGTGCCCTGGTCATCGTGCTTACCGCACTTACCGTGCTGGGCGGCGCCATGCCCGCCCCCGTCTATGCCGGCGACTCTGATCAGCAGGTCAAAACGGTCCGCGTTGGCTGGCTCGTCAGCAACAGGGGTTTCCAGGAAGGCACGCCGGGCGAACGCCTCTCGGGCTGGGGTTACGAATACCTCCAGACGCTTTCGTACTACACGCCCGGCTGGCAATACGAATACGTCAGTGGCACCTTCACCGAGCTCATGGACAAGCTCGAGGCGGGCGTAATCGACCTGATGCCCAACATCTCCTACTCCGAGGAACGCGCCCAAAAGTTGCTCTTTTCCTCGAATCCCGAGGGCACCGAGCGCTACTACATCTACGCCAGGCCCGATCGCGACGACCTGGCCAAGGGTGACCCCCAAGCGCTCCAAGGCCTTACCATCGGCTACAACCCCGGCGCTATGCAAACCTTCGTCGGCCAGCAGTGGCTCGCCAACGAAGGCATCACCTGTACCTATAAAGAAATCAACACCGGTGGCGCCCTCTTTGAGGCGCTTGCAGACGGCGAGGTCGACGCCGTCATCATGAACGACACCATTTCGTCGCCCGATGCCTCGCCCATGTTCTACGTAGGCTCGAGCGACTACTATTTTGCCGTTCCCAAAAGCCGCCCCGATTTGATGAATGACATCAATGCCGCCATGACGGCAATCGCCCGCGTCAACCCGCGCTATAACGACGAAGTCAAATCGAGCTACTCGGCCCAAAACAGCGGCTCATCATCGCTCACCGGCACCGAGACCTCCTGGCTCAAAGCAAACGGCAACACCATCACGATTGGCTATCTTAAAAACCAACTTCCCTACTGCACGCAAAATGACGACGGCGAGATGGAAGGGTCGCTCGCCTCGCTTGCAACGACGTTGCGCGACAAGTTTGGCATTACGGTTAAAACAGTCGCGATCTCAAATAACAAGCAAATGGTCAAAGCCCTTTCCAACGGAACTATCGATGTCGCCCTACCTCTGTTTCGCGACTACTGGCTTGCCGAACAGAAAGGGGTCGTGCAGTCAAACCCGATGGGAACGGTTTCCCTGACCGCCATTCACAGCAGCAATAACCTGAACCGCGACCTTAAGAAAATCGCTTGCACGCAGAGCGCGATCGTCAACCGTCTTGAGCTCGAGAGCCTCTTCCCCGACGCAACGATAACCGAATATCCAAATGGCGGCGAGGCGCTCAAAGCCCTCAATAAGGGGGAGGCAAGTTGCATCATTGTCCCCAGCACGCGCTTGGAAACCATCCGCGACACCTATGGCATCGAGGATTTCCAAACACAGGAGCTCACCGACACGGCACAGCTATCGTGTTTGATTTCGCGCGGCAAGCCCGTGCTGTTGGGAATCATTAATAAGGGCATCGTCAATGCTGGCGAATCGCTCTCTGCAAGCAGTTATTCCCCCACATCGTACTCGGCGCAAGAATCGGATGCGTTTCGACTTCTCTACCGCAACCGCATCGTCATTGCGGCAGTCGTCATCTGCATTTTGCTCACCGGCATCGTCATCCTTGTCTGGTCGCTTCACCGCGCGCAGAAAGAACAGCAGAAAGCCGATGCCGCCAACGCCGCTAAGACGGCATTCCTCACGCGCATGAGCCACGACATCCGTACGCCACTCAACGGCATCCTGGGTCTTATCGAAATTGAGGAATTGAAAGACGGCGACATGCAGGCCGCCCGCGAAAGCCGCGCCAAGGCGCGTGTTGCCGCCAATCACCTACTCTCGCTGATCAACGACATCCTCGAGATGGGCAAAATCGAAGACCGCAAGCTAACTCTGGAACATGCGCCTTTTAACCTCAAAGAGCTCTGTGACGATACGCTGGTGCTGTGCAAGCTCCGCGCATCCGATAACGGCATCACAATGCAGGACAATAGTCTGCCGTACGCCACGGGGCCATACATGATCGGCAGTCCCACCCATATCCGACAGATCATAATCAACCTGTTAGACAACAGCATTAAGTACAACAAGCGCGGCGGCTCCGTCACCTTTAGTTCAAAGACCAAGCCACTCGATGATGGGCGCGCGCTCTTTTGCTTTAGCGTTTCGGATACCGGCATTGGCATGGCTCCCGAGTTTTTAAAGCATATCTATGAACCGTTTGCCCAAGAAGGTGACGATGCGCGCAGCAAGTTCCAAGGAACCGGCATGGGCATGCCAATCGTCAAGTCGCTTATTGAACTGATGGGCGGTACGATTGAGATTTCGAGTGAGGTTGGCGTGGGGAGTACGTTCAACGTCCAGATTCCGCTCGATATCGACAAGAACCCTCAGGCGCGGGCAGATACGGTCGAGGGGGTGCTCGACTGCTCGCTCGCCGACATGAACGTGTTGCTCGCCGAAGACAACGAATTGAATGCCGAGATTGCCCAGACGCTGCTAGAATCCGAGGGCGTCGTGGTCACCCGCGCCGCCAATGGCAACGAAGTCGTCGATCTGTACCTGTCACATCCCGCCGGCAGCTTCGATGCGATTCTGATGGACATCATGATGCCGGGCATGGACGGCTATGAGGCAACCCGCGCGATTCGTCTGAGCGAGAAGGTCGATGCAGCCGATATCCCCATCATCGCGCTCACCGCCAACGCCTTTGCCGAGGACGCCAAGGCGGCACACGATGCCGGCATGAACGCCCATCTGTCCAAACCGCTCGACTTTAACAAGCTCAAAAACATACTCGCCCGCATCAAGAAAAACGGATCCGTTTCGCTATAGTTTGTGCTCAACCACCACGCACGACCAGAAAGGAAACCAACGATGTTTAGGCCCTTACGTCGAAAGAAACGCGCCATCACTGACGAGGAAGCGCGCGAACTGCTCGCTACCTGCAAGCGCGGCGTCTTTGCCGTCAACGGCGACGATGGCTACCCGTACGCCATTCCCGTCAACTACTTCTTTGACGCCGAGCACGACAAGATTTATTTCCATGGCGCCAAGGCTGGCCACAAGGTCGACGCACTCAAGCGCGATGACAAGGTCTGCTTTACCGTTTACGGCAACGAGTGGTACCAGGACGGTGACTGGGCTCCCTACGTTATGAGTACCGTGGTCTTTGGCCGTTGTCGCCTGGCGAATGACACCCCCGCGTTTATCGAGGACAAAGTCCGCCAGCTCGCGCTTAAGTACTACCCTTCTGCCGAGGAAGTCGAAGAGGAAATCGCCAAAGACATCAAGGGCGTCCAGCTCTACGAGATTACGATTGAGCATCTTTGCGGCAAGCAGATTCAAGAAAAGTAAGCCTCTCAGCAGGTCTGCGCCCAATTGCTACAGATGCTTTACCATGTGGGGCCTTCTAGCCAACTTGGCAGAAGGCCCCACATGCAGCGCACGCTTACCGTGCATTAAAAACGTAGCGGTCCAGGCGGTCGCACGCTTCCCTCACGCGCGAAAGCGGCAGCGCCAGATTCACGCGAATGTGGCAGGGCCCGTGGAACGGGCGGCCGTCCTGATACCCCACGCCCACGCGCGCCCCCTCGTCGAGCAACCACTGAATATCGCGGCCATGCTCGCGGCACCACTCGGTGCAGTCCAGAAACACCATGTACGTGCCCTGCGGACGCGAAAACGCGACGCCCTTCCAGTGCTTTTCTGCATACGTGCAGAAGTACTCGATATTGCCGGCAAGCACCTGGTTGAGCTCATCAACCCACTCATAGCCCTGCGGCTGGTAGGCACCGATAAGCGCATGCATGGAGAGGACGTTCATCTCGTTGTAGTGGGTCTTGTTGGACACGGCGCACACGCGGTCGCGCAGCGTCTCGTTGTAGATGATGTGGTAGCTGCCGACCAGGCCCGCCAGGTTGAACGTCTTGCTGGGCGCGTAGAGGGCAACCGTGCGCATGCGAGCATCCTCGCTCACCGACTGCGTCGGGATGTGCTTGTGTCCCGGCAGGATGATATCGGACCAAATCTCGTCCGAGATCACCACGCAATCGTGCTGGCGATAGATGTCCATGGCGCGCTCGATCTCGTCGCGCTCCCATACGCGGCCGCAGGGATTGTGCGGCGAGCAGAACACCGCGGCATGGATGTAGTTTTGGGCGAGCTTGCGCTCCATGTCCTCAAAGTCCATGCGCCACACGCCCTGGTCGTCGAGCTTAAGCGGGCTGTGGACAATACGATAGCCCGCGGCCTCGATGGACTTGGTAAAGCCGATGTAGGTAGGGCTGTGGACTAGCACCGCATCACCTGGCTGGACATACGCGCGTAGCGTCGACACGACACCGCCCAGCACGCCGTTTTCGTAGCCGATATGCTCCGGCGCCAAGTCCTCAACGCCGTTGCGACGGCTCTGCCATTCGATGATGCGGTCGAAGTACTCGGGACGCGGATTGAAGTAGCCAAACATGGGGTGCTGAGCGCGCTTGATGATGTACTCCTGAACCGTGGGCACCGTGGCGAAGTTCATGTCGGCCACCCACATGGGAATGCGGTCGAAGCCCTCGTCGGGTGCGTTCGGAGCCATACCGGGGATCTCGCCCCAAGAGTCAACGGCGATGGCATCCATGCCGTGGCGGTCGATAAGCGAGCTAAAGTCGTATTTCATGCTGAGCTCCCATGCAAAGCGGACTATTTTGGTAGGCGTTATTGTCCACCAGCATGGGCGATTTTGACATGGGGTTTGGCGCTTAATTTGACGGGTTCAGACGAATGGCTGGTTAGTCTTGCGCGTCGTTGACGGCGACTACGGTTAGCTGGGTTTTATCGACCGTAAAAGATATGTCGAGCCCAGCATAAGCTAAGTGGTAAACGCGGTTTGGCTCGTGCTTGCTGCCCGCGCGGCGCGGATCTTGGCAAAGGACCTCGACCAAGCCGGGGAGCTTTGCGGGCGGGACCATATCCTGCAGCGCTTGTGGAAACTCAACATCGAGCTCTTGCCACGGAGCACCCTCAATCCAGCCGCCGGTCGCATCCGGGTGGCAGTCCGCAAACGGGATGTAGGGCTTGATATCGTAGATGGGCGTGCCGTCGCGCAGATCGGCCCCCAGCACATGGATGATGGGGCCGTCGTCGGTAAGCTCCACGCGGTCGAGCTTAACGCAGGTGAGCCCGATGGGATTAGGGCGAAACGGACTGCGCGTGGCAAAGACACCCACGCGCTCGGCTCCGCCCAGACGCGGCGGGCGCACGGTCTTCGACCACTTGACGTTGGTGCCAGACCTGTCCTGCGACTTGGCATCGGCAGCTATGTCGTTTGCCGTGCCGCCGGGCGTTCCGTTTTCGAAGCGCCACAACAGCCATAGGTGAGAGAAGGAGTCCAGGCCCTCAACCGCTGCATTGGAGGCAAATTCCGGCTCAAAGACGATGTGTCCCTGCAGATGAGGCGCCAAAAAGCTGTTGCGCGGAATGCCGAACTTCTGCGGCAGGTCGGTATGTATGTGTGCGATAGGTTCCATGCCGGTCATTGTACGGCATGGAGGCGTGGGGCGTTGCGCGCAATTCTTCGCCGCGGTCCCCCGTCATGCAACCAACGGTTGCTTGGAAGGGCGCCTGCCGCCGCGTATGCTTAAGCCATCAACCAGCAGAAAGGAGCCGCTATGGCCTTTGCAGAAAAGCTCATTGCCATCCGTCGCGCCCATCATCTTACCCAAGAGCAGCTCGCCGCCAAACTCTTTGTCACGCGCCAAGCCGTCAGCCGTTGGGAGCGCGACGAGGTCACCCCGGGCATCGACATGATGAAGCTCATCGCCGCTGTGACCGGCGAGCCCCTGTCTCATCTGCTCGAAATGCCCGAGCGCTATTGCCAGAGCTGCGGCATGATACTCACGCCCGACGACTGCGGCACCGATGCCACGGGCGCCGCGACCGACCATTACTGCAAGTGGTGCTACGACCACGGCCAGTACACCTACGACACCACGATGGAGGCAATGATCGAGGACTGTGCCCCGCGCCTGGCGCAAAACACCGGCATGTCACTCGACGAAGCCGTCTCGCTCATGGGCGCCGTCCTGCCGCAACTGGAGCGCTGGCGCACCGTGCAGGAAAACGAGGAACGCTACGGCGCCGAGGCTCGGGCGCGCTATGGCGATGAGGCTATCGATGCAGCAAACGAAGCGCTGCTGGACATGGATCCTCAGACATGGAACGACATGAAGGAACTTGAACGCGCTATTTTGGGTCAGCTCTCGATTGCCATGGGCGACGGCGATGCGGATGGAAGCGAGGCTCGCAAGCTCGTCGCGATGCATCGTCGTTGGATTGGTCTCAACTGGGGACGCGAACCCCAGAACGAAGCGTACCTGGGCCTCGCCCACGACTATCTTGCCGACCAGCGCTTTATTGACTACTACGACAAGCCCTGCGGCGCCGGAGCCACGGCGTTTCTGGTACAGGCCATCGAGTCGTCGCTGGCCCGCGCATAGATTGCGGCGGCTTTGGGTATTTCAATCGAAACCGCAACCGATTGGAGACCTATGGCTACTAATCATGAGCTCGTGCTCTACGTTATGACCGGCTGCCCGTATTGCATAAAGGTCAAGCGCTTTTTGGCCGATAACGGCGTGACCATTCCCGAGCGCGATATCTCGACCGACCCCGTTGCCGAGCAGACGCTCATCGCCGTCGGCGGAAAACGCCAGGTTCCCTGCCTGTTCATCGACGGCAAGCCACTCTACGAATCGAGCGACATCATCGCATGGGTACAGAAGAACCTGCTCTAGCACGCGCATCCCGTCCGTCCAAGGCCCCACCCCATACGGCCTAAGCATGTACACCAGCATCCAAAGTCGACATTTTTCGACATCTTTGGATGCTGGTGTACAGTTTTTTGCAGAGGTAGTCATTGGGGACGTTCTTAAATGACTAGTTGTTTGAGATGGCCTTTGGATTATGGTTGTTTGAGGCCGCCTGACGTCTCTGGAAAGGGTTCCTTAGAGGACAGTGTTCAAAAAATGGCAAATATGAGTACTGTTACTTGTTTAGTAACAGCGATTTTAATCATTTCAGGGATCATCCAACACCCCAAGCGTCCGCAGACGTCGTTATTTCTCCGCATATGTTCAATAAAAGAGACTCCTAATGGTATTAAATCTCATCAGGGGTCTCATTTTTGAGCAGAATAAATGCAACCATAATGGCAGCAGTACTCATATTTGCCTTTTTTGCACACAGCCCTCCTGAATAGTCGTTAGAGACGACTCAAAATGACAAATCCGGCACTTAGACGTTCTCTTCTTGAATGACTAATCGTTAAAGAACACTCAGCGACTACTCCAATTCGCGACACACTGTGTCGCGAATTAAGCTGGTCTCACCACCGAAGACCAGTGAAAGCTCCTGGCCAGAATCTCGATAGTTTGTTAAAGTGCCCCCCCCTGCAAGTTCAATGAGCGCTCATGTTCCAAACTGAAAAATGAAGAAATATCGAAGCCATCGACGCTCATTTCCTATCGGAAAAACTAGTCAACACAAGCTAATTAGCTTGATAAACTGCTTGTATTTTTGTCTACAAAACTGTATGCAAAAATAGATTCCGAGAACCAGCGCTCGACATTATGCCAATCGATAGGAGGCGCTATGGACGCTAAGCAGCTCGAAAAGATGATGGGGTTTGCCCCCGGAGAGTTGGAGAAAGCCGCGGAGGCATACGAAAAAGATGAGTGGCCGAAGGGTCGCACCATCAAGCTGGGAAGGCCGTCGATCTCCGATGAGCCAAGCGTTGTTTTATCGGCACGTGTGGGTGAGTCTGTTCTTGATGCGTTTGACGCAAAAGCAAAGCGCCATGGGCAAACACGCACGGAGCGACTCAGAGAGCTCATCACGCTCGATGCAATGATTGCCTAGACTCCACTCCCCCGCCGACCCAAACATGTACGCCAGCATCCAAAGTCGACATTTTTCGACATCTTTGGATGTTGGCGTACAGTTTTTGTATGGGTTCGGCACGGGTAGTCGTTGGGGACGTTCTTAAATGACCAGTCGTTAAAGAACGTCACCAACGACTAACTAGCCGTGGAAGCGGGCTATGGGTGCAAGTGGCTGCTCGCGAAAGACGCGCTCGACGGCGGCGCGGTATTCGTCAACCTTTTTAGTCTTACGTACGAGCTTGTGAACGGTAGCGGGGTCGGCGAAAGCGCACTTGGCGTAGAACCACCACTCCTTCATACGAAAGACCGCGTTGCCGCCGATCTCTTCTGCATAGGCCGCAAACAGCGTGTCGTGGAAGCGCTGCAGTTCGGCTGCCGTGGCAGCGGGACCGCCGTTGACCATGCGAGCCAGAGCTGGGTTCGCGAGCAAGCCACGCCCCAGCATCACATGACGTGTGCCGGGATAGGCCTCCACCAGCGCACCCATGTCCTCAAGATCAAAAATGTCACCGTTGTATGCCACCGGAAACGGCGCGCGCTCCAGCGTCTCGCCATAAAACTCCTTGCGCGGCGTGCCCGTATAGCGGTCCTTTTGTACGCGAGGATGCACGATCAGCTCTGCCAGCGGCATGCGGCAATATAGATCGAGTACGCGCTCGTATTCGTCGTCGCTCTCCAACCCCAACCTGGTCTTGACCGATACCGGCAGCGGAGAGCGCTCACACACGTCACTCAAGAACACCTCAAGCTCGTCCAAGTTGCGCAAAAAGCCCGATCCTTTGCCCTTGGCAACAACCGTCCCCGAGGGGCAACCCAAGTTGAGATTGACCTCGCGATATCCCATGTCGGCGAGTACCTGTGCCGCCCACACAAACTCGTCCGCGTTCTTGGACATCAGCTGAGGCACTACGTTGAGCCCCTGGTTATTGGCAGGATCGATCTCCTTAAACGCCTTGCCGCCAAAGCGGTTTCCCACCCGCGGCGGCGGCAAAAACGGCGTGTAATAGCAATCGAGCGCGCCGAAGCACTCCGCATGCACGCGACGGAACACATGCCCGGTAATCCCCTCCATGGGGGCAAGCGAAAGAATCATCAACATCTGCTCTCAGATCAATGCGGCAAAGGGACCGCCCCTTTGTCACATGCATTATGCCTTGTGCTCCAGATGATTCACAAGGCAGAGGTAGCAGCTTGACGATAATCACCCTTCCATCCGTCGCCTCACGCAACGAAGGCGAATGGTTTTCCGCGAAGTGAACGAGTGAAATCGGATCCCCGAAGCATCGACACTTTTGGAGAGGCATTTCCTGCGGTTTTGTCGCTCAAATCCTACGGTTTTTGCATCCAAAAGTGCGAATGCTTCAGGGGTCCAGAATAGGTCGTTCACTTCTCTGAAAACCATTCACCTTCGATTTGCTGGCGCTCACAAACAGTGAGAGACTGTCCCACGGCAACCCCCTTGCGCGTCATTCGCCCCACGACAGCGACTCCGTGCTCCAAAAACGACGTTCATGATCGCGACGACCACCAACACCACGCTGTTGACACTATGTTTGAATAATAGACGCCCCACTCATTTATACTAAAGAGCGCGTGCGCATCGCCCCCGAAAACGATGAGGATCGAGGACCCCATGCAGCAACTCACCGAGCAAGAAAAGAAACGCATCCGGCGGTACTGCACATACCCCAAGATCGCAGCGACCGCACTCGTCATGTCGTTCGTAGCATGCCTGTTAATGTTGCCGCTCCAAATGATCAACGATATCGCGTTCCACCAAAAGGAATTCCAACCCGCGGGCATATATACCGCCATCGCACTCACCGTAATCGAACTCGCCATCTTTTGCTATTGCGCTCTTGCGCCGCGCTTTGGAATGCAGGGCAAACAGTGGAAGGAGCTGCAGAGCAGGCTTGCGGTAGCCCAGAACAACAAAGACCGCTCCGCGGAGGTCGCCAGCGTGCTCGCCGCGCAAGCAGCCGGCCGCCTGCTCAAGAACAGCGATAACGATGTTGCGCGCAACCTGGGCGGCGCCGCCGAGGTTGCCAGCGCCGTAGGGGCAGTTGCCACCGCGGCGGACGTGCTAGCCGAAACCTCGAGCAATGCCGAGGCCATGGCAAACGCATACGACGTGACGATTCCAAGCGTCAAGAAGCAGATCATAGCTCTCGCAGTGGCGCCCGCCATTGTGCTGCTTGGCGTCTACATCCCGCAGTTTGTCCAGGGGAATAACGAGCTACAGGTAAGAAAGGCTGCAGCCGCTGAGCAGCTCGCCATCGCGCAAGATGCCTTGGAGCCCGTGTGCGAACGCGTTGCGGCAGACGACCCATATGAGTCGTATCACGACTACGGCTATCGCATTATCGGCTATCTGCGCGATAATGACCTCGGCGCTCAAGCAGCCTATGTCTACCTTTCTTTCGATGCAGACGGCATGCTCACGGACGTCGATTACACCAGCCAGATCGACCCCGAGGCAAGCCTTGCAGACAACCTCGCCCGCGCCGAGCAGGACATCGCGACGCTCTGTGCCCCGCTCAACGGGTTGGACATTTCCGTTGCCGCACCGGGCCTCCTCACGCCATGCAGCCTGTCGGATGAATTTAAACAGGCATTTTTAGCCGGATCCCTATATGAAGAAATCAGCATCAAGACGGAGGACGAATCTATCAAGTCGTACTACACCTTTGACACCGAGCCCGAGGAAGAGTTCGACGAGTACACCCATCCGGAAATTAGGCTCATGCTCTCCGCAAAGAAGAACTAAAGGCTTGCACTCTAATTGCCGCTCGCAAACATCGTCTATATCTCGAGGTCTAATACTTTTCCCGAGAAGTGAACGACCGTTTTTGGACCCCCGAAGCATCGACATTTTCAGACGTCAAAACCGCAGGAAATTTCATCTCAAAAGTGTCGATGCTTCGGGGGTCCGTTTTTACTCGTTCACTTCTTGGAAAAGTATTAGACCTCGATTTACAAGCCACTCAATGTGACAAAAGGGCTGTCCCTTTGTCACACTATTCGGAGCGTAGGGCTTCTACAGGGTCTTTTTTGGATGCGCTTCGGGCCGGCAGCAGACCGGCAACGACCGTCAGCAGCACCGAAATTGCAATGAGCACCAGCGCATCCTGCACGGGCAGGCTCATCAGATTGGGCACTTGTTTGGCAGCAAGCGCCCAGGCATTAACCGGAAAGCTCACGGCCACCACGACGACAATGGCAAAGACGCCGGCGATGAGCCCCTCGATAAAGGTCTCGGCATTGAATACGTTGGCCACGTTGCGCTTCGACGCGCCGATCGCACGCAGGATGCCAATCTCCTTTTTGCGCTCCAGCACGCTGATGTAGGTGATGATGCCGATCATGATGGAGCTCACCACCAGGCTGATGCTCACGAATGCGATGAGCACCAAGCTGATGGTGTTCACGATGTCGGTCACCGAACCCATGATAATGCCCATGTAGTCGGTGTACGAGATCGCCTGTTCATCGTGGCCGGCGGCTTTGACCTGCTTGTTGTACGCATCGATGTGATCGAGCACACGCTCCTTGGCCTCAAAGTCGCGCGGGAAAATCTTGACCGAGATGGGGTCGGCCTCATCCGCATAGCCCAACGTGGTCAGATTGTTGTCGTAGGTGAGCTTCGAAGCCTTGGCATAGCTCATCATGAGCGAACTCAGATCCTCGGCATCCATGTTGAAATGGATGGCATGAGCAAAGGCGCTCGCATCCACACGCATAGCGCTCGCCAGGTTGGCAAAACTCGATGACATCTGCGTCGCCATCTGGCCCATGAGCCCTTCCGCGCCCGCCTTGAGCTGAGCTGACACCGTCGCCGCAATCTGATCGCTGATCGACTTCATCACCTGATCCATAGCCTGCTGCAGATACGGAGCCAGCTGCTTTTGCACATAGTCGGTCATCGCCTGCTGCAAGCGCTCGGCCAGGGCATCGCCGCCGAGCGCTTTGAGCTGGGCCAGGATTTGCTGGGCTGCCGTATCACTCTCAAGATACGCCGAGAATGCGGCAGCAAGCTTTGACGCGTCCTTAAGATCATCGGGTGACAGCGCCCTAAACTGATCAGACTGCAAAAAGCCCTCAAACAGTTGGTTGGCAAGCGTTCCCACCTGCTGCATTTGCTCGGGCGTGAGCTCCAGACCGTCAAAGATGCCCGAGAAATCTGGGGCCGGCGCTTTGGCCATGATGTCGCTGAAGTCGATGTCCTTGCCAACGTTCGAAAGGTCAATGTCCAGCCCGGACAAGTCGATACCAGAAAGGTCCATACCGCCGGCCGCACCCGAGAGTGCAGACGCATCAAACGAGAACGCGCTCTTAAGCGCCGCCTCGTCCACACTGAACATGCTGCCCAGATCCACGCCTTGCTTGGCCTCGCCTTGCAGTTCGTCGAAGGTTTTGCCCGTAAAGACATCCGTCTCGGGGTGGGCGAGTTGCTCCTGCACAATCTGCGAATCGGCGGCGCGCTCCATAAGCTGGCGGGTCAGCGCATGCGTATAGGCAATGCCCGGAGATAACGCACTCGCATTGGCCGTCTCGTTAGGTCGCACCACGCCCACAATGTGCACGTCGATACCGTTGGCAACCTTGGCGGCCATAAAGTCGGCGTCACCAGACATGTCAGTCCACATGCCGGTCTCTTCGTTTTTGCGATAGGCATCGGCCGGTGACAGCACCTTAAACGTCGTAGACAGCGCATCGTCGTAGGTAAAATCGGTGCCGGTCTCGGGCGTTTCGACCCCACCGTCGGCCGCCATGGCGCTGTTAACCAGGTCGTTGAGCTCATCGATATCCAGCGCGCCGATGCTATAGAGCGTGTAGTCGCCCACCGTTCCAAGGCTCGAAAGCACCATTACGGCTTCGTTGGCGGACGTGGGCCAATGACCGGCGACGACATCGTACTGGCTGTCGAGCAGGCTCTGGTCGTCAATCATCTCGTTAAAGACCGAGGTTCCCATGGATTCCATGCTCACCGTTGCCGCCGAACTCGCGCCTCCGCTCATGGCCTCGGTCATAGCGTTGGGAACAAGCCGGACGGGCTTCTCGTCGCCCTTGCCGGCACGATAGACAACCGGCGATACACCGTAGCCGTACTGGATGGCGTTGACTTCTTTATCGATGCCGTCGCCACCGTCGTCAAGCCATGCCTTAAAGCTCGTCATGTCGTTAGACTTAACGCTCGCAAACATATCCTTTACGGCCGTGACCACAGGGATCCTATCGGTCCCCTGAGCCTTGCCGCCGGCACTGTCGTCGGACGAATCCACGTTTTCAGGCGAGTCATCATCCGTGGCCCCCTGTCCGCCCATCATGGACGACAGGTCGTAATCCTGTTTGGAAATGGTGAGCGGGTAGCTCGAGAGCGTATCCTCCTCGACCTTTTTGATGTAGCCGTTTACGCCGTTGGACAGCGCCAGAATCGCCGCGATACCGATAATGCCAATCGAGCCCGCAAAGGCAGTCATGGCCGTACGACCCTTCTTGGTCATGAGGTTTCGGGCAGAAAGCCCCAGCGCCGTCACAAAGCTCATCGAGGTTTTGCGCGTAGGCTTGGCCTCACGACGCGCGGCCTTGGCAACATCAAAGGGATCGGAATCGTCGGTAATCCTGCCGTCCGCCAGGTTGACGATGCGCGTGGCATATTGGTACGCCAGCTCGGGATTATGCGTGACCATGATGACCAGGCGGTCGCGCGCCACGTCCTTAAGCAAGTCCATGACCTGTACGGATGTCGTTGAATCCAAGGCGCCGGTCGGCTCGTCGGCCAGCACGATCTCGGGATCATTGATCAGGGCGCGGGCGATGGCCACGCGTTGCATCTGTCCACCCGAAAGCTGGCTCGGGCGCTTGTTAACATGCTCCCCCAAGCCGACTTTCTCCAACGCCTCGCGTGCACGCTGGCAGCGCTCGGCATGCCCCACGCCCGTGAGCGTAAGCGCCAGCTCCACGTTTTCCAAAATGGTCTGATGCGGAATGAGGTTATAGCTTTGGAACACAAAGCCGATGCGGTTGTTACGGTAGGCATCCCAATCGCGATCGCGAAAGTCCTTGGTCGAGATGCCGTCGATGAGCAGGTCGCCGGAATCGAAATGATCGAGTCCACCGATTACGTTGAGCATCGTAGTTTTGCCCGAGCCCGAGGGGCCCAGAATGGCCACGAACTCGTTATCGCGAAAAGACAGGCTTACGTCGTCGAGCGCCACCTGCGTAAACGACTGCGTAACGTACCTTTTGCAAATACCCTTGAGCTCCAGCATGGACGGCAACCTCTCCCACGTGGGCGCGCTCGCCCGCTCTCCCCCACAGTTCGCATTTGATGCGGTTTTTCCTACCCCATCTTGTCATTGTCATACTCGCCGCTCAAAAGGCCTTACTTTTCCAATCCACACGGCATCACGTTATCGCTACCGCGATGGTCTTTAGTCACAGCAGCAAAGAAGCGATAGCCACCCGAGAAGTTATAGCAGTCAAAACCGTACTGAGCGAGGATGCGGCAGCCAATGTAGCTGCGAAGACCACTTTGGCAAATAACATAAACAGGCTTTGTCACGTCAAGCTCCCCCAAGCGAGCACGCAAGTCATCGACGGGAATGTTCACAAAGCCGTCGATATGTCCGCGGTCATACTCGCCGACCATACGGACATCGAGCAGCTGCACACTACCATCGCGCGGCAGATCCGGTTCCTGCTCCCAATGCCACTGCTTGAGCATGCCCGAGCCCACGTTTTCGATCAAAAAACCGGCCATGTTCACCGGGTCTTTCGCCGAAGAATATGGCGGCGCATAAGCCAAATCCAAATCCTTGAGCTTATCGGCCCGAATACCGGCCTGGATTGCCGTCGCCAGCACATCGATGCGCTTGTCCACGCCATCGATGCCCACAATCTGCGCGCCCAGCAGACGCAAGGTTTCCCTCTCAAACACAACTTTCATGGTCATGGGCGTGGCCCCGGGATAATAACCCGCATGCGATCCAGGTGACAGCACGACGCTCTCGTAATCGATTCCCGTCGCACGCGCTGCCTTCACAGAAAGGCCCGTGCTCGCAGCTGTCAAGTCGAACACTTTGATTACCGAAGAACCCAGCGAGCCCTGATAGCGACTGTCTAAGCCACAAATCACGTCGGCGACGATACGTCCCTGCTTATTAGCGGGGCCTGCAAGGGAAATCACCGCGTCCTCACCCGTCACCTGATGCTTGACCTGCACGGCATCACCCACGGCATATACGTCAGGAGCAGACGTCTCCATGCGGTCGTTCACCACAATGGAGCCCTTGATGCCCAGCTCGATACCAGCTTTCTTTGCCAAATGGCTCTCGGGCGCAACGCCGATAGCGAGTAGCACCATATCGGCCATAATGGAATCATCGCCCGCCACATGTGTGACCACACGGCCATCGGCCTCCTCAAAGCCCGTAACGTCGGCACGAAGGCGCAGGTCAATGCCATGCTCGCGGACCTCTGCATGAAGCAGCGTCGCCATGTCGTAGTCCAGGTTGTTCATCAGCTGCCCGGGGCGCTGCAAAAGCGTCACCTCGAGACCCAAGCCACGCAGGTTCTCGGCAGCCTCAACACCGATAAAGCCGCCACCGATCACCACGGCGCTCCTCGGCTCATGCTCTTGCACATAACCATGAATGCGCAGCGTGTCCTCTACCGTTCGAAGGCTAAAGATCTTATCCAAATCGATTCCCGGAAGAGCGGGGCGAATGGGATGCGCGCCTGGCGAAAGAATCAGCTTGTCATACGTCTCGACAAATTCCTCGCCGGTGAGCAGGTCGCGAACGTCAACCGTATGCACCTCGGGATGAATGGCGATCACCTCGTGGCTCGTCTTCACGGCAATGCGGAATCGATTCCAGAAGCCCTCGGGCGATTGCAGCGTGAGCGCAGACTCCTCCTCAATCACGCCGCCAATAAAGTATGGCAATCCGCAGTTAGCATAGGAGACATAACCTGTGCGCTCAAAAACGACAATCTCCGCCTGCTCGTCAAGCCTGCGCAAGCGCGCTGCCGCCGATGCACCGCCAGCAACGCCCCCCACGATAACCACCTTCATAGTTAACGCACCACCTTTCCGCTGTAGCTATTGATTCCGCCGATGTTCTTCACGTTGACGTAGCCCGCACGCTGAAGAAAGCTCGCAACGCGACCGCTACGAGCGCCACTCAGGCAATGCACGAACAGAGGCGTATCCTTCTTTGGATACTCGACAAGCACGCGATTGACGACATCGAGGGGAATGTTGATGGCACCGGGGATATGTCCCTGCCGATACTCATCGGCGCCACGCACATCGATCAACACCGCACCTTCGGTCGCACGGCACTCTTCAACACCTTTGTTGATATCCACCCCAGCAAATAGATTGAACAATCCCATGATGAGCTCCTTTGCTCGCTTGCCCTATCGTTTGATGCCAGTATGCCCGGAAGGCGCAGACCGGTTCCGTGACCAAGTCACCGTATGGGACAATTTTTTCTTAAAAGCGAGTGCCAGGCACTGGACGGATAGGCACCATGGCAAAGCCATCGCTACGGCAGGCGTGTCAAACCGTCGACATCCAGAACAAGGATTCGCCCGCGCTTCACCTCGACAAGACCTTCATTGGCAAGACGACGCAGCACGCGCGTCACCGCCTCGCGGGCAGAGTTGATGTCACGCGCCAGCTCGTCTTGAGTGACCCGGAGCTCCATTGACCCCGTTGCCTGGCATCGCTCAACCAAATAGTCGGCAACACGCTGGTCGAGACGTCGGAAAAGCATCTGTTGGAGCACACGAACCACCTGAGAGTAGCGCCGCGCCTCCACTTCGAGCATAAAGACTTTGACGAAAATATTGTTGCTGGCAAGATGCTCGCAAACACCGATAGGCACAATAAGGAGCTCGGATTTCTCTGTTGCGGCAGCCAACGTGCCAAAGGAGATTTGCCGAATTACGCACGAAGCTGTTGTAACGCAGCACTCGCCGCACCCAATCCTAAAGAGCGTGATCTCCTTGCCTTCCTCGGAAAGGAGGCTGACGCGGACACCACCCTGAACGATAAGGAACATGCCGGTACAGGAGCTATCGCTGCCGCCGATAAGCTGGCCGGCATCGAAGGTGCGCAAGGCGGCTTGCCCCAAAACGAGCGTCCTCTCGTCAGAAGACAGATGCGCCCAAAAAGGGAGCTTCTCTACAACGTTTTGCACCATGGTCATCTGCGACTCCTTCTCCCATGGTCTAATCTATCAGGAATAATAGGGAGCAGCAAAAGTCAACTGTCGCAAGAATGACCTGTACCGCAAGATCATCACCGAGGGCTTTGAGATTGCCGACGAGCGCTTTGAGGCCAACACTTTGGTCATCTTCCGTGAGACAGGGAACCGTCAGCACACCATCAAGGCCGTTATGTGTGCCCTTCTGGGTCTCTAGGAGCCGTATCAATGGAAACTGTTTTGCCGGTGCCAGTGAGGAATGTTGGGAACCGCACAAAAACGAACGGGACGGCACGTCGCGTGGCGCACCATCCCGCACATGGCATTGACAATGTGGCAAAGGGACTGTCCCTTTGCCACATTCGAACCTACTGCTCGCTATTCGCAATCGCCTGGTCGATAAGTTTGTTGAGTGCTGCGCGCTGCTCGGCGGAGCTGATGGCTCCCACGATTGGATCCCCTACGATATTGCCATTCTGATCGATGACATACGTTGTCGGGAACGAGAACAAATTTGACGTAAACTTACCGGCCTCGCTATCCGACTTGAACCAGATGTTCTTATATGTCACGCCCTTCTTGCTCAACACGTCCTTGGCATCTGCAATCTCGCCCTTGTTGCCATCGAGCGTAAAGGAATTGACACCCACGACCCGGCCGCCCTTCTCGGCAAGCTCCTGATTCAGTTTCTCAAGATCGCCCAGCTCGCCCACGCACGGCTTGCAAGTAGTGAACCAGAAGTTCATGACGGTGACCTTGTTCTTAGAGAACAGCTCGTCGCTGTTCACGTCGTTGCCATCCAAGTCCTTGCCCGTAAAGCTGGGGAACTTCGTCGCCTCGCTCGAAGCATTGGCACCAGCCGTCATGCCAGCGGTCGAAGCGTCGACGCTCTCGCCTGCACTCGGCGTGCTTCCACAGCCGGGGAACTCCTTCTCCAGGCTCTCGAGCTTGTCCTCGATCTCCTTGATCTGCTGCGCACCGGCCTTGAGCGTCTTAAGCTCATCCGCCGTAAACTCATCCTTGGCGCCGTCGATGGTCTTGAGCAGGAAATCGCCGTAATTGCTGCCGTCCTCAATCATTGTCGAGTCTTTATTTGCCGCATTGAATACCTTTTCCCACAGCGCGTTATCACTCGAAAAGATCTCGTTCTCCTTCTGCATGAGCTTCGCATACAGCTCGGCGGCCTCGTCGGCATTGGCCGGCTTCTGCGCAGTGAGTTCTGCGATCTTAGGATCGGAGCTCGCAGATTCGCTCACATTGCCACCGGGCGCCGAACATGCCACAAGGCACAAGGCCAATACCGGCACCATAAACAGGGCCGCAATCTTAGAAAGCTTCATAGTCATTCCTCCGTTTTGTCGAAGCTTGTTTACTTTTTATCGGCGGTCAAGGGAAGCTTTTCCGCCGACACATCCAGGCCATAGCGATAGCTGATGGCATCGACAGGACAGGCCCCGATGCACTTTCCGCACCGGATACATTCGGCATGATTGGGCGCGCGGACCACATCAACGTCCATCTGACAAACCCTTGAACACTTGCCGCACGAGACGCATTTGCACGCGTCGACCTGAATCCCCAACAAGGACACCCTATTCATGAGCGCATAGAATGCGCCGAGCGGGCAAATCCATTTGCAGAAGGGGCGATAGAACAAAACGCTCAGCACTACCACGGCAATGAGAACGGCAAGTTTCCAGGTAAAGAGCTGCCCCAGCGCAGATCGAATGCCGGCGTTGGCAATGGCCAGCGGAATGGCGCCCTCGAGCACGCCCTGCGGACAGACGTATTTGCAAAAGAACGGGTCTCCCATCCCCACGTCGTTGACCACCAAGACGGGCAGCAGCACCACGGCAAACAGCAGCACGACGTACTTGATGTACGTGAGCGGCTTGAGCCTTTTTGTCGAAAGCTTTTTGCTGGGAATCTTGTGAAGCAGCTCCTGCAGCCAGCCAAACGGGCACAAAAACCCGCATACAAATCGTCCCAGCAGCACGCCGAGCAAAATGAGCGTACCGGTAACGTAGTAGGAGAAGTTAAACTTAGATGAACCCACCACCGATTGGAACGACCCGATGGGGCACGCGCCCGATGCCGCGGGGCACGAATAGCAGTTAAGCCCGGGTACGCAGACTGTTTTTCCCGCACCCTGATAGATGCCGCCTTTGGCAAAGTTAGGCAGGTGAATGTTGGTAATAAGCGTTGCCGCCGCCTGAATGAATCCGCGAAATCGGGCCAAAACATGCGACACAGTGTTTTTTCTTTTATCCAATTCCGATACACTCCAAGCACAGCCTAATCGCTTTGGCCAGCACGGCATCCGCCTCGCCACGCATAACGCCAAAGCACACCATGGCAATTCCGACGATCAACAAAGCGACCTGTACCACGGGTTTTACCGCTTTGAACAACCTGACCACTCCTTTCGTTACGCGACCATTGGACCATATCGACTATAAAATCCGTGTTAAGCGCGATTTGGAATGTGCAAGGAGACTGTTATGCGTATTTTGATCGTCGAAGACGAGCGAGCACTGTGCGATGCAATCGCACGCAGCTTGCGAAACCTGGCGTACAGCGTCGACTGCTGCCACGATGGACGGGAGGCACTCGACCTGCTGGGCGTCGAAGTCTTTGACCTCGTGGTACTCGACCTCAATCTCCCCCGCATCGACGGCATGACCGTGCTCAGGGAACTTAGGAAAACCGATTGCGAGACCAAGGTACTGATTCTGTCCGCGCGTGGCGAAGTATCCGATAAAGTCGCCGGACTCGATGCCGGCGCCAACGATTACCTCACCAAGCCGTTTCATCTGGACGAACTTGCGGCAAGGATCCGCAGCCTCACCCTCAGGCGCTTCACACAAAGCGACATAGTTTTAACCTGCGGAAAGCTCAGCTTTGACACCAAGGCGCGCATCGCTTCCGTGGACAGTGAGGCTCTATCTCTTACACGCAAGGAAACGGGAATCTTGGAATACCTGATGCTTAATCAGGGGCGTCCGGTAAGCCAAGAGGAGCTTATCGAGCACGTTTGGGATAGCAGCGTGAACAGCTTTAGCAACGCAATCCGCGTTCATATCTCGTCACTCCGCAAAAAGCTACGCATCGCTTTGGGATACGACCCGATTCGCAATCGAATTGGAGAGGGCTACGTTATGGAGGATAGCGAATGAAAAGGCTTTCGCTGCAATGGCGCATAACGATTATGACGGCACTGCTCACGTGTGCAGCATGCGTGCTGACGAACTGCCTAGTCGGCTATACGGGCATGCGCTACATGGATGCCATCGGCAGCAACATCTCGGCCTTTAACGCAACCGGCGAAGATTCGCCCCAGGCGTTCGACCCAACGAAAGCGACCCCCGATGACAAGGTCACGATCGTCGTAAACGACGCACAGGAGTCTTTTGGCACGACAACCTGGTGCATCACGGCTGGAGTCACACTCCTTGGCGGCGTGCTGGCATACTTTGTGAGCGGCCGTGCACTCAAACCGCTACGGGATTTCGCCGCCCAGGTAGAGCGCGTGCAGCCTGACAACCTAAGCGAAATCAGACTCAGTGAAGATGTGCCCACCGAGCTACAACAATGCAGCGCCTCTTTCAACGACATGATCGCCCGTCTTGGCGAAGGATTCTCTGCACAGCGTCAGTTTACCGGCAACGCCGCACACGAGCTGCGCACCCCGCTCGCCCTTATGCAAGCACAGATTGAACTATTCATCTCCGAGCACTCCGGTTTGCAACCAGAAACAGCCGAGCTGCTCGGCCTGCTACAAGAACAAACCGAGCGCATGTCTCGAATGACCAAGGTATTGCTTGAAATGAGTGAGCTCCGCAGCGTTCCTTGCGAGGACGATGTTGAACTCGGTCCCTTGTCCGAAGAGGTCCTCACTGACCTTGCGCCACTTGCCGAAAATAGGAGCATAGCCCTCAACTGTGCTGGAGACGCTTTAGTAATCGGGAGCGACACGCTCCTCTATCGGTTGCTGTTCAACCTGGCCGAAAACGCCATCCGTTACAGTCGCTCCGGCTCGACTGTCAATGTCTCCATCAGCGACAGCGACAGCCACGTGCTCCTGCGAGTCAAAGATGAGGGCCCGGGAATACCCAAGCAGTACCGAGAGAGCATCTTCCAGCCGTTCTTTCGTCTAGACAAATCCCGCAGCAGGGCATACGGCGGCGCAGGACTCGGGCTAGCGCTTGTTTGGGAGATTGCAGCACTTCACGGTGGCACGGTAGAGGTCGAAACAAGTTCCGAGAACGGGGCTACCATGCTCGTAAGCCTTCCAAAACGATCCGCAGCGTTAACCGAACAGTAAAACGAAAGGGGTCCCGAGCAACAGGGGTACAATTGCTGCATTGTTGCCACCTGATGGGAGATGGAAGATGGACTGCGATGG
>CABUCQ010000027.1 GCA_902490095.1 uncultured Collinsella sp.
CAGATTGCCGCTTAGGGGCGTTTGCAGCGTCGACCAGTTACGCGGTTCGTAGAACCGCGTAACTAACAAATGAGCATCGCGTCACCAAAGCTGAAGAAGCGGTAGCGCTCCTCGATGGCGGCGGCGTAGGCATCCATGATCTGGTCGCGGGTGGCAAGCGCGCTCACGAGCATCATGAGCGTGGAGCGCGGCACGTGGAAGTTCGTGATCAGCGCATCGACCACGTGATAGGTCGAGCCGGGCATGAGGTAAAGCTGCGTCGTGGCGTTCTCGCGCACCACGATGTCACCGCGGCCAAGCGTATCGGCCCCGTCCTCGCGGCCTTCAAAATAGCGCGCCGTCACGGCCGGATCGGACACCGGCGCGTCCGCGTCAAACGCGCTCTCGAGCGAGCGCACCGCGGTAGTGCCGACGGCGATCACACGATGACCCTCGGCCTTGGCCTTATGCACGGCGTCGACAACCTCCTGCGACACGTGGTAGCGCTCGGTGTGCATGACGTGCTGCGTAGGGTCGTCCTCCTCCACCAAGCGGAAGGTATCGATGCCCACCTCGAGCTCGACGGCGGCAAACTTGGCACCCTTGGCCTCGATAGCGGCCATGAGCTCGGGAGTAAAGTGCAGACCAGCCGTAGGAGCGGCAGCCGAGTGCTCCTCCTTCATGGCGTAGACGGTCTGGTACTTCTCGGGATCGCCCTCATAATCGGTAATGTAGGGCGGTAGCGGCACGTGGCCGGCAGCGTGGATGGCCTCGTCGAGCGTGCGCGGATCGCCCGCGGCATTGCAACCGGCCGGCTCAAAACGCACCAGACGGCCACCGCGGCTATCGGCGACAAAGTCGATGACCTCGGCCGTCAGCACCACGGGAGCCCCCTCGGGCGCATGAGCGCCGCCCGCACGATACTCAATCTGAGCACCGGGCTTCAGGCGCTTGCCCGGCTTGACCAGGCACTCCCAAACGTGACCCAGCGGGTCAACATCCTCGCGGCGCTTGAGCAGCAGCGTCTCGACCACGCCGCCCGAGCCTGCCTTGCGGCCAATTAGGCGGGCCGGCATCACGCGCGTCTGGTTGATGACGAGCACGTCGCCCGGCTCGATATAGTCGATGACGTCGCGGAAGATGCGGTGCTCAACGGTACCGCCGTGCTCCAGCGGCGTCCCCGCCTCGGAACCTTTGCGATCAACCACCAGCAGGCGGCAGGAGTCACGCGGCTCGGCAGGCGCCTGGGCGATGAGCTCTTCGGGCAGGTTATAGTCAAAATCATCGGTACGCATAGACACGTCGGATTCTCCTTATATAGCTAAAGTCCGCTCTACATCCTAGCAGGCTGACGTCCCAAGTGAACTACTTTTTGGCGGCTTTGCGCTCGTCGCGGATGCGGGCGCGGTCCATGGCCGCCTCGACAGCCGAGAAGCGGCAACCACAGTAGTTCTGCCGATACATGCCAAGCTCGCGCGAACGGCGCGTAGCCTCGGGATAATATGGGCGAAAATCGCGAATCACCGGGGTGAGCCCATGGGCGGCCGCCAAACGCTCAAGCACGTCATTGCAGGTGTCGAACAGCTGATACGGCGAGACGGCGAGCGTCGTACCCACATATTCAAACCTGCGCTCCTGGGCAACGCGGCATGCCTCGGCCAAGCGCAAGGCATAGCACGAGCGACAGCGACGGGGCCGATCGGCACCCAGCGGGGCCACGCCGGCCTCCCAGCGCTCGCGGTCCTCCCCCGCCTCGATGAGCTCGATGTCGCCATCGGCACACCACCGGCGCAGCTCGTCCAGACGCCGCCGCCATTCATCGCGCGGTTGAATATTGGGATTGGTCCAGCAAATCGTGGGCTCAAACCCCTCCTCGCGCAGCAGGCGAACCGGCTCAAGCGAGCATGGTGCACAGCACGCATGCAGCAACAACGACTTCATCGACATCCCCGTCCCAGAAAACTCACCCCGACATCATGGCAGCTAAAATAGCCCCATCCCAAAAAGACTACTTTGCGAAAAAGCGCACGCCAAAGGACGTATCCTCGCAGGCGACGATACGGCGGTCGCGCAGAATGGTCCGCACGTAATACCAATCACCCACACAGCCCGACAAGTGCAGACCAGCCGCCAGGTAGCACAGCAGCGGATAGTCCGAGAACGCAAACCCCAGGGCAAATGCTGTCGTCACAACAACCGTCGGCGCCAGGCAAACCGCCATGTACCGCCGGCGCGAATACACAACGCCCTCGGCGCAGGCATAGATCATCGCCGTCTCGCGATTCGCCCCAAAGGTCACCTGCGCGCCCGCAGGCGCCAGCAGCTTAAAAAACACCGCATGCACCAGCTCGTGCACGGCAAACGATGCCATTGAGACCGCAGCCAAGCCGACTATCCAGCCCACAACCGCCGTCCAGCCGCCCGCGTCAGCCGCATCCAAGTCCGCAGGCCCGCCCATCAGCATAAACACCGGCACCAGGCACACGGCAAACACGCCGACTACGACCATCCCCCACACAAAGCAAGCGTGCAGAAAATCCTCGTCTTCAAACGCATGTATGTTGGAAATCTCATTCATAGCATCTTAGGATAGCGCCCCTGCCACGTACCCGTCCGCATGTGCGATAATGTCGAACGATATGCACGAATTGACCACCGCGTCGCCAGGCCTTGCGCCCGGCCGCGCTCTCACCATATGCGAAGGAGTCCCATGGCATCCAAATACTCCATGAACGACCGTCCCAGCTGGCCTCGCCGCGCCATCGTTACCGCCGGCGAGCCCTACGGCAACAAGGGCCTTCACTTTGGCCACGTCGGCGGCGTCTTTGTCCCTGCCGACTTCTTCGCCCGCTTCCTGCGCGACCGTCTGGGCCGCGAGAACGTCATCTTCACCTCGGGCACCGACTGCTACGGCTCGCCCATCATGGAGAGCTACCGCAAGCTCAAGGAGAACGAGGGCTACGACAAGTTCATTAACGAGTACGTCGAGTCCAATCACTCCCGCCAGGCCGCGACCCTCAACAACTACAACATCAGCTGCGATATCTACGGCGGCTCGGGCCTTGAGCCGGCTGCGCAGATTCACAACGAAGTGACCGCCGAGATTATCGAGCGCCTGCATGAGCAGGGCACCATCTCCAAGCGCTCCACGCTGCAGTTCTACGACGCCAAGGCCGGCACGTTCCTCAACGGCCGCCAAGTGATCGGCCGCTGCCCCATCCAGGGCTGCAAGTCCGAGAAGGCTTATGCCGACGAGTGCGACCTGGGTCACCAGTTTGAGCCCGAGGAGCTCATCGCACCCAAGAGCCAGCTCACCGGCGAGGTGCCCGAGCTGCGCCCGGTCGACAACCTCTACTTCGACCTGCCGGCCTACCTCGACTTTATGAAGACCTACACCGCCAAGCTCGCCCAGAACCCGCAGGTTCGTTCCGTGGTCTCCAAGACCATGGAGGAGTGGCTGCTGCCGGCCCAGCTCTATATCCAAAACAAGTTCCGCGAGGCCTTCGATGCCGTCGAGGACCAGCTGCCCGAGCACACCGTGCTGGAGCCCGAGGGAAACAAGAGCAGCTTTACCGTCACCTTCCCCAGCTGGAAGGAGCGCGACGACGCCCATGCGGTGCTCGCCAACGGCGGCGTGCGCTTCCGCAGCGGCAAAGCGCTCGTGCCTTTCCGCATCACCGGCAACATCGACTGGGGCGTTCCGGTGCCCCAGGTCGACGGCGTTTCCGACGTCACCTGCTGGTGCTGGCCAGAGAGCCTGTGGGCGCCCATCAGCTATACGCGTACCGTGCTCGCGCGCGATGCCAAGGCCGCCGGCGTGACCGAGGGCGTCGCCGCCCAGGATGCCGCCCTCATGGGCGAGCCCGCTGCCGACTCCACACAGGTGCCCGCGCCCACCTACCAGCACAGCTCGCTCGACTGGCGCGACTGGTGGTGCTCGGACGACGCACAGATCTACCAGTTTATCGGTCAGGACAACATCTACTTCTACTGCATCGCGCAGACCGCCATGTGGGAGGCCCTGGGCTGGGACCTCACGCAGAGCACCGTCAGCGCCTGCTACCACCTGCTCTACATGGGCAAAAAGGCCAGCTCGTCCTCGCAGACGCCTCCCCCGCCGGCAGACGACCTACTCAACCACTACACCTGCGAGCAGATGCGCGCGCACTGGCTGTCGCTCGGCCTGTCCGAAAAGCCGGTGAGCTTTAGCCCCAAGGCATACGACACGCGTGTGACCGGCAAGGACAAGGACGGCAACGAGGTGCGCGCCTGCGACGACAAGCGCGTTATCGATCCGGCCCTTAAGGAGAGCGCCCTTTTGACCGGCGTATTCAACCGTCTGGCCCGCAGCTGCTTCTACGGCGTCGCCGTCAAGGAAGGCGACGAGAGCCCCTATCGCAACGGCTGCATCCCCGCCGGTGCCGCCTCTGCCGCCGTGGTCGAGGCTGCCGAGCAGGCAGCTCTTGCCTTTGAGCAGGCCATGTACAAGTTCGAGACGCACCGCGCGCTTGCCGTGTGCGACGACTACCTGCGCGCCGCCAACAAGCGCTGGAGCGACGCCTCCAAGGCCGCCAACAAGCTCGAGGGCGACGAAGCAAACGCAGCGATGACGCAGGCCCTGGTTGATGCCTTTACCGAGCTGCGCGTGGCGACCGTCCTGATGCACGGTATCGTCCCGGCCGGCTGCGAACTCATCTGCGAGTACTTCGACGTCGATCCGGTCGCCTTCTTTAGCTGGGATAACATCTTTGCCTCCACGGACGAGTTCGTAGAGAGCCTGGGCGAGAAGCCCGGCGACCACCGCGTGAAGCCGCTGCCCCCGCGCTTCGACTTCTTCAGCAAGCACGAGAGCCAGTACTAAAGCACGCTAGTAGCAACGCGCCCGGGAATGATTATTCTGGGACGGGGATTAAAAAATCATTCCCGGGCGCCACAGTACAGTCTTTTTGTGACGGGAGTCATGGAATGATTATTTAATCCCCGTCCCAGAATAATCATTTAGGTGGAAGGAAAGACGGATGTCCAAGCCGCGTCGTCGTAAGCAGAAAAAGCAGGTCAAGGCCGAGCTCAAGCTCAGGCAGTTTGCTGCTACCGAGCTTTCCGACCAGCTTGCCGCCCAACACTCCGCCGCCGACCTGCCGCGCTTTATGGTCGACACGGTCGCCGGCGCCTATGCGCCCGCCGATGCCGAGCTCATGATCGAGGGCTTCGGCGCCGCGGCCACACGCCCGGTCACGCTGCGCGCAAACACGCTCAAGGCAACCGCCGAGGACATCGCTGCGGCGCTCGATGCCGCCGGCATCGCTCACAACCCCGTCACCTGGTACCCAGACGCCTTCATCCTGCCCGAAGCACAGGTTTCCGACCTATGGGACCTCGACATCTACCGCGACGGCAAGATCTACTTGCAAAGTCTGTCGTCTATGATGCCGCCGTTGGTCCTGGGCGCCCAGGCAGGCGAGGACATCCTGGACATGTGCGCAGCCCCTGGCGGCAAGACGACGCAGATCGCCGCCCTCACGCAGGGGCAGGCGCACCTTACCGCCTGCGAGATGAGCATTCCCCGCGCCGAGAAGCTCGAAGCCAACCTCCACCGCCAAGGCGCAAAAAACGTGCCCGTCATGCGCACCGACGCACGCGAGCTCGACGAGTTCTTCCGCTTTGACCGCATCCTGCTCGACGCTCCCTGCACCGGCACGGGCACCGTTATCAGCGGCAACGAGAAAAGCCTGCGCGGCCTGACCGAGCAGTTGCTGAGCAAGTGTGCCCGCTCGCAGCGTGCGCTTCTGGACCGCGCCATGGGAGCCCTCAAACCGGGCGGCACGCTCGTCTATTCGACTTGTTCGATCTTGCCGCAGGAAAACGAGGACGCCCTGCAAGAGGCCCTCGACAAGCATATGGACTGCGAGCTCATCCCCCTCGACGGCACGCCAAGCGAAAGTGAGGCACGCCGCGCCCAGGAAGCTGGTGAGGAGCCGCGCATCGAGTCCAACGCCCTGACCGAGGCCATTGCCGCGGGTCAGGTATCGGCCATCGCCAACGGCCTGCCCGGCACGCTCACCATTCCGCCTAGCCGCGACTTTGAGGGCTTCTACATTGCCCTGATCCGAAAACGCAGCTAGCGCACGGATCCAAAACTCAACAAGCTATCTCCGTGCGCGTTTGCTCTGCTGGTCGCGATACTGTTTAAGCGTCGCGCGCTCCTTGCGTTCGGCCCTTTTGCCCTTAATGGCCGTGACCACAAAGTAGATGACCGCGGCGGCAACGATTGCGCCCACGCACAGGCCAATCGAGCTAAACATTGCTGTCAATTCCATACCGCGTCACCTCTCTTTTAAACGGGACATTCAAGATAGCACCTCAATACCCGCCACCACAGCTCCTTCACGTTCGCCGGCCCTTCGGTCTAACGGATGGCGCGGCGGGGAAAAATCAACTCGTCAAACGATTTAGCATTCGCAATTCCGGCTGCATCGCGCCGGCCGTCATCACATAGAATCGAGCTTCCATGGATACCCTCAACGATCTAAATGAGCGCGTCGACGCCTTCGTCGGCACCAGCTCCTTCGACACGCCTGCCGCGGCAAACGACCAAGCCCCCATCGATGTGCCCGCCGAGGTTCACGAGGACATCGTCGCCTCGGTCGATTTCTCCGAGGTCGAGCTCGCAGACGAGTTCACCGAACCCCAGGTAGCCGTGACCCCCAACGGACTGCTTCCCATGGAGCCGCTGCCCATCGACGGGCGCCTGCGCAAGGCGGCCCTTCGCATGCCTGACGAGATTGAGGAGGCCAGCGGCTTTACGCTCTTCGGCCGTCGTATCAAATCGCTCATTTACACCACCGATGTCGCGGTTATCCGCAACTCCAACGCCGATGCCGTCTTTGCGGTCTACCCCTTCACGCCGCAGCCCGCCATTACGCAAGCGCTGCTGACCGTCGCCGAGTGCCCGGTCTTTGTAGGCGTGGGCGGTGGCACCACCACCGGTAAGCGCTCCGTGCAGATGGCAGCCGTCTCCGAGATGCAGGGCGCGGCGGGCTGTGTGGTCAACTCCCCCGCCACCGCCGAGATGGTCGAGCACATCACCAACATCGCCGACATCCCCGTCATCGCTACGGTCGTTCGCTGCGACGACGATGCCCACGCCAAGGTGCGCGCTGGAGCCAAGATTCTCAACATCGCCGCCGGCAAGAACACGCCCCAGGTCCTACGCGAGCTGCGCGAGCACTATCCCAACCTGCCGCTCATCGCGCCGGGCGGCAAGACGCCCGAGAGCATCCGTGAAACCATCGCCGCCGGCGCCAACGCCATCATCTGGACGCCGCCTTCGGCCCAGCAGCTGCAGACCGACATGATGCAGCGTTATCGCAAGATGAAGGAAGACTCCACACCTGTCATCTCGCACGACGATGTGCCCATTATCGACCAGGTCTCCGCCGCCGAGGTCAGCCAAGTCGAGAACATGAATCCCGACGTGCCGATTCCCGACGAAGTCATCGAGCGCGTCGCTTCGATCCACGAGCGCGTCGAGGAGCATCGCGCCAACCGCGGCCTCAAGCCGTCACTGCACGGCTTCTTCTTCCGCGGAAAGAAACGCTAACCCCAACAGCAAGGCCCGCCCCACAAACGTGAGGCGGGCCGTTTTCGTTTGAGCAATCATGCAGCGATGTGATGGGGCAAACTAATTCACGCGCTTGTCGCCCATAAAGAAGAGCGCCACCGTACCAGGTCCGGTATGCGAGCCAATCAGAGTACCGATGTTATTGATCTCAATCTTGCCTTTAAGCTGCGGAATCTGTTCCTCGATCAGCGCCGCAACTGCCTCGGCATCCTCGCGGCACGCCGAGTGCGACATGACGCACTTACCCGAATAATCCGCACCGTCCTGCACGTGTGCCATCATGGTCTTAGCCATCTCGGAAATCGCGCGCTTCTTAGTGCGAATCTTCTCACGTGGCGACAGCCCACCTTCGCAATCGACTGTCATAAGCGGGCAAATCTTAAGCGCCGTGCCGATGATCGCGCTCGCAGCCGAAATGCGACCGCCGCGCAGGTAGCTCGACAGATCGGTCGAGAAGAACCAGTGGTGCAGGTTGAGCTTGTGCTCCTCGATCCAGGCAGCCGTCTCGTCGAGTGAAGCCCCGCTATCGCGCACGTCGGCGGCACATTCCGCCAGCAGGCCAAAGCCCGAAGACGCCGCCAGCGAATCGATGACGCGCACCTTGCCGCCCTGGGGATAGCGATCCGCGAGCATCTGCGCCGCAACGCAAGCCGAGCCATACGTACCCGAAATACCCGACGACAACGTCAGGTGCAGCACGTCTTTACCCTCGGCAACAAACGGCTCCCAAAACTCCTCGTACTCACCCACGCTCACCTGAGACGTCTTGGGCATGGCGCCTGCGGCAATCTGGGCAAAAAACTCGTCCGGCGTAATCGACTGATACAGATCGTCCGTATAGACAACATCGTCGATCTCGTAATGAAAACACACGACAGGGATATTGCGCGATTCAAAGAACTCCCGAGTTCGATCGGCGGCGGATTCACAGGTCAGGACAAAATCACTCATATGAGGCTCCTTACTCATTGCTGCGCAAATTATCGCACAGTGAGCCTACATACGGTACATATGTCCACTATTTACCAAATCGAACCAAAAATAGCGAACATCTTTACCACCATCGTTTCCACCGACCCCACGCATAAATATCTGAGAAAACACCCTCTATCGTCTCCACCCAACCGCCATATCTACCTTCACTAAATCGATTTACCAAACCGTTCAGCCGACAATTCAGCCGCTGGCGCAAAATCGAAACAAAAGCGGCGCATACTGATAAACGTTTGACGCTGTTTATCAGTTTTACCAGCCCCATCGGAAGGTGTTTCATGGTCGCATTCGATCGCAACCCGCAAGACTTTAAGTATCTGCGCCTGCTGTCGAGACAATTTCCCACCGAACAATCCGCGTTTACCGAGATTATCAATCTCTCGGCCATCCTCAATCTGCCAAAGGGCACCGAGCATTTTATGAGCGACGTGCACGGCGAGTACGAAGCCTTTATGCACATCCTCAACAACTGCTCGGGCGTCGTGCGCGAGCATGTCGACGAGATCTTTGGCGACACGCTCTCCTTTGACGAGAAGGGCGAGCTGTGCACGCTCATCTACTATCCGCGCGAGAAGATCGACCTGGTCCGCAGCCGGCGCGAGGACTCGCCCACCTGGTACAAGACGATGCTTGACCAGCTCATCATGGTCGCGCGTTCGCTTTCAAGCCGCTACACGCGCTCCAAGGTGCGTAAGGCCATCCCGCGCGATTACGCCTATATCATCGACGAGTTGTTGCACACGCACCCGGACGAGAACAACTATCGCGTGCGCTATCACGAGCGCATCGTGGAGTCCATCCTGGAGACCGCAAGCGCCGACGACTTTATCGAGTCGCTCGCCTCGCTTATCAAGCGCCTGGCCGTCGACCACCTGCACCTGGTGGGCGACATCTTCGACCGCGGCGGCGGCGCGGCCAAGATTATGGACCGCCTGCTCACCTACCATTCACTCGACATCCAGTGGGGCAACCACGACCTGCTGTGGATGGGCGCTGCGGCCGGTGAACCTGCCTGCATCGCCACGGTGCTGCGCAACAACCTACGCTACGACAACTACGAGATCCTCGAGAACGACTACGGCATCTCGCTGCGTGAACTTGTCGCCTTTGCTGATGCCACCTACACCGCCGGTGAGTCCATCACCCCGCTGATCAAGGCCATCAACGTTCTGCTCTTTAAGCTCGAGGGTCAGATTATCCAGCGCCACCCCGAGTTCGATATGACCGACCGCCTGCTACTCGACAAGATCGACCACGACACCGGCACGGTCACGCTCGCCGACGGCAGCGTGTGGCCGCTCACGACCAGCGACTTCCCCACCGTCGACCCGGCGGACCCCTATACGCTCACGCCCGAGGAGCAGCACATCATCGACAAGCTCGTGTCCGAGTTTGTCACCGCCGATCACCTGCATCGCCATATCGATTTCCTCTATTCCCACGGCTCGATGTACAAGGTCGCCAACGGCAACCTGCTGTTCCATGGCTGCGTGCCGCTCAACGAAGACGGCACCTTTAGCAGCATGAACTGCCTGGGCACCTGGCACGCTGGCCGCGATTATCTCGATTTTTGCGACCACATCGCCCGCCGAGCCTGGCGCGTGGGCGACCGCGACGCCCTCGACTGGATGTGGTACCTGTGGATTGGCTTTAACTCACCCGCCAGCGGACGCCTGGTGCGTACCTTTGAGCGCGCCTATATCGCCGATAAGAGCACCTGGGTCGAGCCGATGGATCCGTACTTTACGCTTACCAAGTCGCCCTCGGTCTGCGACGACATCATGCGCGAGTTTGGCGTCGCGCCCATGGCATGTTCACCGACCGGCCACATCATCAACGGCCACACGCCTGTTAAAACCACCAAGGGCGAGCAACCCATCCGCGCCGAGGGCAAGCTGCTGGTCATCGATGGCGGCTTTTGCCGCGCTTACCATCCCAAGACGGGTATCGCCGGCTATACGCTCATCTCGAGCTCGCGCGGCTGCCGCCTCAAGTCGCACCGGGCCTTTACGACGGTTGCCGAGGCACTCACGCGCAACGTGGACATCGAAAGCGAGACCAACCGTTTTGACCAAGCAGACCGTCGCCGCATGGTGAGCGACACCGATACTGGCGCCAAGATCCGCAGCCAGATCCAGGACCTGCGCCAGCTGCTCGATGCATATAGAAACGGTGCTATCGAGGAGCGCGCCTAGCACCACCCGCGGGGATTGGCTAAACTTGCTGAGTTTGTCATCCCCGCGGCGCTTCGGCGCCAGCTTAAGGCAGGTACCATGCAAAAGCTCCTTGCGCAGATCATGAAATTTGGCGTCGTCGGTGTCATTGCCACGGTTATCGACTTTGGCATTATGAATCTGCTCCACTACGGTCTGGGCCTCAACATCCTAATCGCCAACACGAGCGGCTTTATCGTCTCGCTCATCTTTAATTACGTCGCCAGCATGAAGTACGTGTTTGCGCACAAGGAAGGCATGAGCCGCCGCCGCGAGTTCATTATCTTTGTCATGCTGTCCGTGATCGGCCTGGCACTCAACGACGGTATCGTGCTGGCGCTCAACACCGGTCTGGGGCTCGAGGCCAATATCGCCAAGATCTGCGCCACCGCGCTTGTCATGGTCTACAACTTTGTGACCCGAAAGATCTTCCTGGAGGGCGACGAGACCAAGTAACTCGCAACCTTACAGCCTTACGATGCCCACGGACAATGCGCGCTCAGCACAGTATCGCCCGTGGGCATCGTTCGTTTACGGGCAAATTTTCAACGTTTGCGGATTACCTCTTGAATATTTGGCGAGTTCGTATAGTTCTTTTCAAAGACCTTACGTTTCCCATGCAAAAGCTCTAAAGTAACTCGTTGCTCGATTCATCAACGCATTGGATGTGATTACGTGCGCAAGGCGCTGGCACAACCTCATACCAAGCAGTTCCTCAAGTTCGCCGTCGTGGGTCTTATCTCCTTTGGCATCGACTGGGGCATGCTTATTGCGCTCGTCGAGCTGTTCCACCTCGACTTTTTGATGAGCACGACGGTCTCGTTTACCACGTCCGTCGTGGTTAACTACTGGCTCAGCATGAAGTACGTGTTCGACCATCGCGAGGGCATGAGCCGCAAGCGCGAGTTCACGATCTTCACCATCCTGTCGGTAATCGGTCTGGGCCTCAACGACCTGTACATGTTTGTGGGCGTCACGTTTTTGAGCATCGGCTACCAGGCCATGAAGGCCATCGCGACGTTCCTCGTCACCTGGTACAACTACTTCAGCCGCCGCTTCTTCCTCGAAGGCGCACGGTCGTAGTCGATTCACTATTTGCTTGAATGTATAACCGGTTGGAATTCCCGTTCCAACCGGTTTTTTGTTTGCCGAGAGACCCGGCGACCCAGTCCTCTACGCATGAAAAACGGGCAGCCCGGATGTTTGTCCGAACCGCCCGTTTGGTGCGATATGTCGAGGTCTCTAGCCTGTAACGTAATACCAGACTACGTTGTCGCCATTGGAGAGAACGTAGTTACTGCAGGCCGTCATGGGCGTTGTGCCGTTGACGGAATACATCCAGCCGCTCGTGCCGCCGTACTGTTTCTCGGCCAAACCACCAATCGCAGAAACATACGTGCCGTACGATGAGCCGTGTGCGTTGACAGAAAGGCCCAGCGCGCACAGGGCATCGTAGACGGTAGCACCTTCGTTAAAGGTAAAGGTGCCACCAGAGGACACAGGATTGTCCACAGCGCTCGATGTGACCGAAACCGTCACCGTAACGTAGTTGGACTCCTGTGAGCCGCTCTGGCCGCCCGAGGAGGCGTTTCCACCATTAGAGGATGAGGCTCCATTAGACGACTGGCCACCGCCCGAAGAAGCACCGCCAGATACATTGGAAGTATCACCGGCTCCCGTATTTTGGGCAGCGGATTTATCGCCAGACTTCTTGCCGTCCTGACCATCGGACTTCTTGCTATCCGATTTTTTGTCCGATTCCTTGTTTGAAGACTCGGAATCGTCCTTGGACTTGGACTCATCAGAATCCTTGGACTCATCTTTTGCGTCATTCGATGACTTGGAATCCTTGGAACTGGCCTCGCCCGAAGTAGTAGTCGAGCCAGACGCCTTGGCGTCCTTCGCGACGACACTCTCTCCCGTCACGGTCTGAATGATCCAGTCGATGGACCAGGCACCGCTTGTGGAAGGATGGACGAAACCCAGCGAGACGACGATCAGAATGGTGCATGCGGCAGTCAGAACGCCAAGGAGCGCCTTGTGACGAGAGGCGGACGCCGCCGAAGCGGCGCCCTCTTGCTTTGGATCATCGAGCTGGATAAACGAGGAGTCGGGCTGTTGCCCGCTGGTCTCCTTGGGCTTATCGGGCATTACCGTCACCCTTGCCGCGCTTGGTCAGCACGAAGACGGCGATGAGCGCGAGGCCAATCACGCCGGCGGCAACGCCGACGATGGCGAGCGGATTGGTGCCAGTCTCCTGCTCAGAAGCACTAGAGGACTTCTTAGCAGTGGTCGTGGAAGCAACACCCGTATCGGACTTGGAATCGGACTTCTTGTCGGACTTGCTGTCCTTCTTGTCAGACTTCTTCTCGTCTTTCTTATCGGACTTATCGGAGTCCTTCTTGTTGGACTTGTTGTCCTTGGTCTCGGTCTTGGTCGACACCGTCGTCTTGATCACCGGCTTCTGACCCGGGGCGACAGCGCCGCCAGCCTGCTGGCCCTTCGTGCCGGAGCCGGAACCCGTGCCAGCGCCAGCACCGGAACCGTTGCCAGCGCCACCATTGCCGCCATTGGAGCCAGAACCACCATTGCCGCCAGGGTTAACGGCATTCTTGGTCCACTTGGCATACAGCGTCAGATCGGCCGTCACCGGCGTACTGAAGTCATACGCCTGCGTGCAAGCCTCATCGGTGAACCAACCGCCGAAAGTGTAGCCATCGCGCGTCGGATCGGCCGGCTTGACCAGCTTGCCGTCGGCCGTAGCAACAAACTTAGTGTCGCAAGCAGACCCGCCGTTGGAATTAAAGGCAACCGTCCAAGACTCAACGGCCCCGAGCTTGAACAGCGTGCCCGAATCATTGATGTAGTACAGGTTGCCAGATGCATCGGCGATGACCGGAGAGTCACAGTACTGGTAATGGCCAGCCGCATCATAAATCTGCGTCGCCTCTGCATCGCCGAGCGTATAGCGATACACGCCACCACCAGCAGAGTAGTTGACGTAATCCTTGCTATCCGCGCTGTTAACGGTGAAGTACACATGGGTCTTGCCGCCCTGAACGCTCACCAGCGGAGTAGCAGCAATACCGTTGAGGCCAGCCGGCAGCGCCTTGCCGTCGGCAGCAGCGATCATCGTGGTCTTACCCGTCTTCAGGTTGTAGAGAACCAGAGCAGAGCCAGTAGCCGTCTGTCCGCCGACAATCAGATTGTCACCAGACACCGCGGGGGCGCTCAGATTATTCGTAAGGCCCAGATCAACCGTCTTCTGCTCGCTCAGTACGCCCTTCGCCGAAAGCGAAATCACATGAAGCTTTCCGTCGTGTGTCATCTGATAGAAGGTCGAACCATTAGACGGATCGGCAATGCAATCGGCATTTGCGACAGCGCCGAGCTTCATGGTCGAAACGACATCGCCCGTCGTCTTATCAATGCACTTAAGCGTACCCGCGCTCGTAGGAACGATGGCATACTTATCCGTCAAAGCCGCACCAGTCCAGTAATAGCCCTCGGCAGGGTCGATGTTCTGCCAAGAAACTTCGCCCGTGGCAATCTTAATGCGTGCAAAGGAGCCGTTGCCGTAGGTCGCGTTGTAATTCTCGTCATACGAAATATCGACCGAGCCTACATAGACGTACTCGCCGTCCGAAACGACGGTGCAGGAGCTCTGCGTCAAGTCCGTCAAACCAGGCGTCAGCCACTTGCAGATCAGCTTGTCTGCAGTAATCGCCTGGACCGCACCGCCGTTGAGCGAAACGATGATAAGGCCATTGGTATAGATCGGACGAGAAGTATAGCTCACCTTGGAGGCAAGCGGCGCAGAGGCAACCTTTTTGCCCGTGGACGAATCGATCTTAATGAGCTCGTTCTCGGTCGCGATATACACAAAGCCGTTAGCGATGACAGGCTCGCTGCAGTTGGCATACTGCTGACCAGACTCGGCCTTCCAATCGAAGGCCCACTTAAGACCGGCGGCCTGCGCAGGCGTCTTGGCATCCGTTACGGTCGAACCGTTGCCACTGTTGCCGTAGCCGGCCCACTCGGCATCCCAATCAGGGGTCGTCGCGCTCGGGTCCACGACAATCTTGTCGGGATCGGGCATGGGCGAATTTTCGGTGGTATAGGCAAGCGTGACCTTATCGCCGCTCTTGAGCGTAATCTGATTGGCGCAAAGTAAGGAGGGCTCTCCGTTGATATACAGATGCCAATATTTATTGGTCGCAGCATCCCAACCATACGGTTTGTGATCAAACGGCGAAGTAATGGAATTCAGGAACCAGTACTCACCACTCTGGGAGCCGTTGTACGCAACGCCCTTGGCCTTCAGAACTGCCTCAATAAGGTTCTGGGCCGTGGAGCCTTCGGGCAGAGAAACATTGCTTGCCGAGCCCCAACGAGTATTGTTGCCGTTGACATCGGGACCGATAACATCGACAGACCCAAGAACCTGGCCAGGAAGGGCATCGGCGTCAGCACCATACATAAAGGTGACGGCGTCACCCTCTTGGAGCTCGTAGGCACCGGCGCCAACGTCGGCGAACTTGCCATTTACGTAGAAGCGCCAATAGCTATTAGTCGCAGCATCCCAGCCATAGGACTTACCATCGAACGGCGAAGTAATGCCGTTGAGGAACCAGCCCCAAGACGATTCGCCAGCATCGAGAGTAAGGCCGGTCTGCTCAAGGAGATCCTTGGCAGTAGAGCCCGACTTGAGACTCGTCTGGCCCGTCGAAGCCCAAACCTGCTGCTTGCCGTCCTTGTCCTTACCGAGGACCTGAACGGAAGCATGGACGGAATCGGACGGCAACTGGTCGCCCCAGCCACCGTAGAACCACGTAACGGTATCACCAGCATGAATGGTGACATTGTCTGCCGTGTAGTCGCTCGACTTGCCGTTGATGAACAGCTGCCAATAGGTCGAATAATCGAACGGCGTACCCAGCTCAACACCGTTGTATTTAAGGCTCAGAATGAAGGAGCCCGCAGCAACGGCGTCGATGCCATTCGCCTCGAGCGCGACCTTCGTAAGGTCAAGTGCGTTCGAGCCGGACGTCACCACATACTGCGCGTTATCGACCCAAGTCTGAGTCTTGCCCTGGGCATCGCGACCAATGACGGTCACATTCGCAGCAAGCTGGTCCTTAACGACAGGGGACGCGTTACCACCCGTAAAGGCAAACTCAATCTTCTGCCCCTGGGTGAGCTTGACGCCGCTCGCGCCAACCGAGGAAGACGCGCCGTCGACGAACAGCTGCCAGTAGGCATGAGTCGTCGGATCGTAGGCAAGCGTGCGGCCATCTGTCGGGGACGTGATGCTTTTGAGGTAGAAACCGTATGCCGTGTTCGGATCGCACTTCGCCTTGAAGCCCGTCTTCTCCTGCAGCTTAATGAAGGCATCCGCAGCCGTCGCGCCCTCATCGAGCTTGAGCTGCGTAGGTGCCACCCAGGTCTGAGCCTTGCCGTCGGCATCGGTGCCGACAATCGAGAACGAGACCTCGACCTGCTTCTTGACAGCATCGCCGGTTTCTGTCGGGTTCTCTGTCTGGACGGCAGTCGCGGCGGCAGATCCTGCTTGGCCAGTGGATGCCGTCGAAGACTGTTCGCTCGTGGCAGGGCTCTCCCCCGTCGCTGAGCCTTCGTCGCCAGTTGCTGCCTCTGTTGTAGCGGCACTAGCTGCAGGCGCGCTCCCGGAATCCGAAGCCTCGGCGCCGCTCTGCTCAGCGGCACCGCCCGCAAGCGCTGCGTCCTCGCCCGGCGTCGTAGCCTGAGCCACGGCCCCGGCAATGCCCTCGGCGCCCTCGGCCCACAGCTGAGCCGGCGTGGTGCTGAAGGCCATCGCGAAGGCCAGGAATGCCACCAGGCCGCGCTTGGCTACGCCGCGTGCAATTGCGCCACGGCGATGCGAGACGCGCTGGCGCTCGTCCTCAATCATATCCATTTGTCTCCTACTGTCTGCACTTGGAGCGTTGCCTTGAGGCTGCCCCACGTCATCGCGCATGTTACGCCCGAGTTCCCCCATCGGGGTCCCCCTTCCCTCCAGAGCCCTATGCACACCGGCGGCATACGCCGCAGCCGCATGCAAGATGGGAGGCGATCCGACTTAACCTTAACGGCTCAGGCGCGTCGTCCGATCTGCGACGCGAACATCCCGAGCCAAGAGGAATTACGGTTACTGGTACAGCCGGGGACTTGCACCCCGATTCTCCCAAACGCGCAGGAAAACCGTGCGTTCGTGCGTCTCCGCACCACCATCTAGGCCATCGATTATTACCGTCAAAATGGTATCACGCAAAAGGGCCCCGCACACAGGCGAAGCCCAAGGTAAAAGCTATTGTTTGCGATAGGAAAATGCGGTGACGGTCGCAGCCTCTAGTGCTTCCCGCCGTGGCTGTTGAGCCAGATATTGCGGCCCAACATAAGCGCCAGCACCAGCGCGCTCACGTAGCCCATAAAGCCAATGACCGGGATACCAAACACAACCGGCTCGATGCGTGCGTAGTACACCACCGACGAACCGATAAACAGGCCGGCGATCACAATTGCCATCGACATGCGGTCGATAATTCCGCCCAGCTGTCGCAGCGCCTTATCGCTGCTCATGATCTGCGTGTTCACCTTAAGCTGGCCGCGTGTGAGCATACGCGAAGCCAGCCCCAGGTACTCAGCCGCCTCGAGTGAACCCTTCGCCGCGCGATAGCTGCTCGCGGCAAGATCGCGCCCCATGTCGCGCACGCGCGCATAGGTGCTTTTCTCGTTTTTAATGTGCGTTTGGATGATCTGAATCATGTTGACGTTGGGCATGTACTCGGTCAACAAACCCTCGAGCGTCACCATGCCGCGCGCGAACATCGTCACCACGCTCGGCAGCTCAACATCATTCTTACACGCGAGGTTTAACAGCGAGGTCAAAAACTCGCCGATATCCAGATCCTTCAGGTCAAGGCCCGCAAAGTCAGCCACGATAAAGTCCAAATCGGACAAAAAGGCCGAATGATCGAGCTCAGCCGAGTCGCCACGCGTCACGGCGAAGCGCATGAGCGAATCCTTGAGCTTGGGCACGTCACCCTCGGCCACGGCGAAAATCATGTCCTTAACGATGCCACGATCGTGACTCGACATGCGTCCGACCATGCCCAAGTCGATAAAGTAGACAATGCCGTCCTTGAGGATGATGTTTCCCGCATGCGGGTCAGCATGGAAAAAGCCGTCGTCGAGCACCTGCGTCGAGTAGTCCTCGACGATTGCAGCACCGATCTTTTCCAAGTCATAGCCCTCGGCCACCAAGTGTTCAGGATCGGCGATTGAAATGCCGTCGACGTAGTCCATAACCACCACGTGCTCGGTGCACAGGTCCAGATAGGATTTAGGGCACGTCACGCCATGAACGCTCTTATGGAACTCGTAGAAGTCGTTGAGGTTTTTGGCCTCGGCCAAAAAGTTGGTCTCCTCGCGAAACGAGGTCCACAGCTCCTCGACCACGCCGTGCAGGTCAACGAATTGATCGGTGTTGACGAACTTGGAAACGATACGCACCACCGAGCGGATGATATCGATGTCCTGCGCCATAACCTGCTGCGCACCGGGGCGCTGCACCTTGACGGCCACGTCCTCGCCCGTCACCAGACGAGCGCGGTGCACCTGCGCGAGCGATGCGCTACCAAGCGGATTGGGATCGATCGCATCGAACATCTCCCCCAGGCGCAGGCCGTATTCTTCCTCCAGACAGCGAAGCACTACCTCGTACGGCACCGGCTCCACATCGGAGCGCAGACGACGCAGCTCGTCGCAAAAGCGTTGCGGCAGAATCTCGGACCGGTTGGCCAGAATCTGCCCCATCTTGACGAACATGGGGCCGAGTTCCTCGAGCAGGCGGCGCAAACGAACCGGCGTGAGGTTGTCCCACACGCGGTACTTTTTGACCAGGCGAACAATCTGCCCAATGCGTTCGCGACGACCCGCCGGCGTGAGCTGGTATTCCTCGTCCGGTGCCATCGCGTCGGGCTCCTCGGGCACCATATCGACAGCGCGTGGCTTCTTGCGAGCGCCCGAGACGGCAGCGTCGACCTCATCGACAACCGCCGCCTCGTTACCCAGAGGATCTAGATTGTTGTAATCGGTGGTGGAATCTGCCATCTGCGCTGCTACTCGGCCTCTTTGGTATCCTTCGCATCGTCGGCCTCAACAGACTCGACGGGCACCGAGGTCACGTTGTCCTCGACCGAATCGACGATGTCGCGCACATGAGCCAGGAAGGCCGTGCGCTCGGGCGCGGTCATAACGCGGACGCGAGCCAGAATGAGCTCGTCGAGCACGCGTTGGGCCGCGGTCTCGCCCTGCATGCCCAGACGCTCGGTCAGGTCGGAGATGGTGCCGCCGGCCTGCTCGAACATGTCGGACACGCTACGGGCGATATCGGGGGTGCCGGCGTCCTTGCGAACCTGCTCGCCCTTGGTATTAAGGTCGTCGAGGACCTTCTTGCCGCCTTCGACAGCAACGGCGGCAGCGCCAAAGCCCACGTTAATGGCGCCGTTAACAAGCTGATCGAGTTTCATAACCATGGTTGTCTCCAATCACAAACAACTGCATTGGCGTTCTTGTACCCAAGATTGAGCGAAAGCGACAAAGCGTTTTAGCACTATTCGATCGACGAGAAATCCCTACCTCACGTTGTCGTTCATCGCGAAAGAGTTCTTCATGGCGCAGCTCGTGGTGAAGAGCACCTTGCCCAGCAGGGCATCGGTCTCCACGCGAACACGCTCGGCAAAGGCCTCGTTGGCGCGTGCAAGCTCGGAAGGCACCTCGGCCTCGGGCAGAGCGGCTACGGCAGCGTCGACGTCATGGATCTGCTTGTGACCCATGCCACCGACCTTCTCCTGATAGTCCTCCACAGCGCGGCCGCACTCATGGAAACGGACGTCGGCCAGGGCGCCGATCAGGCGGTTGGCCCAGTAGAAGTTTTCGGACGTTACGCGAGCCTGCGTGTCGGCATAGTACTCGGGCATGGTCTCGACGTTGGCGTACAGCGGAACCAGCGCGTTAAACGAGTTGGAGCCAAACGCCATCCACTGCACGGCGCGATAGGCCGGCTGTGCATAGGGGCGCAGCTGCAGCACGGCGAGCTGGCTGTTGCGGTTGATGCCGATGGGGCGATAGGCGCCGCGCGTGGCGGGCGTGCCCTTGCTGCCGTAGCAGTCGTACTCCGTGCCCTGGTAGTGGCTCGAAAGCACGTACTTGATGTCCTCGAGGGTCACCTTGCGCTCGGGCACGCGGCTCCAGGGGATATCGTCGCTCTCGGGCGTGTAGTCGGCCTCGGGACCATCCCACACGTCGCTGGGGTTGAGGCAGCGCTGCATGTACCACGCGCGCGGCGTGTTGTAGACATGGTCGCTGTCGCTGTGCGAGCCAAAGGCCTCGCGCGGGTTGAAGACCGCGGCGGGACCGTCGCCCTCGACGCCCAGCGTCAGGTCCAGATGCCACTCGGCCATCCAGGAGCGCAGGTCGGCGGAGCACATGTGGTCGGCCTGGTCGCCCTCGGCGTCGTCCAGGTCAAAGCTGTCGATGCCCAGCTGGTTGGGCATGGTCACATAGGCGTCGTCAGGCACGCGCCTGGCGATCCAGTGGTGACCGCCGATGGTCTCGAGCCACCAGATCTCGTCCACGTCGCTAAAGGCGATGCCGTTGTTCTCGTAGGTGCCGTAGCGCTCGAGCAGCTCGCCCAGAATACGCACGCCGTCGCGGGCGGACTTGGCATACGGCAGCACCAGGGTCACCATGTCCTCCTCGCCCAAGCCACCGGGCTGCGCCGGCACATAGCCGTCCTCACCCTCGTTGCCCTTGGCGGGCACGTAGTCCACAAGCGGATCGGCGCCGCGAACGCGCTCGTTGGTGGTGAGCGTCTCGGTTGCGGACATGCCAACGTTGAGCTCGTTGAAACCGGCCTCGGCCCAAATGCCATGACCCGGGACAACGTCGGGAACGCTTGTGTAACGCATGGGATTGTCGGGCAGTTCAACGATCAGGTGGCTCAGGACACTCGTGTAGACACGCGGCTGCTCGTCGGGATGCACTACGCGCATGCGCTTGGGCTCAAACACCCCGTTGGACGAATCCTCGTTGCGGGCGACCAGCGTCGACCCGTCGTAGCTCGCGTTCTTACCAACCAAAATCGTTGTGCACGGCATGCGCATCCTCCTTGAGCGAAGAAATCAAACGGCAACAGTGTATCGCTTCGGCGCAAAAAGGGCGAAATCACAACCCCTCAGAACCCCTCGGGACCCCTGTGTGCAAAAACGCCTATTTCGATGCGCGCTCGGCCGCTTCGATCACGTGTTTGGCGAGAATCGCCGTTGTCACGGCGCCCACGCCGCCCGGCACGGGCGTGATGGCGTTAACGACCGGCTCCGCAGCATCAAAATCGATGTCCCCGACCAGCTTGCCAGCGTCCTCATCCCAGTTAATGCCCACATCAATGATCGTCTGGTCCTCGCGGACCGCATCCGCGCCAATCGTGCGTGCGCGTCCAACGGCGGCAACCACAATGTCGGCAGCACGGCACTCGGCAGCAAGGTCGCGCGTATGCGTATGGCACGTCGTCACGGTCGCATTGCGCGCCGTAAGCATGGCGGCAACGGGACGACCAATCACCAGAGACCGACCGACGACCG
>CABUCQ010000028.1 GCA_902490095.1 uncultured Collinsella sp.
CGTTTGTGCAGGCGCTTCGCAAAGAGGCGGCGTTGAGCGGCACCTTTATGAAGGGGCGTTCGCTCATGCTCAACGGCGCCGTTCTGTCGATTGAGGACAGCGGCTCGCGCTTCTCCAAAAACGTGACGGTTGAGGGATCGGTGCGCGGCTCGCGCGGCGACCTGTACAAGACGCACGTGGCGCTCGATATGGACGAGCACGAGGTTATCGACTACGACTGCGACTGCCCCGCCGCATACCGCTATCCCGGTATGTGTAAGCACGCTATTGCCACGGCGCTGGCGTATTTGGATGCCAGCGGCGCCGAGCCCGTCGAAGGTTTGCGCACGCCGGTTCGCACGTTTACGGCGCAGCCGAAACAGCCCGCGCGCGCCGCGTCCGCCGCGCCGGCCGTCAACCCCAACTTTCCCTTCCCGGCGCCCGTCCCCACGAGCCCGAGCCTTGTGGCGGCGCTTTCCGATCTTTCGGACGCGCGCATGGATGAGCTGGCGAGCATGCGCCGCAAGCTTGCCGGTGCCGTTGATCCCGACGCCCCCAAAGCGGCGTTGGAGCCCTCGTTGGTGCCGTACTACAATCCGCTGTTCGCTGACCGCTTTAGCTGGGCGCTCGAGTTCCGCATTCGCTGTGGATCGGTCTCCTACGTGGTCAAGGACATCGACGGCATGGCCGATGCCTACGTGCGCGGTGGCACGTTCTCGTACGGCAAAAAGCTTACATTCCTCCATGCGCCCGAGGCCTTCGACGAGGTTTCGGTGCGCCTACTCGACCTTGTTGTGGCAACGGTTGTGTATCTGAGCGACATCACAAGTTCGCGTTCGGCGTCGTACGACTTTGCCCGCAGTGGTTTTGTTGCCGAGCGTCAGTTGCCGCTGTCCGAGCATAGCATCGTATATGTGCTGGACCTGCTGCGCGGCCAGACCATCTCCTTTGAGCCCGCCTGGTCGCGGGGGATGACGACGCATCGCACCTACGACGTGTCGGTTGAGCTGTCTCCGCAAGGGGAGGACGAGGCATCCGCTAAGCGCCCACCGCTGCTTGCCGCCAAAATCGCGCCGGCGGCTGGTGGTAGCTATGACCTGCGCCTGCCCGCCGATATGTACTGCTTTGCGTCGGGCGATGCCGCCTACTTGGTTGACACGCGCCGCGCGCGCCGTACCGACGCTGCATTTGCTCAGCATGCCGCACCTTTTTTGTCGCGCTTGCTGCCGTGCCGTACGCCCGCCCATATTGCCGCCGAGCAGGTGGGGGAGTTCTGCCGTATGGCGCTGCCCATTTTGCGCGACTATACCGACCTTACCGCGCCCGCTGCGCTCGATGCCGTGGCGCCCGAGCCGAGCTTTGCCATGGCAATCGGCGTCGACGATGGGCTCGTGACCTGCAAGATTACGGTTACCTACGGCGACTGGTCGGCGGATCTCTTTGGCCTGGGTGCTCCGGGCAGTCCCTTTGAAGAGCAACGTCCCGGCGTGCCGCCCCGCGACGAGGTGGCGGAGTTTCGCGCTATGGATACGGCGGCCCTGTACTTCGATTTCTACGAGGGCGGTCTGGCGTTTGAGGAGCGCGATGACGCCCGCTTGTTCTGCCTGCTGACCGAGGGCCTGTCCGCCCTGTCCGAACTGGGTGAGGTCATGCTCAGCGACCGTCTGCGCCAGATCTCGGTCCGCCCCGCGCCCAAGCTCTCGGTTCGTGCGACCGTTAAGAGCAATCTGCTCGATGTCGAGCTGGGCGCGAGCGGGCTTTCGGCCGCGGACCTTGCCGTCTATCTCGATTCGTACAAGCGCCATCAAACGTTTGCGCGCCTTACGTCCGGCGACATCATTCGCCTGGACGAGGGGGCGCGCGCCGCGTTTGGCCTTGCCGAAGATCTGGGCGTCGATGCCGTCGACCTGCTCGACGGCGTGTCGCTTCCCGCGTCGAGCACCCTGTTCGTCGACAGCATGCTCGCACGCACGCCGGCGCTCGAGGCCGATCGCGACGCTGCGTTCCGCCGTACCGTCGAGCGCCTGGATACGCTCGGCAAGATGGACTTTACGGTGCCGGCATCGCTCAAGGCAACGATGCGCGGCTACCAGGTCGACGGATACCAGTGGCTCGGCTCGCTCGAACACCTGGGCCTTGGCGGCATCTTGGCCGACGACATGGGCCTGGGCAAAACGCTCCAGATGATTGCGCATATTCTGGCGCGCGTGGAGGCGGGGGACACCAAGCCCACGCTCGTGGTATGCCCGGCCTCACTCGTGTACAACTGGACTGCCGAGCTGGAGCGCTTTGCCCCGTCGCTCGATGTGTGCGCCATTGTGGGCGCCAAGGCTCAACGCCGCGTGCAGATCGCCGGCGTGGCCGAGCATAGCGTGGTCGTGACGTCGTATGACCTTATGCGGCGCGATATCGACGAGTACGTCGAGCAGGATTTTGCCCGCGTGGTGCTCGATGAGGCACAGTACATTAAAAATCCGCTCACGCAGGTGGCGCGCGCCGCCAAGCGCCTGCCTGCCGGCGTGCGCTTTGCCCTGACGGGCACGCCCATCGAAAACCGCCTGTCCGAGCTCTGGAGCATCTTCGACTTTTTGATGCCGGGCCTTTTGGGGACGCGCGAGTCGTTTGCCAAGCGCTTTGAGAGCCCCGTCGAGCATGCCGAGGGCGATAGCGCCGCTCGCCTGCAGGCGCTCGTGTCGCCGTTTGTGCTGCGTCGCGTTAAGGAAGACGTGGTGGCCGACCTGCCCGAAAAGATCGAAGACACGGTGATGGCACAGCTTACCGGCGAGCAACGCAAGCTCTACCTGGCCAACCAGGACCGCATCGCCCAGCAGGTGCAGCACCGCGAGGCTGGGGAGTTTAAGAAGGACAAGCTCAAGGTGCTCGCCGAGCTCACCAAGCTGCGCCAGATCTGCTGCGACCCGCGTCTGCACTACGAGGATTACAAGGCGGGGAGCGCCAAGCTCGATACGTGTATGGAGCTCGTGCACGGCGCACTCGACGGCGGGCATCGCATCCTGTTGTTCAGCCAGTTTACGGGTATGCTCGATATCATCGGTAAGCGCTTGGCCAAGGAGGACATCGCCTTCCTTAAGCTCACGGGCGCTTCGTCTAAGGAGAGCCGCGCCAAGATGGTCGCGCAGTTCCAAGCGGGCGAGGTTCCGGTCTTTTTGATTTCGCTCAAGGCGGGCGGCGTGGGCCTTAACCTGACGGCGGCCGACGTGGTCATCCACTACGACCCGTGGTGGAACGTGGCAGCGCAGGACCAGGCGACCGACCGCGCGCACCGTATTGGCCAGCAACATACCGTGACCGTGTACAAGCTCATCGCCAAGGACACGATCGAGGAGCGCATTATGCAGATGCAGGAGTCCAAGCGCGACCTGGTCAACAGCGTGCTCGGCGGCGACGGCATCTCGTCGGCACTGTTCACGCGCGAGGATGTTCTGGCGCTTCTCGGCGGCGACGGGCGCTAGCCGCGCGCGGGGTGGGACTGCTGGAGTGGGCAGGACGGTCGACGCATTTTGGCCCGACCGCTTGCCTGATCCGTTATGTGTTCATTTGCAATGCCGTGGATGGTTTGTCTGCCTTTGGGCATAAGAACCATCAAGAACATTGGCACGTCAGCAAAGGAGAACATCATGGCGAAATTCTTTAAGGACCCCGACGGTAAGCTCATTGCCGCCCTTGGCAACGACGTTGCAACCCCTGCCGGTTGCACGGAACTGACCGCAAACACTGAGGACGCGGCGCACGAGAAGCACGTGCCTGTTGTCGAGACCGAGCGCGACGGTCACGTGATTCGCGCACGCGTTGGCTCGGTCGAGCACCCCAGCCTGCCCGAGCACTATATTGAGTGGATCGCCCTTGAGGCCGAGGGCCGCTTAGAGGTCCATTACCTTGAGCCCGGCATGAAGCCCGCGACGTTTTTTGCCGGCGGTTCCAAGACCGGTACCGTCTATGCCTACTGCAACCTGCACGGGCTGTGGTCCGCGACGTTCTAGGAGCGCGCCCCTGCTCGGGGTATCATAGCTAGCATATGCACATGCGAGCGCCGACTGCATCATGCGGCCGGCGCTTTTACTACGATTTCGATGGTTTACGACGGAAAGGGCTGAGCCATGAAGCTCGCGCTTGCACAGATCGATATGCGCCTGGGTGATATTGAGGGCATTTGCGGCCGCATCGAGGACCAGGCTCGTCTGGCCCACGAGCGCGGGGTGCGCGTGCTGTGCGTTCCGGCTCCGCTCTTTATGGGCGCCATGCCCGGTGGCCTGGTGGGCGCTGCCGACTTTGAGCACGACATGCTTGCCGGCTTGACTGGTGTCGCCGAGCGCATCCAGGAGCTTGACATGATCTGCATCGTGCCCGCGGCGGTTTCGTTTGAGGGTCAGCCGCTGCTCGACTACATGATGCTCAAGGACGGTCATGTGGTGCCGGCGCGTTCGAGCATTGCCCTGCAGCGTGGCGAGAACAACGACACGCGTTGGGCGCCGCCGGTGTTCGACGTGGACGGCGTGCGCATCGCCGTGATTTTTGACTTGGACCGCGAACTCGAGATGTTGCCGACCGGTGTTGACCTCATTGCGTATTTCCAATTCAATGCGTTTGACATGAACGACCGCGAGACTGCCGCCATTGCCGCTGTTCGCAGCGGCGCCTACCGCAAGATCGCATCCAAGCGCAGCGTGTGGTTTGCCTGTATGGCGCCGGTCGGTGCCTATGACGAGTCGGTGTATACCGGCGGGTCGTTTGTACTCGACGACTGCGGCCGCGTGGTGGCCCAAGCGCCGTGTTTTGAGGAGAGCCTGCTGGTTCAGGAGATTCAACGCGGCGTGATGCTCGATGCCTTGGAAGACCACGAGCTGCCCGAGTTTCGTTCCGAGGAGTGGCTGTGGCGGGCGCTGGTGCTCGCCGTGCGCGACAACGCCCGAGCCCACGGTGCGTCGCGTGCTGTGGTGGCACTCGAGGGTGACTTGCCGTCGTCCCTGCTGGCGGCGCTGGCCGTCGACGCTCTGGGCCCGCGCAACGTGATTGGCCTGGTGCTGGGGCGCAACCGTATCTTTACGCCGGCGCAGGAAGAGGCCGAGGCTGCCCGCTGCGCCGCCGTCCGCGCCATCGCCGAGCGTTTGCACATTCGCACCGTCGAGCGCGATGCACCGGATGCGGCGCGTGTGCTCGATCGCGACGTGTCGGCGGGCGATGCCGAGCGTCTGCGCTCGCGCACGCTGGGCCTCATGCTGGAGGACACGGCGCTCGAGCTGGGTGCGATGGCGCTGAGCCCGCTGTCCAAAACCGAGTACGCGCTGGCGGCGCCGGCGCTTTGCGGCGGCTACCAGGGCGATTACGCGCCCTTTGGCGATGTGTACCTGTCGACGCTTGAGTTTGTGGCGCGTGTGCGCAACCGCACGTCTGCCGTGGTGCCCCAAGAGCTCGTGACGCTCAACGCGGTGGAAGATTGTATGGAGCGAGTGCTGGCGCAGGCGCTCTCGACGCTCGACGGTCCGGTCGATATGCTCGACCGCGCGGCACAGCTGCTCGGCGGGCTTGAGCCGGGTGAGGTCGATGGCGCGCTCGAGGCGCACGTGGACCGCAATCGATCTTTCGACGACATCCCGATGGCCGCTGGCAAGCCTGAGGCCTGCTCGCTGCTGCTGATGCTCGTTCGACAAGGTGAGACTGCCCGCCGCATGTTGCCGATGGCGCCGATCGTCTCGGCCCGTTCGTTTGCCGAGCGTGCCTGGCCGTATATGCTCGCGTGGTCCGACCTGGGGCTTAACGGCAAGGAGCGTATGACGGTCGATTCGCTGGCGCGCGCCGAGGTGCGCCGTTTTGCTGACGAGGATACGAGCGAGCGCGTGCGAAACGAGATGATGGGCGTGCTGGGCGAGCTACTGGGTATTTCGCCCGAGCAGATGGAGGAGCTGCGCTCTGAGGACGGTCAGCGTCGTTTGCATGAGGGAATGAAAAAGTTCGAGGGCGAGGTTCAGGACGCCATCGATAAGATGATGGGCGGCCAGGGCGGACCGCAGGGTGGGCCTCAGGGTGGTCCGATGCCGCATCCGCCGGTTGATCCCCGACAGTTCCCATTCTTCTCGCAGAACTAAACTGGGGATGGGATTCGCTGCCAACCCCGATACTTCAACTAAGCATCTTGACCCCGTTGTGTTATTCTAGAACAGACGTTCGTGAATGATGCGCGGGGCCTTGCCTTGTGCTGTGCTGGTGACGAGGGGAGGTTGGCTTGGTTATCTTGGGCATTGACCCCGGTTTGGCCCATACGGGTTGGGGGATTATCGAGGAGCGGCGTGGCGAGGTTCGCTGCCGTGCCTACGGTTGCATCGAGACCAGCGCGGGCAGCCCGCTCGCGGTGCGCCTGTCGCATATCGCCCGTGACCTTAAGGATGTCGTCGAGCGTTATCGACCCGACACGGCTGCTGTCGAGAGCATCTACTTTGGCGCCAACGTTCGTTCGGCCATCCCCACGGCGCATGCCCGCGGTGCCGCGCTCGTGGCGCTTTCGGAGTGCGCGCTCGAGATTGGCGAGTACACGCCCATGCAGATCAAACAGGCTGTGGTGGGCACCGGCGCCGCGGACAAGCGGCAGGTCGCCTACATGGTACGCACGCTAACACAGCTCGACCACGACCCGCATCCCGACCATGCCGCCGATGCCCTGGCCTGCGCCATCTGCCACGTAAACCTCAGCCGCACCCGCGCACTCACCGGTGGCGAGTTCTATCAACAGAGAGGAACCGGATACTGATGATTTCCCAGCTCCACGGAACGCTTGTCGAGGCCACGATGAGCTCGGCCGTCGTCGATGTGTCGGGCGTTGGCTTTGAGCTCGGTATTTCGGGCAGCACTGCCGCCACGTTGCCGACGCCCGGCGGCGAGGTCCGCCTCTACACGCGTATGCAGGTGCGCGAGGACGCCATGACACTTTTCGGTTTTTCCTCAAAGGATGAGCGCACGATGTTCGACCGGCTCGTGTCCGTCTCGGGCGTTGGCCCGCGCTTGGCGCTCGCCGTGCTTTCCACCTATACCGTGGGGCAGCTGTATTCGCTGGTGATGGCCGAGGACGACAAGGGCATGGCCAAGGTACCCGGTGTGGGCAAAAAGACAGCTCAGCGCCTGATCCTGGAACTCAAGAGCACCTTTGCCAAGGATAAGGGCTTTGTGCCGGTCGACGTGATTCCCGGCCAGGTTGCGATGCCGGTTCCTGCCGCCGCTCCTTTGGCGATCGATGATGCCCGTGCGGCACTCCTTTCCATGGGTTTTAGTCCGCAGGAGACCGATGTTGCCCTGAGCGGGTATGATGGGCAGGATATGCGTGTCGAGGACTTGCTCGGCGCGGCGCTTAAGCGACTCGGAATGGATGCGTGATGTGGGAAGCCGATGACTCTCAGGACCTGTGGGCGACGCCCGGCAACTCGCCGGCGGCATCCATGGCGCACGGCGAGCGCATGGTGGGCTCGGAGCTAACGCCCGAGGACCTCGATGTCGACCGCACTTTGCGCCCCCAGCGCCTGGACGACTACTGTGGCCAGGAGCACATCAAGCAGAGTCTGCGCGTGTTGATCGAAGCGGCGCAGAGCCGTGGCGAGACGCTCGACCACGTGATTTTCTCGGGTCCTCCGGGCCTGGGCAAGACCACGCTGGCCACCGTTATCGCCAACGAGCTGGGCGCTCAGATCAAGACCACGAGTGGCCCTGCCATCGCGCGCACGGGTGACCTGGCGGCCATCCTTACTAACTTGCAGCCGGGTGATGTGCTGTTTATCGACGAGATCCACCGCCTCAACCGTTCGGTCGAGGAGGTCCTGTACCCCGCGATGGAGGACTTTGCCCTCGATATCGTGATTGGCAAGGGTCCGGCGGCTCGCTCGATTCGCCTGGATATTCCCAAGTTTACGCTGGTAGCGGCAACGACCCGCTCAGGCATGTTGACCGGCCCGTTGCGCGACCGCTTTGGCATTTCATATCGCCTGGATTACTACACGGTCGAGGAGCTCGCGCAGATTGTGACGCGCTCGGCGACTATCCTGGGCGTGACGATCGACCACCCCAGTGCACTCGAGATCGGCTCGCGTTCGCGCGGCACGCCACGTCTTGCCAACCGCCTGCTCAAGCGCGTGCGCGACTATGCGCAGGTGCGCGGCAACGGTCCCATTGAGCTCGATATCTGCCGTCAGGCACTCGAGTTCTTTGAGATCGACGAGCTCGGCCTGGACTGGATGGATATTCGCATTTTGGAGACGCTCGCCAAGACGTTCTCCGGTCGTGCCGTGGGACTTACGACCCTTGCCAGCGCGGTGGGCGAGGACCCGGGCACGCTCGAGGATGTCTATGAGCCCTATTTGCTGCAGTGCGGGTTGATGATTCGTACGCCGCAGGGCCGTCAGGCAACCCTTCGCACCTTTGAGCACCTGGGGATTGAACCTACCGTTTAGGGCGCTTTATTTTGGCGGGCTGTTGGGCTATCGCTGGGCATCGGGTAAACATATCGCCGTTCATCGGTTATGGGCGTTTTACTATTGCGCGCCCGTGCTATGCTGAATTGGTCTTTTTCTCATTCGGTAACGAAAGGACCGCCCATGCCTACTGACATCGAAATCGCACGTTCTGTCACGCCGCTGCCTATTACCGAGGTGGCCAAGAACGCCGGCGTCGACGTTAAGCACCTTATTCCGTACGGCTTCGACAAGGCTAAGGTCGACTATTCACTGCTCAACGAGCCGACTGATCACCAGGCCAAGCTCGTCCTCGTGACCGCTATCAACCCAACGCCCGCGGGCGAGGGCAAGACCACCACGACCATCGGTCTGGCCGATGGCCTGCGTCGTCGCGGTGTCAAGAGCGCCGTGGCCCTGCGCGAGCCTTCGCTCGGTCCCGTCTTTGGCGTCAAGGGCGGTGCTGCCGGCGGCGGCTGGGCTCAGGTCATCCCCATGGAGGATATCAACCTGCACTTTACCGGTGACTTCCATGCTATTGGTGCCGCCAACAACCTGCTGGCCGCCATGCTCGACAACCATATTCAGCAGGGCAACCAGCTCGGTATTGACGTTAAGCGCATCACTTGGAAGCGCGTCGTCGATATGAACGACCGTCAGCTGCGCCACGTCATCGACGGCATTGGCGGCAAGGCCCAGGGCGTGCCGCGCGAGGACGGCTTCGATATCACCGTTGCCTCCGAGGTCATGGCGATCTTGTGCCTGTCCACGAGCATCAACGACCTCAAGGAGCGCCTGGGCGAGATCGTCGTCGGCTACAGCTTTGCCGGCGAGCCCGTCCGCGCCCGTGACCTTAAGGCTCAGGGTGCCATGGCGGCCCTGCTCAAGGACGCGCTCAAACCCAACCTGGTGCAGACGCTCGAGGGTACGCCCGCGTTTGTCCACGGCGGTCCCTTCGCCAACATTGCCCACGGCTGCAACTCCATCATGGCCACGCGTATGGCGATGCGCTTTGGCGATGTCGCCATTACCGAGGCCGGCTTCGGTGCCGATCTGGGTGCCGAGAAGTTCCTCGACATCAAGTGCCGCATGACGGGCGTTCGCCCCAGCGCCGTCGTGATCGTCGCGACCGCTCGTGCGCTGAAGTACAACGGTGGCGTCGCCAAGGCCGACCTCAACGAGGAGAACCTCGAGGCACTCAAGGCTGGCATGCCCAACCTGCTGCGTCACGTCGACAACATCCAGAACGTTTATGGTCTGCCCTGCGTAGTCGCCATCAACCGTTTCCCGACGGACACCGAGGCTGAGCTTGCGCTCATCGAGTCCGAGTGTCAGAAGCTCGGCGTCAACGTTAAGCTTTCCGAGGTCTGGGCCAAGGGCGGCGAGGGCGCGCTCGACCTGGCCGATGAGGTCATGCGTCTGATTGAGCAGCCGAGCGAGCTCAAGTTTGCCTACGAGGACGGCGCCGATGTTGCCGATGCCCTCGAGGCCGTCGCCACCAAGGTTTACCGTGCCGACGGCGTCGACTTTACGCCGGCTGCCAAGCGTCAGCTCGCCGAGCTGCGCGAGAACGGCTTTGGCAACCTGCCGGTGTGCGTCGCCAAGACGCAGTACAGCTTTAGCGACAACGCCAAGGCCCTGGGCGCTCCCGAGAACTTCCGCATCACGGTGCGTGAGCTCAAGGTTTCCGCCGGTGCCCACTTTGTGGTCGCACTGACTGGCAGCGTTCTGACCATGCCGGGCCTGCCCAAGGTCCCCGCGGCCGAGAACATCGACGTCGACAACGACGGCAACATCACCGGCCTGTTCTAAGCCTGCTGTCCATAGCTGCTAGCCCGCCCCGCCGCGCCCACAAGGCACGGCGGGGCTTTTTGATCCTTAGGCCCGCGCATGTCTTGTAGATACCGACGGACTCTGCCCATCATAGGCTTTTGCGCGGGTAGAATGCATGGATAACTTGAGGCTCACGCGCGACGGAAAGGAATCGTTGCATGGATCAGGACAAGACAACCGTGATGGGCGGCTACGGTTCCGCGCAGGCTGGCGATAGCGCCGATGCGACCCGCGTTGTTCCCAACCCCGGTTATACCGACCCCGCCGCGACGCAGCCTTCTGCCGAGCCCACCCGGGTTATGGGCTATGGCGACACGGCGCAGGATTCTTACGCTGCATCTTCGCAAGGCCCCTATGGCAACGCAGCTCCGGATCCGTTTGATTACGCGCCGCAGGATTCTTATGCTGCCTCGACGCCGAATCCCTATGACAACCTGCCGCAGAATCCCATTCCGCAGCCTCAGCAGACGACGTATATGCCTCGCACGGCGCAGCCTCGCTACGAGTCGCGCGAGCCGTATCGCGAGTACCCCAAGTCGATTCCGCAATATGACGAGGACGAGGAGAAGAAGCCATCGCGTTCGTCGAGCGTGATCAAGAAGATCCTGATTGTGCTGGCGATTTTCTTTGCCCTTTCGATTGTGTTCGCCGTTGTGTCGGGCATGCTCAACAAGCGAGGGAGTTCAACGGCCGATACCACTGCCGAGCAAACTGAGTCCGCCTCGTCTAGCGCCGTCGATCTGAGCGATATCCCGGGGCAGTACTGGTCCAACGCCAAGAAGATCCTCAAGTCGCGCGGCGCCGATCTTTCGAATGCCGTGGTCCTGACTGATGATGGCTCAACGCCCGTCGTCGATGCCAACTGGGTCGTTACTTCTGCCTACTATAACGACAACGGCAACCTCGAAATTCAACTCACGCACAAGAACAGCTCGGGCAGCTCGTCCGACGGCCAAAGCGGTACCGACAGTTCGAGCTCCAATACGCTGGAGGACTTGAGCAACAAGGCACAGGAGTTGGGAGACAAGGCGCAAGAGCTGGGCGACACGGCACAAAACCTGGGCGATACCGCGCAGAACTTGGGCGGCATGGCGACGGATGCCTGGAACGCCCTACAAAACGGCATCTCGGGCGCGCAGGGAAACTAGCAGACGAGCGGAGCGGGGCTACAGCTGCTCGGCCGGACGGTCGGGCGAGCTAAAGCCCGAGTCAAACGTGACGACGCACGAGACATCGGGCCGGCGCTCGTGCACGATGCGCGTGACGAGTTCCAGCAGCTCCTCGTCGGATATGTCAAAACCGTCGGGGCGCACCAGGTCAAACGAGACGAAGCCGTCGTGCTCGTGCAGGTCGTGGATGGAAAGTGCGGGGTCGATCTGCATGATGCCGCGCTTGACCCAGCCGCGCAGGTCGTCGCTGGTTGTCGCGATGGGGTCGCAATGCAGCGTAATGTCGATGCCCATCTGATGCTTGATATCGTGCTCGATGGTGTCCAGAATCTCGTGGTGCTCAAACGCATCGCCCTCGCCGGGCATCTCCACGTGTGCGCTGGCAAACTGGCGACCGGGGCCGTAGTCGTGCACCATCAGATCGTGCGTGCCTAGCACTTGCGGATAGGACATAATCTTGTCGCGAATCTTCTGCACCAGCTTGGGGTCGGGCGCCTGTCCCAGCAGCGGACTGATGGCGTCGCGCACGAGGCCCATGCCGCTGATGCAGATGAAGATGCCCACGCCCAGGCCTGCCCAGCCGTCGAGGTCAACGCCGGTTGTCTGTGAGATAAGCGCTGCCACCAGGACCGAGCCCGAGGTGATGACGTCGTTTTTGGAATCCTGTGCCGTGGCGATGAGCGTCTCGGAGTCGATGCGGTTGCCCAGTGTGCGGTTGAACGCCGCCATCCAGAGCTTAACGAGCATGGACGTAGCCAGTGCCGCAAGGGAAATAAACGTGTAAGCGGTGGGCGAGGGCTTGATGATCTTAGTGACCGACTCGAGAATCAGGTTGATGCCGACGGCGCAAACCAGGACGGCGACGAACAGGCCGGCTAGGTACTCGTAGCGGCCGTGACCATAGGGGTGGCCTTCGTCTGCCGGGCGGCTGGCAAGGCGGAAACCGAGCAGGCTCACAATGTTGCTCGAGGCATCGGAGAGGTTGTTGAAAGCGTCGGCGATGAGGGAGACGGAGCCGGCGAGCAGGCCCGCGATGCCCTTGGCCAGGCACAGGGTGATGTTGAGGCCAATGCAGATGAGGCTTGCGGCAAAACCCGCGTTGGTGCGGCAAGATGCATCGACCGGCTCGTCCTCGCTGCCGGGAACAAGCGTATGTACCAGCCGATTTACAAATAGCATAGCGGTCGTCCTCACAATCATGTTTAAGGGGATAGTGTAGCTCGCACGGGGGCGCCGTGCGCCGATGCTCAGAAAATGCAGCAATAGTCTGCCGGTGCTAACGAGCGAGCCTTCTCGTCTGCCTGGGTGGTCCATTTTGGGCCACATGGGTATGGGCATGTGCCTGCTTGCTCGACATACTTAATGTCGACAGCCCCTGTGCAAAGGAGGACGTTTCCATGGACGAGATGTTTGCCATTAAATGTCAAAACTGCGGCGGCCCTATGTACTCGCACCAGGCTAAGCGCAGCTTTGAGTGCGCCTATTGCGGCACGGTGGTTCCGTGGCAGGCGGACGCCGGAGAGCCCAAGAGCGCTTTGGGTATTCGCCATACGCCGTTGACGGTGGTGGATGGACTGCTCAAACTCACGCATGTGTCGCAACTCGAGCGCCCGCAGGACCCGGACTGGTATTTCTTCAATGCGCACTGGCGCAATCAGTCGGTCCTGGAACATCTGCTGTGGGAGGATCGCGGCACGGCGCAGGAGTTCCAAGAGGCCACGCATGTGAGCATTCCTTGCCCCTTCTGCGGAGCGTCCTTTGAGGGCGAGTCAACGCAGCGTGTGTTTGAGTGCCCGTCCTGCGGCAATAAGATCGGCATTGCGGACCTGCTCAAGCCGGGGACGTTTAGCAAGCGCCTGACCATGGGCGTTGGTGCGGAGTATGTGCCCGAGCAGGGTATTCCCTGCGAAATCTCGCCGCAGCAGGCACGTGCCAACGCGCTGCAGCTGGTGCGCCAGTACCCCGACGCCTTTGCCGGGCACGACGTGGAAGACGCGATCCAAAACGACATGATGCTCTTCTATTTCCCCATGGCGCTGGCGGACTTGCTCATGATGGCGAGCTTCCCGGGCAAGGGCCTGAGCAAGGAGACCTTGGTGTACTACGAGGTGCTCGACTGGGCATACCCCAGGGCAAACTACCTGGACGTTCGCCTCATGGGCATTTTGGAGCCGTGGGACTTTGCCAAGGTCGGTCCGTTCGATCCCGCCATGCAGGAAGGCGACTTCCGCGTCGTCTCCGTCGATGCGTCTACCAAGGACCAGGTGGTCATTGATAAGTTGGCGCTCGACGTTGCGGGCAACGACGCCGAGGCGGTACTGGGGCTCAATAAAAAGAGCATTCGCATGTGGGCGCGCAAGGCCCGCAAACATAAGGACGGCCTGGTGATGGTGCCGGTCTACTTTGTCGATCGTCCGGCGACAGACGGCCGCGATGGCGAGCAGGTGCGCATTGCCGTAAACGGCCAGACGGGCCGCGCGGCCGCGGTGGTGTTTAGCGACAAGCGCGAAACGCACGTCGTGGCGCCGCTCAATCCGAGCCTGCATCTGTCCGGTGAGAGCACCGTGCATGCCACGCCCATCGAGGTCAAATACGTTAAGTCGCCGTTTCTGTACCAGATCGTTCGCCGTGGAGGCGGCGAGCAACCGCGCCAGGTTGCAGCGGTTGCCGAGGGTTCATACCGAGAAGAAAAGCCCAAACGCCGCGGTCTGCTGGGTGCGCTATTTGGGAAGTAGGGGAGTAGTGCCGGTTGTTGCCGTAAGGTGATGGCCGGGGGTGCGGGGCAGCTCTCAGGAGTGCGGGCTGCCGTCTGATTGTTTGAGGGTGCCAGATGTAAATAAACAGTGGGGCGGCTGCAAAAGAGCCGCCCCACCGGATAAAATCAAGGTGTGCCGCGGAACCCGCTCCTCAGTCGGTCAACTTTGGAAGCGCGGACAACGCAGGTGCTATCGTCTAAAGGGCCGGCTGCAACCGGCCCTTTTCTGTGGCAACCAATGGATCCACATCAGACGAAGGCCGCGTCTTTGCCTGTCAGGTCACGCTCGCCAGCCACGGTTGGAATGTCGTTGCCGGCGTCCATGACCGGTATTGTTTCGTAGCGTGCGTCGCAACCGCGAGTGCGCCTGCGACGGCTGCGGTGGTTTCGGTCGCAATGTGCTGCTACCCTTGCGTTTCGCCATTAGTCGCTTCGTTGATGGCGCGGTACTCGGCACTCAGCTCGCGCGCCAGCTCTTCCTTGCTTGGAAGATATGGCAGGTATTTGGCGGCAAACACTTGGTCGTTGTCTTCGGGCAGCGTGTACTCGACGATCGAATCGCTTTTGTCCGCGCAGAGCACGATGCCTATGGGCGGATTGTCGCCTTCGTTCATGAGCTCGTGCGTGTAGTAGTTCACATACATTTGCATCTGGCCCAGGTCCTGATGCGTAAGGTCATCGGTCTTAAGGTCGATGAGCACGAAGCAGCGCATCAGATAGTTGTAAAAAACAAGGTCAATATAGAAATGGCGCCCATCAAAGGTGATGCGCTTTTGGCGCGCCTCGAAAGCGAAGCCACGGCCAAGCTCCAGCAGGAACTTCTGAAGATGCGTGATGAGCGCTTGCTCTAGATCGCTCTCGCGAAACGCAGCGTCGTCCGAGAAACCTAAAAATTTCAGCACATATGGGTCGCGGATAATGTCCTCGGGGCGACGAGCCGTCGCGCTCTTTTGGATTTCCTGAGCGACGGCCTCTTTGTCCTTGCTGGCAAGAAGGCGCTCGCGAAACATGGTATTGATTTGGCGTTCGAGCTGGCGCGTGCTCCAGCGAGAGTCGGCGCATTCGTTCATGTACCAGGCGCGAGCTTCGGGGTCGGGAATGCGTATTAACCTGCGATAATGTGTCCAACTCAATTCGGGACGCAGTGAGTCCCGAATTGGAAATGCAAGATAGAACTGACGCATTTTACGCAGCTCTCTTGCTTCAAAACCTTTACCAAAATCCTTGGTAAGTCTGATTGCGAGGGCCTTGAGCAGCGCCTCTCCATACTTGGCGCGCCCCTCTCCGCCCTGCTCATCAACAATACTCTTGCCGATCTCCCAATACGCCTCAACCATCGCAAAGTTAACGGCGGTATAGGCCTTGTCGCGAGCGGCATTGAGAATCGAGGAAACCTGCTTGTAAAAACCTTCGGGTACGATTGCCGATTCTCCACGGTTTACCAGTTCGCCCATCACTGTCGCCCCACTTTCCTCTTGTGGAATGCGTCTTTATCGCATTTAGTTTAAAGCCTCGCGCGGACACGAATTGCTGTGCTGTCTGGCACCTTCGCATGGGAGCCTTGCGGTGGTTAAAATGTGACCATAGAGGCAGTTTTAGCGAACCCCGCGGGAGTGACGCGTATGGACAACAACACGCTGCTGTTCCAGGACAAAGGTTCGGGTAGGTATAAAGACGTCAAGATCTACCCCAACCGTATTGAGGTGCTCAAGAAGGGCACTTTTGGTGGCAAGCACACCGAGATTGTCTATCTTAAGGACATTACGGGGGTCAACAGGATCAAGGGCCGCGATGTTTTTCTGCGTAACAGGCTGTTGACTGCTTGTGTTTTTAGCCTGAGCAGCCGTGCGAAGGCCCAGGAGTTTGTTAACGCGCTGAACATGGTGATGTAGCCTATGGCGGCGTTTGGGCCAAGGTAAAAATCGGGGGCACAGAACGGTGTCCTGCGCCCCCCATTGAGTCGATGTGTCTAAAAGGCCGGCTTGCCTATTCGCTACCGTCCCCAGTGTTTTCGCGGTCGTTGGCAAGCATTGCCGCGCCGGCGACCGTTGTCGCTACGGCGGCGGCAGCGAGCCCGGCGGCAATGCCGGAGCCGTCGCCCGTGTCGGCGAGTTTTCCGCCCGAGTTCTTGCCCTTGTTGCCCTTACCGTTCTTATCAGCGCTGCCTGCGTTGGAACCCGTGCCACCGTCGGTGCCGGTGCCGCCTGCACTGCTCGAGGCCGCTACGGTAAAGCTCGCGGCTCCGTCATTAGCAAGCTTGTAGTTTTGCGCCGCGTCGCCCAAAAGACCGTTCGCGCGCACCCAGTACGTTCCCGCGGTAAATGCCTCGCCCTCGACCATTGCCGTGCCCGGAGCGCCGTCCGCGTCGTGCACAAACTCGAGCTGAGCCGTGCAGGCATCGTTTTCGAGTTTGCCCTCGAGCAGCGCCGCGACCTTTGTGCGCACATCCTCGCCGGCCTTAAGGCCTTCGAGCCCCTCAAAGTGGGGTGTCAGTGCGCGCGGATCGATATCGATGGGCACGGATCCCTGCAGCCCCGTAACGGTCTCGTTGCCCAAGGCGTCGACATCCACGTATTCGATGGTAAACGCATGGCCCGAAGCCGCCACGTTGAGTACGTTGCTGCTGTCGACAAGGCGGAAATGGCCCTCGCCAACGGTCTTGCCATCCTGGAGCGAGGCATCGCTCAGCGAGTCGCCGTACGTCATGCGCATGCGGGTCGGGAGGCAGCACGAAGCCGACTGCGTGTGCTTCGTATCGTAATTGTAATTGCGCTGGTAGATGCTCCGGGCCAGCGCCGCATCAACAAAGTCGGATGCGATGATGCCAATGTGCTTGAGGTAATCTGACTTTGTATCCTCGGTGCCGCTGGGATTGATGTACGGGCTCTTGTACAGATGCTCGTTGACTACTCGTGCCGAGGTAAAAGGATTGCCTCCGTGCGACAAGCCCGTGCAGCTGGTGTAGTTGATAGACCAGCAACGCTCCTGGACTTGCACCTCGGCCCCGGCATCGTCCACGACGTCCACCTTGTTGCACGTGCGCCCGGTCGTTTCCTTCAGCGCATTATCGACCCAGCTGAGCTTGTCGGTTCCCGTGAGTTTGTACTTGTCCTGGGCATATACCTTGGTGCAATAGGGCTCTTCATTGCCCGTTTCCCCTATGGCTTCAAATCCCCGCGCGTCTTGGACGAGACACATCGACTGCCCGGAATGCGCCTTGATCTTGTCATCCCATTGGGTGAGGTCGAGGCCCCACGTGTGGCCGCTTACGCTGTTGCCAGCGAGCCCAAATCGACGCAGCAGGACGATCTTTCCGCGCACCTCGCCCAGCGTGGGGACGTGGCTCGACGTGTAGAACAGGTTGGGGTTATCGGCCATAACCTTGGCGAAGGCCGTCGTTATGCTTTCGTCGGTAGCCTCATCGTTGCCGCGCGATGCGAGCATGATGAGCGCTTCTGACGGGTTTTCGTTCAAAAACGTTTTGAAGTACCCGATGACATCGGAGAGATGCAGATAGTTCCCGTCTTTTTTGAGTAGGTAGAAAATCCCGTGGTCGATGCCGGGGTCATCGCCCTTTCCGAGCCGGATATCAAAATAGCGAATGCCTTCGAGCAACTGCGTGGGAATGTAATCCTGCTGGCATTTTACTTGCGAGGATTGGGGCTCAGTGTCGTTGTCCACGCTGCAGGTGCCCGAATCGTGCGTACCCGGGATGCTCAGCTCGTCGAGGAACTTGTTGTCGTCGACGTATTTCATCCAACATGGTCCGTCGACGTAGCTGCTGTACGTGATCCAGTCGAGGCTGCTAACCGTGGCATCGTTCTTTTTCATGTCGTAACCGATAAGTTCGAGCTCCCACGGAATGCTCTTACTCTTATGGCAGATCTTATTGTTGTCCTGGTCTTCGCCGTTCGATTCTATTGCCAGGTACTTAATGTCTTTTTTCTCGGTTTCTTTCTCGACCGTGCGGTCTCGGATGATATAGGTTCCGTTTGATTGACGCTCGAACGCAAAAGCGCGGCTGGGCTTGTTGTCATACTCGCCGCCCCATACGTGGATGACCTTTCCATCTTTGTCAGAGTCGTCGTCGACCGACCAAATGCTGTAGCCCGTCTTTTTATGCTCTTCGAAATTGAGCAAGGTGCGGATAGCATACCAGTTTGTATCGTCATTCTTGGTCGTTACGTTCTCAAGGATGAGCTTGCTGGACGTGCCGTCGTTAAACAGGTGGCAGACGTTGCCGCGAACGTTGCCGTCTTGGTTGACGCTCGCGGTGCGAAAATAGCCCGCGGGGCGAAGGCGAATGACGAAATTGTCGAGGCTGTCCGACGGTGCGGGTGTGTTGTCTGCAAATGCCGCTCGCAGGGGAATGCCCGGCGCTGCGGTTTCGGGCAGGCTTGCAAGTGGTGACAACGCCGCAAGCCCTAGGCCCAGCGTAAACGCTCGGCGGCTGATGGCATGGTGTTCGGTCATAACTTCTCCATTCGCAGAGTGCGGTTATGCGATAGTTTTGGTCACTATACTGCCCAGATGTTTAAAGATGCTGGTTTAATTGTCTGCGCGGCGCAATAAATCGGTGGGCGGACGTGTTGGGGTGTTTGTCGTTTTCGTACTGTTGCCACATTTGGGGCGGTTCCGGCGTCCGGCATCCTCGCGTTCGTCGGCTACAGGCATAAGAAAGGGAGGGTCGGTTTACCGGCCCTCCCTGGGTACGAAGCGCTGGGGTACCGTCGCTTGTTTGCACTGCGACCGTGTTTCCCGTTGCGCTCGCCAGTCGCTTAGCGCTTGATCTCGATATCGTCGAGCTTGACGTCCATGGCCTCGGTCTTGGCCTCGGCGATGTCGTCGGCAAATTCCAGAGACTTCATCATGGTCTCGACGGCGTCCTTGTGCTCCTCGACGTTGTCGATACGCACATACACACTGCCGCCGTCAACGTCGGTGAAGTATTCGGTCGTTACGCCGCCCGAGTGTGTATAGGAAGCGTTGCGCCAAGTCTTGCCGTTGTACTTGACGGGGTCATTCTCGGTCCACTCAAAGCTGGCATTCCACTTTGCCTCGTAGTCGAACAGCTCGTCGGCGTTCTTGTCAGGATCGAAGACGGGGATGAAGCGATCGCTGGCGTGCTCGCTCTCGGTGAACTTAAACTGGGCCCTGTCGGCGGTGTCGCCGGCAACGTCGGTAATCTCGACGCCCTCGGGAACCTCGACCTTAAACCAAATGAAGTCGGTCCTCATATCCACGGCTGGCTTTTCTGCCCCGCCGCTACCGCCACTTCCGGTAGCGTCGCCGCTGCCACCGCAGCCCACCAGGGCAACTGCGGCAAAGAGACTGATGCAGAGGGTGAGAATCGCAAAGGCCTTCTTTTTCATGGTCGTGTCCTCCTCGATCTGTAACCGCCCATGGATTACCTGTCTTTACTGTACGCGTGGACGGCTCGCTAGGGTGGGCCATGTGTCCCATTCTGAGGGCCGGATTTGCGCCGTTAAGTGGCAATATGTTCGGGCGCAAAAGAGGGGAGGGCTGGTGCTGTCGGCCCTCCCCGGGTTGGGCGCCCGTTGTTTTAATGGGGCGCATGTGCGCGGGTGCGCGTAGGCGCGTGCGGGTGTCCCGTTACTTGATCTCGATGCTCGAAATCTCGACTTCGCGTGCCTCGGAAACTGCCTCTTCCATGTCATCGGGGAACTCGATGGAGTTGAGGAGTGCCTCGGCTTCTTTCTTGTGCTGGTCGAAGTTCGAGATGAGGACGTAGACGCTTCCCGGCTCAACATCGGTAAAAAGCATGGTTGAGATGCCGCTGTTGTCCTCGTATGTTCCGACGAGCCACGTCCTGCCGTTATACTCGACGGACCCGCCATCCTTCCACTGGAACGTATCCCCCTTCTTTTCCGCCTGGTCGGCGTGGGATTCCTCGGCCGTCAGCGCTTTTTTCCAAACGGGGATAAAGCGATCGGCCGAGGCGTTCTCGTCTTCGGGGAAGGTGAGCTGGACCCTGTCGGCATTCTTGCCGGCAGAGTCGCTTACGCCGACGCCCTCGGGCATCTCGACCTTAAACCAGATGTAGTCGGTCTTCTTGGCGACGGGGGCCTTTTCCTTGCTCTCGCTCTTGGGGGCGCTGCCGCCGCCCGATGCGCTCCCGCCGCAGCCCACAAGGGCGAGCGCGGCAAAGAGGGCGATGCAAAGGGAAAGGATCGATAGGGTCTTTTTCTTCATGGTGGCGTCCTCCTTGTCTGCCAGGGACATCGTGTGCCGCGGATCGCTGGGGCGGCGGTTACGCATGCGCATGATGTCTTTGTTTACTGTGCGGTTATTCTTCCATTCGTCGTCCGGTGCCGTGATGAGCTTGCCCCAACATAGGGCTCCTTACCTATATGTATGCCCCAGTTGCCGCTGCCCGGAAGTCTCGAAAGGTGGGCCATGTGTCCCATGTTTGCGGTGCCGACGCCTATCGTTCGTCATAGAAATCCGCGATGGCCAGGTGCGCTGACGCTTATGTACTTATGGGCTAGACTTAGCACCATTATGTGATCGATGCGGTCGGTCGGCGGTTTCCACCCGACCGATGTATATGACTTGAAGGTGCATGCGTATGAGCCAAGAGATGATGGACAAGACCTGCCGCGGGTTTGCCGAGGCGCTTGCCGCGCGCGAGCCGGTTCCCGGCGGTGGCAGCGCGAGCGCCTTTGTGGGCGCGCTGGGCGCCTCGCTGTGCGGAATGGTTGCCCGCTACGGTGCGACCAATCCCGCGCTTGCTGATCGTGCGGATGACCTGACGCGTGCGTTTGCCCAGGCAGACGAGTTGGCGCAGGAGCTTGTGGGTCTGGTCGCCGAGGACGTTCGTGCGTACGGCCAGGTGTCCGCTGCGTACGGTATTCCGCGTGAGGACCCGGCCCGACCGGCTGCGATTCAGGATGCGCTGCATGTGGCCGCCATGCCGCCGTACCGCATTATGGATGCGTGCGGTCGTGCGCTGGCGCTGCTCGAGGACATGGCCGATAAGGGTTCGCGCCAACTGCTGTCCGATGTGGCGTGCGGCGCCGTGTTC
>CABUCQ010000029.1 GCA_902490095.1 uncultured Collinsella sp.
CCAAGAACATCCGCCTGCGCAAGCGTCTGCTCAATGCCACCGACCGCAAGAAGGCTGCCGTCCGCGCCGGCCAGGTCAACAAATAAGCGCTGGGCTTTATAGCGTCTAATAAGAAAGGGCGTCGACCGCAATGGTCGGCGCCCTTTTTGTGCACAGGGACTGAGCTGGTCTGCACCACCACAAAGGTGCCTGGCCCCTTTGTGGTGGTTGGCGGCTAAGCGGTGGGGAGTCCTGGCGTGTTAGCCGGCTGCTGCGGCTTGACGCGGGCGTTGCGCCAGATGATTTGGATGATGTAGCCGAGCATAAAGACAAAGGCCACGCCGCTGATGAAGCCGCCTACGAGGGGAAGCCCCGTGAGGGCGCCTGCGATTACGCCACCAACGGCTGCCATGGCGTAGCGGTTCTGGCTGTGTCCGACCATGCGTGCAATCGCGCACCCTGCAAAGGCACTCGACACCAGCGCGATGCCAATGACACCGCACATGAGGGCTCCGGCAAGCGACAGACCGGCGATAGAGATAATCAGCAGTAGGACGGCGGGGATGATAGCAATCGTGCCCAGAAGACCGCTCACCCACAGGGGCATGGGGCGCTGGTGGAGCATGCCGGCGGCGCTGGCGGTCGCGCGCGGAAAGACGAGCTCGAGCAGCAGAGCGACAAAGCAGGTCGAGAGTGCCGCGGCGACGATACCGCCGATGACATCGTTAACGGTGGAAGTATCCTCGTTCTCGGTGCGGTCGATCTTGAGCGCGCCTACCTCGGCCCCTGCGGCACGCTCGGGGTCCTCGGAGACGTGCGCGTTCACGGTGCCGGTGATATGGGCGTTCTTGCCCAGGATGAGCTTGTCGGCCCAAACCTCGACATCGCCCTCGACGGTGCCATCGATGGTCACCGTATCGCCTGCCAGCGCTGCCGACTTGGTGGAGCCTCGCAGGGCAACCGTCTCGCCTGTCGCGTAGAAACAGTTGGCGGTGCTGCCGGCGTTGAGAACAACGTGCTGGCCAGCGACGGTCACGCTGCCATCAACCGTGGTCTGGGCGATATCAATCGTGCGCGCCGCAAGACGAACGGCGCCGCCTACCGTGCAGTCGCGAATTGAGAGGGTATCGCCCGCAGCGATGATATCGTGGTTGATGGACGCATCATCCAAGTTGAGGGCCTGACCGGCCCAGTACAGGTCACCCTCGACGCCGGACGGATTGGCGTCATTGTCGGTCGCAAGGACATTGCCTGCGGTGTCCGTGCCGGCGAACGACGCCGTGGGAAGCGCGGTGATCGCCAGCGCGATGAGCGCGAATGCCATAAGCAGGCAGCGACGCATCTTGTGTGACGGCGTCGCCGCGGTTTGATTGAAAGCCATGGTTGATCCTTTTGTTAGGTGTTCGGCATATACCTAACAGGGTACCCAACGTGCGGGCGCTCTAAAAGAACCTCTCGGTTGCATTTCGAAGGGTCGTGCCGTGCTGTCTACTTTTTACGGTGCAAGAAGCGCGCGATATCTTCTTCGGTGGGGCTTTTGATGTCAAAGCGCAGCGAGAGCCAGCGCAGACCCATGGTCACGACAACGCATACGACCAGCGCGGCGACATTGCTCATGATGCCGCTCATAACGAGACACACATAGCTTGTCGATCCGGCGATGGCGGCGATGGCATAAAAGTTAGTACGTTGGAAAATGCCCGGAACCACGCCCATAAAGCCGTCGCGCAACATGCCGCCGCCCACCGCGGTAAAAAAGCCCATCATGATGCACACCGCCGGTGCAAAGCCGTAGACAAGCGCCTTGTCCGCTCCGGTGGCGGCATAGATGCCGACCGAGATGATGTCGAGCAGGGGAATGAGTTTTTCGGGTTTGTCGACGATTGCCGGGAAAATGTAGATGATGGCTGCCGTGGCAATGGAAAGCGGGAGCGCCATCGGCTGGTTGAGGATGTAGACGTTGCCCACCTGCAGCGTCATATCGCGCAAAAGACCGCCGCCCAGGCCGCAAACCACCGCGAGCGCAACTGCACCCACCAGGTCGAGTTTGTGCTCGCGCGCAACCAGTACACCCGAGATCGATGCAGCGACAACGGCGAACATCTCGAGCCAAAACGGAATAGCGACCATGGCATCCGAGGCATGTGAGGTAATGGTCATAGCGGCGACGACGGGCAAGATGGGGTCCTTTGGATTACGGATTTGGACAATGCCCGTACATAGTACATGTTCAGCGCCGATTGCGACCCTATTGCTCGGCAAACGGTCGGGACTGGGTGGGGGCGTGGCGTTACTGGAATGCCAAGGGTCCAAAACATGTACGTCAGCCTCCAAAAACGACATTTTCCGACATCTTTGGAGGCTGACGTACATGTTTGGATTGAGCTCACAGCATGAGTGAGTTGATTTACTCACATCCGGTATATTTCCCCACTTCAACGGACATAAGAGTTGGATACCGGCTCAGAGCGAGAGGCCCTCAATGGATACCCCTGTTCTCATTTCGCATAAAACCGCATGGCTTGTCCATCATGCACCCCAGAATTTGGTTCAGTCTCTTGCGCGGCACGACTACCAGATAGGCGCACAAGGCATCTCCACCCAGCAACGTGTTGCGCGCATACGACAGGCCCTTACCGACTGCGGCATTCCGTCCGATATGCTTAAGACTATCGATATCGCGGTTGTATTCGAATTTGAGCGAATTCGTACCAAAGGCGTCGTTTGCCACATTCTTGGACAAAATCTTCCCTACGAGCATATTAACGAGTTGACGCCCGGAATCTTCATCACCGACGAAGCCTTCGCCTTCGTGCTCGCTGCCGAGTGGATGGATAGGATCGAATATCTCGAATATGGCTATGAAGTTTGCGGCGATTATCGCATGAGGCTCAATCCCGCCGACCCTTATACCGAGCAACCAGCCACCACCTCCAAGGATGAAATAACCGAACTGCTCGATCGGCACCCCGGAAAACCCGGTGCCACACGTGCACGGCTCGCGCTCAGGCACATCTACGATCGCTCGGCCTCGCCTATGGAGACCGCTTCGGCAATCGCCCTCTCGCTCCCAACAAGCGAAGGCGGCGTTGGCATCCGAGGTGTCGAACTCAACAAACCGCTCGAGATCCCTCAACGTCTCTGGCATTGCGCCAAAGCTCGAACGCTCAAAATCGATGCGCTCGTGACCTATAAGCGCAGGGCGCTCGGTATCGAATATAAGGGCGGTTTTCACGATGAGCTCGAGCGCAAGGGAGCAGATGCGGAGCGAGAGGCCGTTCTCTCCCAAATGGGATATCGAATCGTTACGCTCACTTCGGCTCAGTTCGGCAGCCAGCTCGCCTTTCACCGCGCCATGAACAACATTCGCGAAGCACTCGGCATGCCTCGCTGTACCGACACCGGGTACCAGAGAAAACAAAACGAACTACGCAAGGCACTTATCCGCAACTGGAAAAGCATACGAGACGAGGAGGCACCTTCCGAATAGCGCCGCTCCCGTGAGCTCAATCCAAACGTGTACGTCAGCCTCCAAAGATGTCGAAAAATGTCGTTTTTTGAGGCTGACGTACATGTTTGGGGAAGCGTGGGATCGAGACGTATTTCGATAACAAAAAAGCTCCCATTCTTGGGAGCTTTCTCAACCAAAATGGCGGAGGAGGAGGGATTCGAACCCTCGTGACCTTATACAGGCCAAACGGTTTTCGAGACCGCCGCATTCAACCACTCTGCCACCCCTCCGCGTGGGGTAAAAACAAAGCAGGCTCGAAGGCCTGCTTTGGAATTAACTGGCGGAGAGTCAGGGATTTGAACCCTGGAGACGCTTTTGACGCCTACACGATTTCCAATCGTGCTCCTTCGGCCACTCGGACAACTCTCCGTTAAATGCGAAAGTCAGTATACACGAGGAATCGCAAAGTGCAAACAGAAAAGTTGGCATTTTTTAAAACGCTTGGCCACGTTTGGCGTTGCAGCGGGGTTTGAGATGCCAAAAACGGCTTCCGACCAGCGTAGTTGATCAACTCAATTGTTCAAAAGGGGTATTTATAAGCGATTTGGCAATGAATTTAAAAATCTTTGGGTGGTGCTGTGGGCCACTGGTATGCATTTTGTGACCACAACCATGCGCCCGTTGACCTGCGACTTGGCTCAGCTTGTCCTCACGGCACCGTATCTTGTCCACAGATCCGTCAAGCTTTTGGTCAGCATTTGGTTGGAATGCGCATGAAACGTCGTGCGAGTATGGGCATATGTGGAGGTCATGAGGTTGTAGCTGCATATTCTTGCAGCCTAGGAGGTTGAAAGATATTATTACCAAGTCTTTTCCTGCTTCAGGCGCACCTTCACGACCTGAAGCCACATTTGCCCAGAGGAGGTGACAATATGAAGGCTTATGAACTGCTGTTCTTTGTTGACCCGTCGCTCGACCCCGAGACTCGTCTCGCTGTTATGAAGCGTATCGATACCACGATCGCTGAGGGCGCTGGCAAGGTCGACTCCGTTGACGAGTGGGGCAAGCGCAAGCTCGCCTACGAGATCAACGACCTCACCGATGGTGACTACACCCTCATCAACTTCCACGCAGATCCTACCCAGATCGCCGAGCTTGATCGCGTCCTGCGCATCACCGACGCTGTGGTCCGCCACATGATCGTCCGTCGCGACGACCAGGAGTAAGACTGTCGTTTTGGACTGGGCTTGTGCCCCAAGAGGAAGTAGTGAGTTATGAGCATCAATCGAGTGAACATCACCGGTAACCTCACCCGCGATCCCGAGCTGCGCGCCACAGCCGGCGGAACCCAGGTTCTGTCCTTTGGCGTCGCCGTGAACGATCGTCGCCGCAACGCGCAGACTGGCGAGTGGGAGGACTATCCCAACTTTGTCGACTGCACCATGTTCGGCACCCGCGCCGAGGCCGTGAGCCGTTTCCTGGCAAAGGGAAACAAGGTCGCGATCGAGGGCAAGCTGCGCTACAGCTCTTGGGAGCGCGACGGCCAGCGCCGGAGCAAACTTGAGGTCATCGTCGATGAGATCGAGTTTATGAGCTCCCGTGGTGGCCAGGGTGGCTACGACCAGGGCGGTTACGCCCCCGCAGCTCCCGCGCCTGCAGCACGTCCTGCCGCGCCGGTGGCTACGCCGCCCGCGGTCGACGTCTACGATGAGGACATCCCGTTCTAAGGGTTGTTCACCTATTTTTGAGTGAGAGGCGACTTTGGTTCGCCGAAGTTGCCAAATGAAAGGTATTTTGACATGGCTAATGATTATTCTGCACGTCAGCCGCGTCGTAAGTACTGCCAGTTCTGCAAGGAGAACACTGAGTTCATCGACTATAAGGACACTCAGCTTCTCCGTAAGTACATGACCGACCGTGGCAAGATCAAGCCCCGTCGCGTCACTGGCGCTTGCACGCAGCATCAGCATGACATCGCCAACGCCATCAAGCGCGCCCGCGAGATGGCTCTCCTGCCGTACACCGTCCCCGTGGTTTCCTCTCGTGGCAACCGCGACCGCGGCTAAGAAGGGAGACGCATCATGAAGGTTATTCTTCTCGATGAGATCAAGGGCAAGGGCGGCGAGGGTGACGTCGTAGAGGTCGCTCAGGGTTACGCTGAGAACTTCCTGTTCCCCAAGAAGCTCGCTGTTGCCGCCACCAAGGGCAACCTCAAGCAGCTTGACGAGCGTCGCAACAACATCGCCAAGCGTGAGGCCGTCCGTCTGGCTACCGCCAACGAGACCAAGGCTGCCTTCGAGGGCAAGACGGTCACCGTTGACGTCAAGGTCGGCGACGAGGGCATCCTCTTTGGCTCCGTTACCGCCGCTATGATCGCTGACGCCATCAAGGATCAGCTCGGTATGGACATCGACCGCAAGCGCGTCGAGCTCGGTAAGCCCATCAAGGTTGCCGGTGCCCACACCGTTTCCATCTCGCTGTACCGCGAGATCAAGGCCGAGGTTGTCGTTCTCGTCGGCGTTACCGCCGAGGAGCTCGCTGCCGAGGCTGAGGTCGAGGAGGCCGCTGAGGTCGCCGAGGCCGAGACCGCCGAGGTCGAGACTGAGGCTGCTGCCGAGTAGCATCTGCTGCAACGCAACAATCTTGTTCTAAGAAGGGCGCTCTGGGAGACCAGGGCGCCCTTTTGCTTTTTAGCGCTCTACAAGTGCCATAGGGGGCGGCGCGGTGAGGCCTATTTGTGGGACCGTTCATCCGTTTCGTTCGGTGATGATTGTCGAGGCGCGGCTCGTTTGAAGGCCGTGGCTGATACTATGGATGCTCGCAAGCGATATGAATGAGGATGCTCATGGCATATGACGAAAGGGAGACGGGGCTGACGGTCGAGGACCGCGGCTCAAAGTTGGGCCTCCCTCAAAACCAAGATGCAGAGGCCAATGTGCTGGCCGCCATGCTGCTATCGCCCGAGGTGGTCGAGGAGGCCCAGGTCGAGCTGCAGCCCGATGACTTCTACCGGCCCATTCATAAGACCATCTACACCGCGATGGTCGATATGTACAACAGCCGCATTCCCATCGACTCTATCTCGCTGATCGATTACCTGCGCAGCATCAACAAGCTTGATGCCGTGGGCGGCGAGGCCTACATTTTGGAGCTGATGGGCCAGACCCTGTCGCTCGTGAACTGGCAGCACCATGCCGCCATCGTCCGCCGCGACTCGATGCTGCGCGAGCTGATCGGTGCCACCAACGAGATCAACGCGCTGGCCTATAACGCCCCTACCGACACCAAGGAGGTCGTGGAGCTGGCCGAGAGCAAGCTGCTCAAGGTCACGGCGCGCGAGGTCAAGTCGAGCTATAAGACACTGACCGAGTTTATGGTCGAGGCCTATAACGAGGCCGAGGAAGTGTGTAAGGCCGGCGGACAGGCCGCGGGCGTGCCCACCGGCTTCCCGTCACTCGACCGCATGCTTATGGGTTTCCGCGAGGGCCAGCTCATCATTATCGGCGCCCGCCCTGCCGTGGGTAAGACGTCGTTCGCTCTGAACCTGGCGCTGAATGCCGCCGCTGCGGGCTATACCGTCGGCTTCTTTTCGCTGGAGATGTCGGGCAAGGAAATTGCCCAGCGCCTGATTTGCGCCTACGCCATGATCTCGATCAGCGACTTCCGTACGGGCCGCATTAGCCCCGAGCAGTGGGCCAATATCAACGAGGCCACGCAGACCTTGTCTAAGCTCGACATTCTGATTGACGATACGCCCGGCACCACGGTGACCGAGATCCGCGCCAAGAGCCGCCGCATGCTCCACAACAAGGAGAAGGCCATTATCATCCTGGACTACCTGCAGCTGGTGAGTCCTCCGCCGGGGCGTCGCTCCGAGAGCCGTACCGTCGAGGTCTCCGAGATGTCGCGTGGTTTAAAGATCATGGCCAAGGAGCTCAAGATTCCGCTCATTGCACTGTCGCAGCTGTCACGTCAGGTCGAATCCCGTACCGGCAAGCGCCCGCAGCTTTCCGACCTTCGTGAATCGGGCTCCATCGAGCAGGACGCCGATATCGTTATGTTCTTGGACCGCTCCGCCGACGAGGCCGAAGCCTCGCGCGACGATCGACCCGACGAGGGCGTTACGCGTATCGTCGTGGCCAAGAACCGTTCGGGCCCGATCGGCGACGTCGACCTGATGTTCCTGCCGGCATCCACCAAGTTCTATGAGCTTGATGGGGCACATGCCGAGGAGTAGGACAGGCGCCCGTTGCACGGGTATACTGGGAATGTTTTGTGCTTCTGCGTGCCGGCGTGGCGCGTAGACAGTCCATGAATGTAAGGAGTAAACATGCCGTCAACCGTTTTGGTCGGTGCCCAGTGGGGCGATGAGGGCAAGGGTAAGATTTGCGACTTGGTCGCCGGCGACTTCGATGCCGTCGTGCGCTACTCGGGCGGCAACAACGCCGGTCACACCATCGTCGTCAACGGCAAGAAGTACGGCCTGCACCAGGTGCCCTCCGGCATCATGTATTCCGACCACGTGTCGGTGATCGGTAACGGCTGCGTCGTCAACCCCAAGGTTGTCCTTGAGGAGATTGACATGTTCGAGGCCGACGGCATCACCACCAAGAACCTCAAGATTAGCGGCAACGCGCATGTCATCATGCCGTACCACATCGATCTGGATGGCGCCTTTGAGCAGAAGCTCGGCAAGAAGAACATCGGCACCACCAAGCGCGGCATCGGTCCGTGCTATCAGGACAAGATGGCGCGCATTGGCCTGCGCATGCAGGACATGCTCGACGAGGCGCTGTTCCGCGACAAGCTGGAGACCGCTCTCGCCCGTGTGAACCCCGAGCTCGAGCTCATCTACAACCTGCCCACCTACACCGTGGACCAGATTTGCGACGAGTACCTGCCGATGGCCGAGCGCCTGCGTCCCTACATCACCGAGACGAGCCTGCTGCTCAACAACATGATCGATGAGGGCAAGAACCTGCTGTTTGAGGGCGCCCAGGCGACGCTGCTCGACATCGACCACGGCACCTATCCGTACGTGACGTCTTCCAATTGCACCGCCGGCGGCGCCATCACCGGCTCCGGCGTGGGCATGAAGAACGTCGACCGCGTGCTGGGCGTCATGAAGGCCTATATCACCCGCGTCGGTTCGGGCCCCATGCCCACCGAGCTTTCCTATGAGTCCGAGGCCGGCCACACGCTGACCGAGGAGGGCTATGAGTACGGCGTGACCACCGGTCGCCGTCGTCGCTGCGGCTGGTTCGACGGCCCCATCGCCAACTACGCCTCGCGCGTCAACGGCCTCACCGATATCGCCCTGACCAAGCTCGACGTGCTTTCGGCCTTCGACACCATTAAGGTGTGCGTGGCCTACGACGTCGATGGCGAGCGCTACACCAGCGTGCCCGAGCATCAGGTGCGCTTTGAGCATGCCAAGCCCATCTACGAGGAGCTTCCCGGCTGGAAGTGCGACATTACCGGTTGCCGCAGCTTTGACGAGTTGCCGCAGGAGGCTCAGGACTACGTGGCATTTATCGAGGATCTGGCACACACCCGCGTGACGTTCATTGGCGTTGGCGCCGGTCGCGAGCAGATCATCAACCGATTCTGGAAGTAATCGGGACTATTTGGTTATTGCGATATACCCCTTTGCAGCCCGGACGGGCGGCCGAGGGGTATATTTGCTTGCAAAGGGCTCGCGCGGAGCGGGCCATTCATCCATAGAGGAGGCACCCTTGAAGGCGGACACTCAAACCATCGACATCCTGTTGTTGGGCAGCGGCGGCCGTGAGCATGCTTTGGCAGCTAAGCTCGCAGCATCACCGCGCGCCGGCAAGCTCTACATCGCGCCGGGCAACGGCGGCACCGCGAGCTGCGGCGAGAACGTTGTTCTCGACGACTGCGATCCTGCGGCCGTGGCGGCGTTTGCGCAGAGTCACGGATGCGGACTCGTGGTAATTGGCCCCGAGGCTCCGCTCGTGGCGGGCGTGGCCGACGCCGTGCGCGCGGCGGGCATTCCCTGCTTTGGCCCGGGTGCCGAGGGCGCCCAGATGGAGGGCTCCAAGCTGTTCTCCAAGCAGCTCATGGAGCGCGCCGGTATTCCGACGGCAGCCTACGGCTCGTTTACCGACGAGGCTTCGGCTCTTGCCTACGTGCGCGAGCAGGGCGCCCCGCTGGTCGTCAAGGCCGACGGCCTTGCCGCGGGCAAGGGCGTTATCGTGGCGACCGAACTTGAGCAGGCCGAGGAGGCCGTGCGCGAGTGCTTTGGCGGCACCTTTGGCGATGCCGGCAACACCGTGGTTATCGAGGAGATGCTGACCGGCCCCGAGTGCCACCGTGGTTATCGAGGAGATGCTCGTTGGTCCCGAGTGCTCGCTGCTGGCCTTTACCGACGGCAAGACCGTGCGCCCCATGGCTACCTCGCAGGACCACAAGCGCGCGCTCGAGGGCGACAAGGGCCCCAACACCGGCGGTATGGGCGTCTACAGCCCAGTGCCCATCGTGACCGATGAGGAGCACGCCACGATGGTGAAGGTCATGGAGCAGACCGTGGCCGAGCTCGCTGCCGAGGGTATCGACTACCGCGGCTGCCTGTACGGCGGCTTTATGCTCACGCCTGCCGGTCCCAAGGTACTGGAGTTCAATGCCCGCTTTGGTCAACGCCCGCTTTGGCGACCCCGAGACGCAGGTCGTGCTTCCGCGCCTTAAGAACGACCTGGTCGAGGTCATGCTGGCTTGTGCCAACTGCGAGCTCGACCAGATTGAACTCGACTGGCGCGACGAGTGGGCCGTGGCCGTTGTCCTGACGAGCGCGGGCTATCCCGGCAGCTATGAGAAGGGCAAAGTCATCACCGGTATTGAGGATGCCGAGGCCATGGAGAACGTGACCGTGTACCACGCGGGCACTGCCGTGGTGGACGGCCAGCTCGTGACCAATGGTGGCCGCGTGCTTGCCGTGACCGCTCTGGGCGACACGTTCGAGAACGCTCGCAACCTTGCCTACGAGGCCTGCGAGAAGATTGATTTTGAGGGCAAGACCCTGCGTCACGACATCGGCCTGCGCGCGCTGCGCGGTCGCGACGCCTGGGATGCCTAAAATCCGAGAGGAATGAGACGGATGGACGAGAAGAACGAAGAGCTCGTGGACGCGCAGGTCGTCGAAGAGGACAGCCGCATGTATGGGCACGCCGAGGGCGAGCCTGGTGGCGAGGTCGCTGACGAGCCGGCACTGGTGCTGGGTGACGACGACCCGCACGATGCCGAGCTGCACGAGAAGATTCTTTCGGAGGAGTGCGCCTGGAAGGGCAAGATCCTCGACGTCCACCGTCTTGAGGTTGAGCTGCCCAACGGTCGCCACAGCGCCCGCGATATCGTTCGCCATCCGGGTGCGGCGGCCGTTGTGGCACTGACCGAGAGCGGCAAGATCGTACTGGTGCGTCAGTACCGCACCGCCATCGACCGCGTGACGGTCGAGATTCCCGCCGGCAAGCTCGATCCAGGCGAGGACCCGCTCGATTGCGCCAAGCGCGAACTGCATGAGGAGACGGGCTTTAGGGCTGGTCGTATTCGCTTTTTGACGTCGATTGTCACGTCCTGCGGTTTTTGCGATGAGATTATTCATATCTACCTGGCCACCAAGCTCGAGTTCGACGCGCCCAACCCCGATGATGACGAGTTCGTCAACGTGGACCTGGTGCCGCTGCACGAGCTGATCGACGCCGTACTCGACGGCAAAATCGAAGACGCCAAGACCGTCGTAGGCGCCTTGGCCTGCGATAGCATCGCGCACCGCTTGGGTGGAACTGAGCTCTAGGTTACGCGGTTTTACCAAACCGCGTAACGAGCCGACGCTGCAAACGCCCCTAAGCGGCAATCTGCCTTTCAATCGTCGCTCGCGTACCGAAGTACGCGTCGCTCCTCTTTCAAGGCACCTTGCTCGCTAAGGGACGTTTTCGCTGGCGCTGCCGGAACATTGGCGTCACGCTTGTTGGGCGATTTTTCTTTCACCCGACCAGGCAACCGAGTTTGTCACGCTATCTATTTATCTTCGAGGAACACATGCTTAAGAGGTTTTTGTCGTATTACAAGCCCCAGTTGGGGCTTTTTGTTGCCGATACGGTTTGCGCCCTGGTGCTTGCCGCTATCGATCTGGCGTTTCCCATCATTTTGCGTAATCTGACGGGCGGGCTGTTCACTCAAGGCCAAGCGGCCATTATGCAGGCAATCGGCATGATCGCGGTTGGACTGGTGCTGATGTACGCCGTCCGCTGCGCTTGCCGCTACTTTGTGAGCTATTGGGGCCACGTTATGGGTGCGCGCATGGAGTCCAAGATGCGCGAGGACCTGTTCGATCAGTACGAGCGCTTTAGCTTTGCATACTTCGATCGCAACAGCTCGGGCGACATGATGAGCCGCGTGGTCAACGATCTGTTCGATATCTGCGAGGCGGCGCACCACGTGCCCGAGTGGATCATCATCTGCGGCATCGAGATTATTGGCTCGTTTGCGATCCTCTTTACCATCGCCCCGGTGCTGGCGCTCGCCATGGCCGTGGTGACGGCGGCGTTTGCGGTCATCATGTTTTGGCAGAACATGCGCATGCGCGAGGTTTTTAGCGACAGCCGCAAAAAGATCAGCGGCATCAATGCGCAGCTGCAGGATTCGCTTGCGGGCATGCGCGTGGTCAAGAGCTTTGCCAATGAGGAGACCGAACGCTTCAAGTTCCGCGCCTCCAACAATCGCTATCTTTCGTCCAAGGAGAACATGTATCACGCCATGGGCGTCTATACTGCGACGTATGGCCTGCTCTCGGGCGTGCTCTATGTGATCGTGGTGCTGCTGGGCGGCTGGCTGGTCGCCCAGGGGCAGCTGCAAGCGGTCGATATGGCGACCTTCGCTCTCTATATTTCGCTGTTCTGCACGCCGCTCGAGACACTCGTCAATTCGGCCGAAACGTATCAGAAGGCTATCGCCGGCTTTAAGCGTATGGACGAGGTGCTCTCGACCGCGCCGGATATCCAGGACAAGCCGGGCGCTACGGATCTGCAGGTGACTGCCGGCGCCGTGGAGTATCACGACGTGTGCTTTAACTACGAGGATGTTGAGCTGGGCGAGGGCGATGCCGACGAGCGTCCCGTTATCGACCATATGGACCTGTCCATCAAGCCCGGGCAGACCATCGCTTTGGTTGGCCCTTCGGGCGGTGGCAAGTCCACGACCTGTTCGCTGCTGCCGCGCTTTTATGACGTGGCTGCCGGATCCATTAGCATCGACGGCCAAGACGTGCGCGATGTGACGCAGCAGAGCCTGCGCCGTGCCATCGGCCTGGTGCAGCAGGATGTCTATCTGTTTGACGGTACGATTGGCGAGAACATCGCCTACGGCAAGCCGGGCGCTACAGCGGAAGAGATCGCCGAGGCCGCCCGTCGCGCCAACATCGATGCCTTTATCGAGTCGCTTCCACAGGGCTACGACACCGTGGTGGGCGAGCGTGGCAGCCGTCTTTCGGGCGGACAAAAGCAGCGTGTTGCCATCGCGCGCGTGTTTCTCAAGAACCCCAAGATCCTGATTTTGGACGAGGCGACAAGTGCTTTGGATAATGAGAGCGAGGAGGCGGTGCAGGAGTCGCTCGAAGAGCTGGCACGCGGACGTACCACGATTATCATCGCCCACCGTCTTTCGACCATTAAGCATGCCGATGAGATTGCGACCGTTGAGCATGGTCGCGTTGTGGAGCGTGGCACGCACGAGGAGCTTCTCGCCCGTGGCGGCACCTATGCCCGTTACTATCGAATGCAGTTCGAAGGTGCGCGTGCGCGCGAGCTCGACTGATTGATATGACAGGAAGTTTATGGCTGACAAGAACCCTTTGACTCCGGAAGAAGTGACGGAGTTATTCTCCGAAATCGATGCATCCGGCGTCTTGGATCCCACGCTCGCCAAAAAGCGTACCGAGCGCATGCGTGAGAAGGAGGCTGCGGCCAAGCGCGGTGACAAAGCGGCGCTAGCGCAGCTGCGCAGCGAGGACCGCGCGAGCCAGGCAAAACATATCGACCCGCTGTCCGAGGACGATCCTTCGGGCTCGCAGGTGAGCCATACCATTACGAAGACCGCGATGGCCGTGGTCATCGGTATTTTGGTGCTGATCGTGGGCATGCAGATTGGCTACGGCGTGATGCGTCGTCTGAACACCGCCAACCTGTCCGAGAGCGTTTCGGTCGATACCGTTTCGACCGCGCTCAAGGGTGGACTTGAATGGGGCAACGGCTTTACGCAGTTCCCGCTCGACTTCACCGTCGATGAAGCCGATGAACGCACGGGCACGGTCGAGGTGACGGTGTTGGACACATCGTCTGCCAACGAGCTCGAGCTGCTGTCCAACGGGCAGATTCAGGCCGCGGCGCTTGCGACCAACGCGTTGCTCAACGATAAGATCGACCGCGTGGTGTATAACGTTCACGCCTATATCGACGAGGATAGCAACATTCAGCACGATTCCTTCTTTGGCATGTTCCCCGCGCGGGGCCACCAGAGCGCCATTTTGACGTTCGTGTGGACCAAGAGCTCATCCAACGCCACGAGTATCGACTGGAAGATGCGCATCGTGAGTATGGATGACACCATCGCCGAGCGCATTCAGAAGCAGGTGAACTCGGTGTCGTCGTTGATTGAGGACCCGGTGGTGAGCCAGACCAAGATTGACGAGGAAAAAGCCGAGCGCGATCTGGAGCATCGTCTGCATGGCCGCGAGATTTTCCGCGGCGGCAAGCCCGATCGCACACCGTCCGAACTGCTGGAGCAGGACAAGAAAAAATAAGACGCCATCATCCCGCGTGAGCCACAAGCCCCGCGGGATGATTTTTTAATCCCCGTCCCAGAGAAATCATTATGCACAGAAAGTCATAATTATCATTTCGTAAACATTTCGATGAAATTAACGCCATGAGGCATGCTTGCGGTTACAATACCGCGAGGCCTAACTACACACCTTTAAGCCGGTCCTGTGAGACCGGGAAGGAGAATTATGGCGAACAACCATACCGCGGGCGCTGCCGCCCGCACCTTCGCGCCCAGCGAGCTTTGCCAGCGTATGCTGGCCAAAACCAGCAAGGGCACCTGCGGTCCCTGCATCCTGTATCTTGAGGATGGGACCATTTTTTATGGACGTGCATGCGGCGCCGAGGGCACCGCGACCGGCGAAGTTTGCTTCAACACCTCGCTCGAGGGCTACTTTGAGGTCATGACCGACCCGAGTTATGCCGGCCAAATCGTAACCATGACCTATCCGCAGATCGGCAACTACGGTATCGACGAGACCGACGTCCAGTCGGCCTTCCCTGGTGACGCCGCGCGCCCTGCGAGCGCTCCGGCCATGCGCGGCATGATTGTTCGCGACATGTGCGCCACGCCTTCCAACTGGCGCTCGGCCGTCAGCGTGCCGGAGTATCTGCGTGCCCACGGTATCGTTGCCATCGAGGGCGTCGATACCCGCGCCCTGGTGCGCCACCTGCGCGACAACGGTTCCAAAATGGGCATTATCTCGACCGAGATCTTCGACGTCGACGAGCTTGCCGGGCGTCTGGCCGCAGCACCCACGCTGGTGGGCGAGAACCTGGTCAAGACCGTGAGCTGCCCCGAGCTTCACGAGTTTGCAGCCGCCGACCTGCCCGCTACGCATGACTTTGCGCTCGCATCTGCCGCTCCTGCCCGCCACAAAGTGGTCGCCTACGACTGCGGTGTGAAGCGCGGCATTCTGGAGGGGCTGGTCCGCGCCGGCTGCGACCTTACCGTCGTGCCGTGGGACACGCCTGCCCAGCAGGTGCTCGACATGAATCCCGACGGTGTCTTTTTGTCCAATGGTCCCGGCGACCCCGACGCCGTGGTGGAGACCTACGAGCAGGTGCAGCAGCTGATCGGCAAGGTGCCGGTCTTTGGTATTTGTCTTGGTCACCAGATGATCAACCTGGCCTGCGGCGCTCAGATGGAAAAGCTTAAGTTCGGTCACCGCGGTGGCAACCAGCCGGTCATGAACCTGGTAAGCCGTCGCGTGGAGATTACCGCGCAAAACCATGGCTTTGGTCTGCTGTTCCCCAGCTTGGGCAAGCTTGTCCCCGAGCTTTCCGGCGGCGAGACCGAGCATGCGGCCGATGGGGATCTGCGCGTCTGGGTGCGCCGCGGCATCGCGCCAGTCGTGATGAACGAGCGCTTCGGCCGCATTCGCCTGACGCATGTGAACCTCAACGACGGCACCGCCGAGGGCATCCAGCTGCTCGACGCACCGTGCTTCTCGGTCCAGTACCACCCCGAGGGGTCGCATTCGCCTGACACATGTGAACCTCAACGACGGCACCGCCGAGGGCATCCAGCTGCTCGACGCGCCGTGCTTCTCGGTGCAGTACCACCCCGAGGCCTCGCCCGGACCCACCGATGCCCACTATCTCTTTACTGCCTTTACGCGACTCATGGACGGCGAGGAGAACTACCTGGACATCGACACCGCGAAGGACCGCCTGCAGGGCTGGAACTTTGCCGACAATGGTTCCGCTGCGACCGAGACCGAGGAGAACTAACATGCCGAAACGTACTGACATCAAGCGTATCCTCGTCATTGGCTCGGGCCCCATTGTCATTGGCCAGGCCTGTGAGTTTGACTACTCCGGCGCCCAGGCCTGCAAGGTGCTCAAGGAGGATGGCTTTGAGGTCATCCTGGTCAACTCCAACCCGGCGACCATCATGACCGACCCGGGCTTGGCCGACCGCACCTATGTCGAGCCCATCACTGCCGAGTTTATCGAGCGCGTAATCAAGAAAGAGCGCCCGGACGCGCTGCTGCCCACGCTGGGCGGCCAGACCGGTCTGAACGCCGCCGTCGAACTGGCAAAGGACGGCACGCTCGACAAGTACGGCGTCGAGATGATCGGCTGCGACCTTGCCGCCATCGAGCGCGGCGAGGACCGCAAGCTCTTTAACGAGGCCATGGCCGAGATCGGCCTGGAGGTCGCGCGCTCGGGCTATGCCTACAGCGTGGCAGACGCCGAGGCCATCGCCGAGCGCGTGGGATATCCCTGCGTGCTGCGTCCGAGCTTTACCCTCGGCGGCGCCGGTGGTGGCATCGCGCATACTCACGAGGAGCTCGTCTCCATCGTGAGCCAGGGCCTGGAGCTCTCACCTGCCCACGAGGTATTGGTCGAGGAGTCCATCGAGGGCTGGAAAGAGTATGAGATGGAGGTCATGCGTGACCACGCCGGCAACGGCATCATCGTGTGCTCCATCGAGAACCTCGACCCCATGGGCGTGCATACCGGCGACTCCATCACCGTGGCGCCGGCGCAGACGCTCTCCGACCTTGAGTATCAGCGCATGCGTGTCGCCTCGCTCGCCATCTTGGAGAAGATCGGCGTCGAGACCGGCGGCTCCAACGTACAGTTTGCCGTGAACCCCCAGACCGGCCGCCTGATCGTCATCGAGATGAACCCGCGCGTGAGCCGTTCGTCCGCCCTCGCTTCCAAGGCCACGGGTTTCCCCATTGCCAAGGCCGCCGCGCGCCTGGCTGTGGGCTACACGCTCGACGAGATCGTCAACGACATCACCAAGGCTACGCCCGCCTGCTTTGAGCCCACGATCGACTACTGTGTGGTCAAGGTGCCGCGCTTTGCCTTCGAGAAGTTCAAGGGTACCGACCCCACGCTCACCACGCGCATGAAGGCCGTGGGCGAGATTATGGCGATCGGCCGCACCTTTGAGGAGGCCTTTGGCAAGGCTATGCGCTCGCTGGAGGATGGCCACCAGGGCATTTGTGCCGGTGGCAAGGAGGGTGCCGATAAGCTGAGCGACGACGAGCTTGCTCAGGCCGTGGCAACCCCGACCGAGCATCGCATCTTCTTTGTGGTCGAGGCCTTACGCCGTGGCTGGGACATCGCTCGCATCCATGCCATCTGCGGTATCGATCCGTGGTACCTCAACCGTATCAACGATATGGTGCAGGTCCAGGAGAGCATCCGCGGCCTGCGTGTGGAGGATATCGACGCCGACGCGATGCGCCTGCTCAAGCAGTACGGCACGAGCGACGCCGAGATTGCCGCGCTGACCGGCTCGGACGAGCGCTTTGTGCGCGCCTATCGCAAGGGCCTGGGCGTGGTTCCCAGCATGAAGACGGTTGATACCTGCGCTGCGGAGTTCTCGAGCGCCACGGAGTACCACTACAAGACGTACGAGAACATCTACCGCACGAGCCCGGATGCCAAGAAGTGCGTGGCTCCCGACGAGACCACGCCGGCGGACAAGCCCAAGGCGATGATCCTGGGCGCCGGCCCCAACCGCATTGGCCAGGGTATCGAGTTCGATTACTGCTGCGTGCACGCGAGCTATGCGCTGGCGGCCCGCGGCTTCGAGACCATCATGGTCAACTGCAACCCCGAGACCGTTTCGACCGACTACGACACGTCCGACCGCCTGTACTTTGAGCCGCTCACCTACGAGGACGTCATGGACGTTATCGACGTTGAGCGCCCCGATGGCGTCGTGGTGACGCTTGGCGGCCAGACCCCGCTTAAGCTGGCGCGCATGCTCGAGGAGAGCGGCGTGAACATCATGGGCACCAAGCCCGATGCCATCGACTTTGCCGAGGACCGCGAGCGCTTTGCCGCCCTGCTCGACAAGCTGGGCATTATGTATCCGCCGGCGGGCCAGGCAACCTCGTTTGAGGAGGCCGAGGCCGTGGCCGCGCATATCGGCTACCCGCTGCTGGTGCGTCCGAGCTACGTGCTGGGCGGCCGCGGCATGATGATCGCCTACGATGCCGAGCATCTGCGCGATTACATGGCCGAGGCCGCGCGCATTAGCCCCGACTACCCGGTGTATCTGGACCGCTTCTTGGAGGGTGCGATTGAGTCCGATGTCGACGCCCTGTGCGATGGCGAAGAGGTCTACATCGGCGGCATTCTGGAGCATATCGAGGAGGCCGGTATTCACTCCGGCGACTCTGCGACCTGCATCCCGCCGTTCAGCTTTAGCGAGAGCCTGCAGGCAAAGCTTCGCGAGACCACGCGCCGCATCGCGATGGCGCTGGGCGTACGCGGCCTGGTCAATGTGCAGTATGCCATCAAGGGCGAGACCGTCTACGTGATCGAGGCAAACCCGCGCGCGAGCCGCACCGTGCCGTTTATCTCCAAGGCCACCGGCGTGCCGCTGGCCAAGTGCGCGGCGCGTATCATGGCAGGCGATTCCATCGCGAGCCTGGGCCTGCCGAGCGACGAGCGTCAGCTGGACTGGTTCTGCATGAAGGAAGCCGTTATGCCCTGGGGCCGTTTCCCGGGCGCCGACGTTATCCTGGGGCCCGAGATGAAGTCTACGGGCGAGGTCATGGGTATCGCCAAGAGCTATCCCGAGGCATATGCCAAGACGCAGCTGGCGATTGACTACAAGCTGCCCGACCCGAGCGCCGGCAAGGTGTTCATTAGCGTGTGCGACCGCGACAAGCGTCATATCCTTTCGGTCGCGCGTATCCTGCGTTACCTGGGCTTTGACATCTGCTCCACCGAGGGCACGGCGCGCGTGCTGCGCGGCGGCAACGTGACCTGCGAGGTCGTGGAAAAGATTAGCGGCCCGCACGACGGCGAGCGTCCCAACATCGGCGACCTCATCGCCGATGGCAAGATTGCGGTGATCATTAATACGCCATACGGCCCGGGCTCGCGTGGCGACGGTTATCTGCTGCGCACCGAGGCCGTGCGCCGCGGCGTGACCTGCGTGACCGCGATGTCTGCCGCCAACACGTACGTGAGTGCCATCGAGGCCGTGCGCGAGGACCAGCAGGGTCACGGCAGCGCCAACGACATGGGCATGGACGTCATCGCCCTGCAGGACCTGCCGCAGCACACGGTGTAATGTGACCTGGTCGGCCGGGGCGGCAGCCGGACACTTTCTCTCGGAAACTGGGCTTCGCGAAGTTTTCCGAGAGAAAGGTTCGCCTCCCGCCCCGGCCTGCGGTGACTTGGCCGCACCGTGTGCTGCCGAAGGGGCTTTGCGCGATGACTAGGGCTGAATAAAAAGTGAGCGTGGGATCCACCGTTCGTTCGAACGGCGGATCCCACGTTAATATTTCAGCCAACGTACGTCATGGCAATTCCCGGTAGGTCGCAGGGCGCTTCGCGGGCGGGCCAGGCTTTATCTGAACGACTTTGCGAAGCAACCGGAGTGAAGATAAAGCCTGGCCCGCCCGCGAAGCGCCACAAAGACCGCAGGGACGGGAGCAGCTATACTACTCTCAGTAGTTAAGGGTCGCGGATCCGCCGCGTCACCGCTCTCAACAGGAGGTCTTTGTTTATGGCAGATCAGAAGCCGGTTGTCGGGATCATCATGGGTTCCAAGTCCGATCTGGGCGTTATGGAAGGCTGCACCGTCGAGCTCGAGGCGCTTGGTGTGCCCTATGAGCTCGTCATTGCGAGCGCACACCGCACGCCGGCGAAGGTCCACGAGTGGGCCTCGACTGCTGCCGATCGCGGTATCAAAGTGATTATCGCCGCCGCCGGCAAGGCTGCTCACCTGGGTGGTGTCGTGGCTGCCTTTACGCCGCTGCCGGTTATCGGCGTGCCTATGAAGACAAGTGACCTGGGCGGTATGGATTCGCTGCTGTCGATGGTGCAGATGCCTTCGGGTGTGCCCGTGGCCTGCGTTGCCATCAATGGCGCCAAGAATGCCGCCATCTACGCTACACAGATTCTAGGCGCCTGCGACCCCGAGTATCGCAAGGTTATCGAGAAGATGAAGCAGGAGATGGCCGACGCCTAGGCGTTCCGCCGTTTCACCGCAGTATAAGGAGAGCCATGTCCGACTATCAGGGAAAACGATTCAAGGCTTCTCAGATTCCCGATCCGTCGAAGCCGGGTGCTGCCCATGCGGCGCAGCAGGGTCGGACATCCTCTCCTCAGCAGCCGCGCGCGCCGCGCCCCGTGACGCCGGCGACGCATCGTCGACAGGACGCGCCAGCCGCATATCGACCTTCATCTTATAGCAACGCTAAAAAGCCGCCCCGGGCTTCATCGCATGCCGCGCCGTCGGATTACACCGAGCCGCCGCGCAAAAAGCGTCGCTCCATTATTCCCATTCTGCTCATCATCATCGGCATCGGCCTGATTGTCGCCGCCGCTGCCATCTTTATCAACGCGCAGATTGGCTATAAGCAGGCAAGCGATTCGTACCAGAAAATCGAGAAGCAATATGTAAGCGATAAGGACGCCAGCGGCGTGCCGATTATCGACTTCGATGC
>CABUCQ010000030.1 GCA_902490095.1 uncultured Collinsella sp.
GAGCCAGTCCCCTGGCTCGCCCGCTTTCAATCATGTAAATCGCCGTATCTACTCTGCAGACGAAGATCCACCATCAACGATTGCCTGCTCGGACTCAGGAATCCCATCGGCACCCGTACTCTGTTCTTGCTCCACCTCTTCGCTGATTGCGGAGGCGGGGGTCGAGCCCTTTGCACCCACGATGTAGGCAGCCCCAAATCCTAACGCAATGGCAATCAAGGTCAAAATCACGTAGACAGGCCAATGGCGCTTAATATACGAAAACACGTTGACTCCTTAGAGCTCCGTCTACGAACGGCGGATAACCTCGGTCACGACCTCGGATACCGTGGCAATGTTCGTCGGGTTGACATTGTGGGGCAGGTCGTCCTCGGTACGAGCGCAAGCCAGACGCGTGCCGTCCACGCCGGCGATGGTGAGGGCTCGGCGGCTCGCCTCGAGCGCGGCATAGGCATCGGTCTTGGCATAGGGCATCTCGAGCGCGCCACAATCGACATGGAACGACTTGCACACCTTGCTGACCAGGTTCATGATGCGGCGATCGCCCTTGAGCAGCTGCTGTTCGCCCTCGACCGTCACCACCGAAAGCCTACCGGCGCCGACGGATTCAAGATTGATGAAGAATACGCCGCGGAGCTTATCGCGATGCGAAGCCAAGAAGGCCTTCATGCCGGCGCCATCACAATCCGAGGCGCCCGTTGCCACAAACCAGATATCGTGACCGAGCAGCTCATCATCGCCCATAGAGGCGACAGCCGAGAGCATATCTTCGGAAGAAGCGCCATCGGAAGACGTAGCGCCGCCCTTCCAGCCATCGTTATCGTCCTCGAAGTTATCCCACGAACCGATACCGCGACCGGACTTCTTGGCATCGTAATCGTCTTCGACGCCCAGCCAATCACTCATGCTGTCCTGCTCGTTTTTCCTTTTACGACCGAACAGGCCGCCCAGGCCGCGTTTGCGAGACTTGGGTGCCGCCGGGGCGGGAGCCGAAATGGTCTCGATCGGCTGCGCGCCCGACGCAACGGGCATAGAAGGCGCAACGGGTGCCGATGTGGGTTCGGGACCCTGGGCAGTAGAAAAGGGGTCGTTGACCTGGGCAGAGGGATCGGGAAGGTCGAACAGCGACGTGCGAGACGCAACGTTTGCCTGCTTCATAGACGGCAGCGACGGATCGGGGACCGAAGCCAGCGGAGACGAGGAAGGTGCAGGCGACGGTGCCGACGCCGGATCGGGAACATTCATCTGCGGACGCGGCGATGCCTGGGAGGAAATCTGGGCCATAAGGGAATCGACCGTTTCGTCCTGGGTGGGAGCGACATTGGCAACCGTGGCACCGGAACCACTCGGGGTCGGCATGGTGAAAATCTGCGTGGAGTAAGGCCTCGACTCATCCGTCTCGGGAGTCTCGGAAACCGCAGGCACTTCCTCCTGCTCGACCTCGGTCGAATCACCTTGATCGGCTGCCACGTATTGCTCTTCGTCAGAGTTGGCCTCGACGGACTCGTCCTCGGCAGCATCAATGGGCTCGTCATCGTCTGCCGCGTCGCCCTGCTCATCGGAAACAGGAAGGGGCTCGGCAATTGCGGTGCCTTGCTTTTCAAACGTTATCGTGGAATCGAACTGCGCGGCATCAAACGACATGGTGCTATCGACGTGCTGCTGAGCCTCGAAAGACGTTGTTGCCTCAACAACATCCGCTGACGTCGGTTGCTGGGACTCAAAGGACGTCGTAGCTTCGGCAGCGTCGACGGGCCCGGACTGCATAGCCTCGTTCTGCTCGAACTCTTGCGTCGCGCGCTCACGTGCCGCCTCGGCTGCCTGCTGCTGAGCGATAGCCTCCTGCTCGGCAGCCTCGCGTGCGGCAGCGCGCTTCTCCTCGAAATCGTCGACAAATTTCCTGCCCTTTGCAAGCGCACCCTTAAAGAAGTTGGAAGCGCTGGCGCCAATCGAAGAGAACGCGGATGCAATGTCGGCATGCGGCGTTGCCGCGGGAATCTCGGCCGAGAAATCAGTATCGCTCTCGTAAGACACGCGCCTCGGCTGTTCAACGTAATCGTCGTCAGACTCGTCCGCAACGTCTTGCGCCGGCGCGGCGGGAGCCAAAATGTCCAGTCCTGCCGCGGGATCGATCGCGGACACCGCCTCGGGCTCGGCAACGGCAGCGGTAACCGCGGCAGACTCATCATCCGCAGTGACAACGGGCGCAGGCTCGGGCTCAAACGTCGGCTCCTCGCCCTCCTCGTAATCGAGCGTGCAGGACTCGGGAAGCATTCCGAGTGCACGGATGGCATCCGAACCAAAGCGGATGTTGCCGGCGGCGTTGCGATAGAGCTTGGGCTCGGGCTCGGCCGCGGCAGGCTCCTCCGCCGGCTCAGCAGCGGGAACCTCGTCATTGAACTCTTCGGCCTGGACAGCCTGATTCTGATCCTCGGGCACGATGGCGCCAATCAGCGTCTCGTCGGCAGACGCACCCTCAAAGCCCTCAATCTGCTCGTCAAAAGCCTCGCCCTGTTCGGGCTCGGTTTGAGCGTCGGGAGCAATCGGCTGACCGAACTCGTCCTCGGCGTAGGTAGGCTCTTCGTACTCGATGGTGTTGCCGTAGTCGTTTTGCTGCTGGGCCGCGGCATACTCCGCCGCCGCGCGCGCCATTTCCTCGGCACGACGTTTCTGCTCCCCAAAATAGGTATCGAACGGAACATCGTCGGGAAACTCGTTCTCGCCCTGGAAGGGAGCAACGTTGTCCATAACGCCGAGCATAGCGGCGACAGAAGACTTGTTGCACACCGCGCCGGACGTATAGGGAAGAACGTGGCGGTTAGAGATGATGTTTGCCGCGTTGGCAAGTGCAACGAGGGAAGCGAGGATCGCGACAATCCACAGCAGAACCTTGAGCGCGCCGGGGAGCGGCAGGATACGCAGGATGGCAACGGCAGCAGGGGCAATCGTGGCAACGGGCAACAACTTGGCGATGAGCGCACGATACGAAGCATAGGGCTCGCGGGCGAGCAGCTCAGCACGGGGAGAGTCGTAGTGTGCGACAACGACCACCGGGCGGTTACGCGGGGACGCGAGCGGGCCCGAGGCCTTGTGGTAGGCGATGACATTTTGGCTCACGCCCGTCTTGCCCAGGCGCGAAACCACGGGGTGGCCCGTGCGCTCGAGCACGTAAAGAACGGCGCCGACAATGGCCAGCAAGGTGCCGACCAAGCCGATACCGCCGCCGATGCCCATCAGCAGGGCGCCGGCAAACGCAAGAATACCGGTAACGGCAAATGCCAATCTACTGGGCGCCGGGGCATTGAACTCCTGAACCTCGGGGTCAAAGCCGTGGTTGCGGAAGATCTGAGCGATATCCTCGGCAGCCAAGCGCTCTTCTTCGCTGCATGCCGGCGTAATGCCGGTGTTCTGCAGCAGGTGGTTAATATAGTTCTGGGTGTTCGCCATGTGCGCTCCACATCCATAATCCGACAAATAGGCCCAATGCATGCACATTAGAACCGTATATAGTCGAAAGTATACCCCGAGCGAGCGCAAACGACCGAATTCGGGCCATCTTAACGCCTCGAGCGGACAAGGATATAGCCTAATCTCCATATCGGACTAAAATCATGGCAGCAAACCACCTTCTCATGCGAGGACTCTATGACGGCAAGCGACGCGACCGCGACAATTAAAAAGGGGAATTCGGAGCCCGGTTTCGATAAAACGGCTCAGCGCATCCTCAATCTTTTCTTTGTGCTCAACAGCTCCCCCGAACCGCTGACGACCGAGCAGATCGTCTTGGATTCTGACTTGGGATATGGCTCGGGCAATATCGACTCGGATAAGCGCAAGTTTCGGCGCGATCGTGACAAACTGCTCGAGCGTGGCATCTTAATCAAGGAGGTTCGCCCCGCCGGTGCGCAGGAGACCGAGGAAAGCTCGTGGACAATCGACCGCGAGCACACCTTTGCAGCAGGCGGCCTCATCACCGCAGACGACGCCGATATCCTGCTCAACGCCATCGACCAGACACTAGCGGCCGGCTCATCCACTTTTGCCGCACCGCTTGCCGATATTCGCTCCAAGATTGCCTATCTCACCGGTAGGACGACGGTGGACGAAGCACCAATCCGCCGCTCTCCCACCGTCGATGCGGTATGGAGCGCCTTTGCCGAGCGATGCGCGCTGCGATTTTTATATCAGAACGGACGCGGCGAGCAGAAAGAACGTACCGTCTGCGTCTACGGCATGTTCGAACGCGAGGGCGTGGCGTACTTCTGCGGCCTCGACAATGTCACCGACGGCATCAGGACATTCCGCTGCGACCGTATCGTTCGCGCTTGGCGTCCTTCGAAGGCCTACGCCATCCCTGCGGACTTCAATCTCAACGACTATCTGTTCTTTGAATTCGATTTTGCCGACCGACCGCCCGTTGCAGCCACGTTCTCGTTCGCCCCTCAGACGCAGATCGATATGATCAACGGCCTCACGCGCGGGCGAGGTGAGCTCGCACACACCGATGCGGGATGGACCTGGACCGTTGACGTGCGTGACCTTGAAGCCGCCGCCTCATTTTGCATGGCCCACGCCGTGGACGGCATGAGGCCCGTGGCCCCCAAATCGCTCAAGCAGGCGTGGAACCGCCTCATTGAAAGGACGGTGCACGAGCATGCCCGTGCGTAAACTCACCAGCGAGCAGAGACTCTCGCGCGCCATCGACATCATGGAGGCCCTCTACGCCGCCGGCGAGAGCGGCATGACACGAGCCGAGATTTGCAGCCGCTTTGACATCACAGGGGTGTCGCTCGACGAGATTCTCGAGATCGTCTCGACGCTCGCGGACCGAGAATCGGGCGCGCGCATCATCTGCGAATGCCGCGGCGAGCGCGTGGTCCTCACCGGCGACGCCGGGCGTGTTCTACCGTTGCGCCTGAGTGCCGCCGAGGGCGCTGTGCTCAACCACGAACTTGAATCGTTGGGGATCGAGCCACAGACGGCAGCCCGGATTCGGCATGCTCTTCTACCCGAAGAGCTCGGCTATAACCAGCGCGTCTTTGACACCGTCAACCACGGGTCGCACTGGCAGCAGCTGAGCTGCGCCATTCAGGACGGCGTTCGCTGCCGCATCTCGTATCGCTCGATGGACGATGCACGGCCACGCGAGCGTCTGGTCGACCCCTTGCGCATTACGGCAAACGGCGACCAAACATACTTGATTGCCTGGGACATCGCAGTCGATGAGCAGCGCACCTATCGCATGGATAAAATCGAGGGACTCACCTTGACGGAAGACTCCGTCGTGTCTCACGCACCGGACGTCGCATCCCTCCACGATTCCCTTGCCCGGACGCAGCGTAGCGCAAAGCTCTTGATGCCATTCAATATGGCGGAACATCTGGACTGGGCCGGCATCACCCTAATCGAGCGCGGCGGGGCAGACATGGCAACGGTAACTGTGCATTACGGCTCCGAGCGTTGGCTACTGAGCCAGGTAATCGCAGCGGGCGGAGCCATCCGCATCTTGGATGACCCCGCCCTGTCAAAGCGCCTGTGCGATATGGCAAAAACCCTCGTCTGTCCGCTTTAGCGCCGCCGCTCGTGGCGTGCGCGCCACAGTTGCAGATAGTGCCCGATCTGCGCCGATTCGATGCGCTGGTAGGAGCTCGTGGGCAGCGACGTTAAGAACTTCTTTCCGTAGCCCTTCGTCACCAGGCGCGGGTCGGCCAGAATCAGCACGCCGCAATCGGTCGACGAGCGGATAAGGCGGCCGGCCGCCTGCTTGACCTCGAGCACCGCCTCGGGCAGCGAATAGCGCGCCCAAGCGCGGTCTTCGCGCAGGTTGCGCTCGCACGAGAGCGGGTTCGTGGGACTCGAGAACGGCAGCTTGGGAATGATGACGCAGCGCAGCGTCTCGCCGCTGGCGTCGAACCCCTCCCAGAAGGCCTTAAGCGCAAAAAGCGATGAAGTCGGCTCGTTGATAAACCGATCGCGCAGGCGACGAGGAGATGAGTTGCGCTGCTGGCAGTTGAGCTCCAGACCCGCACGGGCCATCTTGGGCTCAACGCGGGCGTACAGGTCTTCCATGTCGCGCCGATTGGTGAACAGTGTGAGCACCGATCCGCCCATGGCAAGATGGGCGTCGACCAGCACGCGCTCGAGCGCCGTAAGATAGCTCTCGCGATCGCGCGGATCGGGGATATCGCCCGCAACGACTACAGCCATGTTCGAATCGAAGTCGTAGCTCGAGTCCAAGTGCAGCGATGAGGATGTTGAAGCGCCGATGCGATCGAGGCCGACCGCGTGGTTAAAGTGTTCGAAGCTTTTGGACACCGTCATGGTCGCCGAGGCAAAGATAGCCGTGTGAACCTCGGGCAGCCACTCGGTTGCCAAGGCCTCGCCAATGTCGATGCGCTCTGCGGTCATTGACTCTCCGCCGGCACGCAGCCTGCGATTGACCTGCAGCGAATACACGTAGTGTTCATCGGTGCCATCAATGATGAGTTTGAGGTTCTCAGCCAGCTCGTGCAGGCGGCGCGAGATATCACCCAGGTCGACAACAACCTCGGGCTTGTCGGCGGCGACGGCTTGCACCAGCGCGTCGACGCTCTTGTCAGCCTGTTCCAATACGTCGATGGCAGCGTAGGCCGACTGTAAGAAATCATGCCAGTCGTCAGATTCGCGCAGCTCGGGGCCAATCCATAGATTGGCATTGTCATAACCCCCACGGGCACGGCGGCCGAGCTCGCGAACGCCATCGAACACGTCGGCGATTGCCATGCTCGCGCGCGCAACCGTCGACGTCGCCTTGGCAGTAAGGCCCAGATAGAGCGTAGAGCCCTCGGAGGTTGCCAAATCACGGGAGACCTGGCTTAGCGCACCGGTGCTCGAGCCACCCAGGCGCTCAAACAGAACGCGTGATTCGTCCGCCGACACCACGCGCGCCCACTGACGGCGCGCCTCGCGCTCGATGGAATGGGCCTCGTCGATTACCCAATGACGAATCGGAGGTAAAATCCTGCCCTCGGCCGCGACATTGCGGAACAGCAGAGAATGGTTGGTGACCACCACGTCGGCATGCGCTGCACGACGGCGAGCGCCGTGGACCAAACATTTATCAGGGAAAAACGGGCAGAGGCGACGAGCACACTCGCGCGAGGCCGTCGTAAAGTCGGGGCGGTTGACGCTGCGCCACCGAATGCCGAGCGAGTCGAGGTCGCCATCGGCTGATTGGCAGACGTACGCCATAATGACCGCGACCGCCGTGAGCGTGTCCGCCGGATCGCGCTTGGTGGTAATCTCGACCTGGCCGCGGCTCATGCGCTCAAGCTTGCGCAGGCATGGATAGTGGTCATACCCCTTGAGAGCGCAAAATGACAGACCACCGTCCAGTTGCTCGGCAAGTTTTGGCAGCTCATGGTACATGAGCTGGTCGGCAAGATTGTTCGATTTGGTCGCAATACCAACCGTGATGTTGTTACGGCGCGCTGCCTCGGCAAAAGGCACCAGATAGGCCATCGATTTGCCGACGCCCGTGCCCGCCTCAATTACACGATGAGTGCCCGTGACCAGCGCATCGCGGACCTCGAGCGCCATCGCGATCTGCTCATCACGCGGCTCGTAGGTGGGATACATGCGATTGACCAGGCCACCTGGCGCATAGTCTGCCTCAATCTCCTCACGACTCGGCATCTTGAGGACCGGCAGTTCGTCGGCGTCCACCCGATCGTCGGCGCGATCGGCCTTGAGAACGTCAGCACGAGCGGCGCTGAGAGAGAAGATAGAACCAGGGTTCTGCCCTGCCAAGAATGAGAAGATAGGACGATAGGACCAAGGCACATCCGGATGCATGTCGGCTAGGCGCGCCATGAGGCCCTGAGGCAAGTCGGTGAGCGCCACGAGCAACACGCGCCATACGCCACACAGGGCGTCGACGTCGGCATTGGCACGGTGTGATACCGAGTCACAGCCAAACAGATCGGCCATAAAAGACAACTTGTGCGATGCCAGGCGCGGAAGCGCGATGCGCGACAGCGCCAGCGAATCGATCCAGATATCGCTCACGTTGACGCCGCCTTTGACCGACTCGATAAACGAGCGGTCGAACGTGGCGTTATGTGCGATTACCGGGCAACCACCGACAAAATCGGCGAGAGCGGCTACGGCCTCAACGGCCGACGGGGCATCTGCCACATCGGCATTTGTAATGCTCGTGAGCTCGGTGATCTCGGCGGGAATCAGCTGCTTGGGATGCACGAAGGTATCGAAGCGGTCGACGACCTCGCGGCCCGAAAGACGGGCCGCCGAGATCTCGATCAGCTCATTGTCCTGCACCGAAAGACCTGTGGTCTCGGTATCGAGGACGATCACATCTTCCTCGATAAGGCCGAAGGACTGCGTTTTGGCGCGTTCGGCAAGCGTGGCATAGGAGTCGATGACAAACTGCGGCGTTCCTGACGAAACCGCGTCCTCGATTAGCATGCAATGCCCGCTCGACGAAGGCCCATACGAATCAGGCTGTCACAGACCTGCGGGAACGTCATGTCGTCGGTGTGGCGGATCTCGTCCGGATACAGCGACGTATCGGTCATGCCGGGAATGGTATTGGTCTCGAGGATAACGGGGCCGTCCTCACTCACGATAAAGTCGCTGCGCGAGATACCCAGGCAACCGAGGGCCTTGTGAGCAGCACAGGCAAGCTCCTGAGCGCGAGCGTAATTCTCGGGTGAAATCTGCGCCGGAATGCGATGGATGTCCGTAGGGTCGACATATTTCACGTCCAGATCGTAGAACTCGCAGTCCTCGGGTTTGCGAATCTCGACAATCGGCAGAGCGCGCACGTCGTCCTCGCCGTACACACCGACGGTGATCTCGGTACCCTCGATGCACTTCTCGACCAGCACTTTGTCGCCGTACGCAAACGCCTTGGCGATTGCCGCGGGCAGCTCGGAGGGCTCATGGACCAGGGAAATGCCATAGCTGGAACCGTTGACGGCCGGCTTCACAAAGCAGCGCTCGCCACAAACCTCGACGATATGATCGATATCGACTTCATCGCCCACCTCGAGCGCAAGGCCGGGGGCAATGGGAATGCCCGCCTTGGCGTACAGGAGCTTAGAGACCTCCTTGTCGGCACCGCAGGCGCTGGCAAGCACGCCCGAGGCCGTGTAGGGGATACCCAGGGTCTCCATGGCGCCCTGCATGGCGCCATCCTCGCCGCCGGCACCGTGCATGGCGATAAACGCCACGTCAAAGCCGCCGGTCGCCATGGTTACCATAAAATCATCGGCAGCCGTGTCGAGCAGCTCCACCGAAGTGTAGCCGGCCTCCTTCAAGGCAACCACGACGTTCTTTCCCGAATTGAGCGAGATCTCGCGCTCAGCGGAATGACCGCCCGCCAAGACCGCTACGTGCATGTTCTCTAGGCTTTTACCCGGCATGGGCAGACTCCTCCTCTATAATTTCTGCAGCTGATACCATATTGTAGCGATACCCTCTACGTTTCCCCAAAATCGAAAGGCTTCCATGAATCCCAGGACTAAATCTCAGGACATTCGCGACTTGAGCCAAAACGATATTCGCGAGCTCGTGGCCGAGCTTGGCCAGCCCGCCTTCCGCGCGAAGCAGCTCATCGAATGGGTCTTTGAGAAGAACGTTTGTTCGTTTGACGATATGACCAACCTTCCCAAGGCTTTCCGCGAGCAGCTTAAAGAGGCTTTTGCCTTTGACACGCCGGCTGAACTCACCAAGCAGGTTTCCAAAGATGGCTCTCGCAAGTATCTGCTCGAGTACCACGACGGCGTTTCCGTCGAGACCGTCGGCATGCCCCGTCGTAACAAGCTTTCCGTCTGCGTTTCCACCCAGGCAGGCTGTGGCATGGGCTGTGCCTTTTGCGCTACCGGTCTCAACGGCCTCAAGCGCTCTCTGACCGCTCAAGAGATCGTCGACCAGGTACTTCATGTATCCAACGACTTTGGCGAGCGCGCCACGAGCGTCGTCTTCATGGGCCAGGGCGAGCCGTTTGCCAACTACGACGAGGTTCTCAAGGCGCTGCGAATCCTCAACGACCCCGATGGCATCGGTATCGGCGCTCGTCACCTCACCGTCTCTACCAGCGGCGTTATTCCCGGTATTCGTAAATTTGCCGACATCCCCGAGCAGTTCACGCTTGCCGTTTCCCTGCATTCCGCCATCCAGTCGACGCGCAATAAGCTCATGCCCGGTGTTAAGAAGTACACGCTGCTTCGCCTTCACGAGGCGCTTCAGCTCTACACCGAGAAGACTGGCCGCCGCCCGACCTACGAGTATGCCATGATCGAAGGCGTCAACGATACGAATCCCGAGATGCAGGCGCTCTGCGACTTCTGCGAGGGAACGCTGTGCCACGTTAACCTCATTCAGCTTAACGACATCGAGGGCAGCCCGCTCAAACCGTCGCCGATTCATAAGGTTGAGGATCTTCAGCGTCGTCTTGAGTCCCGTGGCATCGAGACCACGATTCGTAACTCCCGTGGTAACGATATTGACGCCGCTTGCGGACAGCTGAAGCAGCACTTCAAAGTTCAGAAGAACGCATAGGGGAGTCGCACCCCAAGACGTTTCATGTGAAACATCGAACGGCCCCGGTTGCAGGATATGCAACCGGGGCCGTTTCATTTATTGACCTCAATTTTGGACCAGCTGCTACCTTTCCCATTTTTTACGGACAAAATAAGTGGCCCTTGTCTCATGAATCAGACAAGGGCCCCTCAAAATATGCAGGGTAATTGTTAGGTACCTAATAGCCTACATTTTCCCATTGGTTGCTAACCCAACCTTGATTAATCTTAGGATTTTTCGTTACCTGAGCAGTGCGCATGGCAACATCTTCTGTCACAACATCCATTTTCTTCTTGGAAGTATCGACAATATCTTGCGCGCCACGAAGCAAACGACCTGGAAGTTCATCGTCTTTCGCGATCTTATAGCCAGCAAAGGCACCAGCCGCGACAGTCGTCACCAATGCAATCGCAGTTAAAATCTTATTCCTCATCTTGGCCTCCTTGATCAAACTGAATCATTTCACCAAGAATACGAGAGAGCTCTTCCTCGTCTTTAAACTCAATCTCAATCTTATTCTTTCCACGCGAGCTCTTCACGCGCACGTTGGTATTAAATACCTGACGAAGTACACGCGCAGCCTTTTTAAAAGACTGAGGCGTTGCAGGCCTCGGCGTCTTAGGCGTCTCTCCGGCAGAAAACAATGGAGCAAGATTTTCTGTCGCTCTTACGGAAAGGCCCTCCGCAACAACCTTCTCTGTAAGTCGAATTCGAGCATCCTCATAGGGAACTGCAAGAATCGCACGTGCGTGACCAGCAGTAAGTTTCCCCTCAAAAATCATCTGCTGAACTACTTCGGGGAGATCGAGAAGGCGCAGCGAGTTTGTAATTGCAGAGCGTGACTTGCTTACGGCCTTCGACAACGCCTCCTGGGTCATACCGCTAGCATCGATGAGCTGGCGATAGCCCTTAGCCTCTTCGACGGGATTCAGATCAGAACGCTGAAGATTTTCGATAAGAGCAAGAGCCAGCATCTCTTCATCATTAACATCTTTAATGATGACAGGCAGTTCCTCAAGACCAGCAAGCTTTGACGCCTGGTAACGACGCTCACCAGCGATGATCTCATAGCCGTTTCCATGCTTGCGAACCAAGAGCGGCTGCAAAACGCCATGTTCTTGGATTGACTCGCTCAACTCGCGAAGTTCAGTTTCATTAAAGTGAATTCGCGGTTGATTAGGGTTGGGAACGATATCCTCAATAGGTAGTTTTGTTTCAGATGCGGCATTTGAAGCAGATGCAGCAGAACCACCGGTCTCATACTCGGCCTCAGGGACCAAAGCATTGAGTCCACGCCCCAATCCACCACGTTTCTTTGCACTAGGCACGCTTGATCACCTCTTTTGCAAGGTTCATATACGCCTTTGCACCCTTATTTTGAGGTGCATAGGTAATTACCGGTTCTCCAAAAGACGGAGCTTCAGAGATTTTAACTGTACGGGGAATCAGCGTCTTAAACGCCTTATCACCAAAGTACGATTGAACTTCCTCAACAACCTGATTCGACAAAGAAGTACGTGAGTCATACATGGTCATAAGCACGCCATAGGTGTCTAAGCCCTTATTCAGACGTGATTTGACCATCTTCATTGACTCAAGCAGCTTCGTAACGCCCTCGAGTGCGTAATACTCACACTGGATTGGAATCAAAACGCTATCTGCTGCGGTCAAGGCATTGATAGTAAGCAGGCCGAGCGAAGGGGGACAGTCAATGAAAATAAAATCGAACTCGTCCTGAATCGGCTCAAGCAAATCTTTGAGGCGGGTTTCACGAGCGATTGCGCTTACGAGCTCAATTTCCGCGCCTGCAAGCTGAATTGTAGCCGGAATTACGAATACCTTTTTGCAATTTGTATCAAGAACAAGCGATTCTGCCGGCACATCATTCAACAATGCATCATAGATGCAGTGATCAAGGTCTTCTTTTTCAATTCCGAATCCACTGGTGCTGTTTCCCTGCGGATCAAAATCGACAATCAGTGTCTTACGACCCTGCTCGCCCAGTGCCGCCGCAAGGTTTACAGCCGTCGTTGACTTACCAACGCCGCCTTTTTGATTGATAATTGCAATGATACGCGTGTCTTTTGCGCTCTTAGAACGCTTAACGTCGCGAAATCCCACGGTCCCTCCTGGTGTGTATTGAAGCTGTCAAACGGAGGATGTTTCACGTGAAACATTCCGATTCAATATCAACCGCCATGTTTCACGTGAAACACTGCAAGTTGTTAGTATCTATTATGTTTCACGTGAAACATCTAGGCAAGCGGATTCTTCTTTGCCATGCCATTTGCACGAGGCAATGAAACAGATGCTGAATGACTCTTCTTAAGAACAATGAACTCCCTGTGACCCAAGCCTTCAGGCAAATCAATTGCGTCATTCAGAAGCAAAGTGAAGCCGCAAATCTTAGCTGCTGACATACCGGAAGCAAGCTCCTCATCCGAAGGATTGCCCTTGGTGATAACAAATAGCCCTCCATCCTTGAGGAACGGAGCCGCATACTCAACAAGAATCGGTAGAGGGGCCAGTGCGCGGGCGGTTACAACGGAGAACTGCTTCTTATGGCTTCGAGCATATTCTTCAAGACGATCATGAACCGCATGAGCATGTTTCAATCCAAGAGCATGGACAAAGGAATTAACCGCATCAACCTTCTTGCAAACAGAGTCAATATAAGTAGCTTTACGATGCGTGGTTATGGTTAATGGAATACCAGGGAAGCCCGCACCTGTTCCCATATCGAGCAAAGCTCCCTCAGGAGCCTTGTTGATATAGGGGAGCAAAACAAGTGAGTCGAGGATATGAAGTACTGCAGCATCTTCTACGTTAAGAATACGGGTGAGATTGGTTGTCTTATTTGTTTCTAGAACCAAATCCAAATGCTGAATACATTTCCTCAGCTTAACATCAGTTACGCTCAAGGAATACTCTTTGCAATAGGAAGTTAGACGACTCAACATCTCGTCAGCCTGCTGATCAGTAAGTACTAACAACGAAAGCTCCTTTCTGACAAAAATCAGTGTATCGAGAACTTTTGACAAAAAAAGGGGACGTGGAAACCACGTCCCCTTAGCATAAGCTCGAGAAGATTATCGAGCAACAATCACCACATGGCGATCAGGGTCAGAACCCTCAGAATGAGTATCGACGGCATCATTGCCACGAAGTGCAATGTGAACCAGTCGACGCTCGTAGGCATTCATGGGCGGAAGCGAAACACTCTTATGAGTGCGGATGGCACGCTCGGCAGCAGACTGGGCCATGGAAGCAACCTTGTCCTGACGGCGACTCTTGTATCCCTCTACGTCCACCACAACCGGATACCTAAAGCCAAGTTTGCGGCTCACCAGCAAAGAGAACATAACCTGAAGGGCATCAAGGGTGCGACCATGACGGCCAATGAGAACAGCAAGGTCGGGAGCCGTTACATCCAAAATCAGCTCACCCTCGTCGCCCTCATACTCATCGATAGGAGAGTTGGCGGCATCGAAGTGCGAAAGGATGGAACGCAGGATGGAAATCGCAACATCGGCAATGGTGTCGAGCTCCTCATCGGTCAGCTCTTCACCAGCCTTGTAGCGCTGTGCAATCTCGGGATAATCGCCCGCGACCTGCGGGGCAACCTCCTCAAGCATATCCTCGATGATCTCTTCAGACATAACGTACTCCAAAAGTTAGGTACCTAAATAAGATTGATATCCCGTTACTTCTTCTTGTGCGGGCGCGGCTTCTTCTCTCGACGAGTGACCTCAACCTGCAGCGGAGCGTTCTTAAGACGCTCCTCCTCATCGGCCTTCGCCTTGTCGATGACCTTCTGCGTCACAAAAATCTGCTGGATAACCTGCCAAGCAGACGAGACGTCGTAGTACAGCAGAACACCAACGGGAAGGCTCCAGCCCATCCAAAGCATCATGACCGTCATGACAACGGCCATCATACGCATGCTCTGAGCCTGCTGGCCGGTCTGGTTGCGCGACATATAGAGCTGCGGAATCAGGGTCAGGACGGCGAACAGGATCAGGCAAACCAGCGCAGGCAGTGCAACCATAAAGCCATCGGCAAAGGAAGCGCTCGGCGTGGTGGTCAGGTCGGGCAGGATGTTGAAGAACGAGAACGTGCCGTCGTTAAAGTACTGCGGCAGGTTGCGCAGCAATGTAAACAGGGCGAACAGGATAGGCATCTGAATCAGCAGCGGCAGACAGCCAGCCATGGGGTTGAACTTGTTCTCGCTGTAGAACTTCTGCATCTCCTCGGCCTGACGCTGGGGATCGTCGGCATAGCGCTCCTGGATCTCGAGCATCTTGGGCTGCAGCACCTGCATGCGAGCCGTCGACTTGGTCGACTTGAGCATGAGCGGCGTCAGCAGCAGACGGATGATGACCACCAGGATGATGATGGACAGGCCCCAGTCGACCGCAAAGGTCTGGATGAGCTTGAGCAGCTCGAAAAGGATGTTAACGATCCAATCCCACATGTAAGTTTTCCTCCGATAGCGAGTGCCCGCTAGGGCACAGGGTCATAACCGCCGACGTGCAGGGGATTGCAGCGAGCGATGCGCCTCACGGCAAGCCAGCAGCCTCTCAAAACACCGTGCTTCTCAATCGCCTGGACGGCGTATTGCGAGCACGTTGGGTAATAAATGCAGGCGTCAGGCAATAAGGGCGAAATAACCTGTTGATATATGCGAATAGGAGCGATGGCAACACGTCGCAAAACGTGATTGCTCATCGCTCCTCCCCGGCAACGCCGGCGCGCTTCATAAGCGAACGCAACGCCTTGTCCATCTCCTGCGGCGAGGAAACCCTCGTCTTGGGAGTTGCGAACAAGATGATGTCATAACCCGCAACGGGAAATCCGCAGCTGCGGGCGGCCTCGCGCATCACACGCTTGGATCGGTTGCGCACGACGGCACAACCGAGTCGCTTAGCACCAACGAAGGCGACCCTTCCGGAGTCGCCTTCGCCAACCGATTCACATATGGTCATTCGAATCAGAGGGTGATTGAAACGACGCCCCTGACTGAACACATGCTCGAAATCTTGCCGAGACTTAATAGTCTTCATGCGAGATGTGTGTATCGCTGCTAGACAGTGAGACGCTTGCGGCCCTTGGCGCGACGACGGGCGAGCACGGCACGACCACCCTTAGTGGCCATACGGGCACGGAAGCCATGGGTCTTGGCACGCTTACGCTTATTAGGCTGATACGTACGCTTCATCTTAAGTTCCTCCTGCTGCATTTCGAGTGTCCGCGGGGACGCGGACGCAGATATAGACACGTGAGCTTGAAGATTGTAGGGAAATCAATGTTCAAATGTCAAGAAATCAAAGGTAAAAGGTTGCGCAGTTCACACGGTTCCCCCATAAGCACAACCGAAATTTGCGTCTCATGGCAACCTTTCACGATATTTCATCGAGTTTTCAACAGGTCATGTTGGCAATGTTGAGAACTTTTCGTCCGTTTTCCAAAGTTTTCAACAGGTTTTGAAAAGTTGTCGAAAGATGAGAAACATTGCACGGTGAGCTACTATTTGTTCGAAACCTTTTGAAAGATTGCGAGCGGCATGTCTGACGACTTTTACACCATGGTCGATTCCGGAGACCCGGCACCCGACAACGAGCACATCACCGGCGTGCGCGAAGAGCGTGCGGAGGGCGAGCAGACGACCACGCAGGCGCCAAAAGCCATGTACGCCGCGCGCATCGCCGTCTATGACGACATGCTGTCGACACCGCGTGTGATCGTCATTGATCCGCAAGATGTCCGCACGTATTTGGAAGAGACGACCAACACCGTCTACCAGTGCATGAAAGAACAAGGTGGCCACATCTCGCTCATGGTCATCCGCGAGATTGTCGAAAACTTTATCCACGCACACTTTGCCGAGCCCATCATCTCGATTCTGGACGGCGGAGACACCATCCGCTTTGCTGACCAAGGACCCGGCATCGACGACAAGGAACGTGCTTTCGACTTTGGCGTTACCAGCGCAAACAGCAAGATGAAGCGCTATATCCGTGGAACCGGAGCAGGGTTTCCCATGGTGCAGGAGTATTTGGAAAACGCCGGCGGTGCCGTATCCATCGAGGACAACATGGGCAACGGCACCGTGGTTACGGTAAGCCTGAACCCTAAACGCGTGCAGGAAATCGAGCGTGCCGGCGGACGCGGCGCTGCCGTGCGGCCCGAGACGGAGCAGCCCACATATCCCCTGCCGGGAGCTTTTGCGCAGCAGCCCGTGGCAACGCAGCAGATGCAGCCCCCCGTGGGACAGATGCAGCAGCCCGGAATGCTTCCCACACAAGAACCCCAGGCGGCATCTATGTCGATGCCGCCAAACATGCCAGAGGCCATGCCGCTGGCTGATCAGGATGCAGCAGCAATGCAGCAGGCGACGGGGGCGCCGGGTGGCCAGCAAATGGGCTATCAGCCGTACCAACAGGGATATCCATATCAGCAGATGCCGCCACTGGGGTATGGCCAGCAGTTCCCGCAGCAGTACCAGCAGGGATATCAGCAGCCGTACCAGCAGATGCCGCAGCAGCAGTACAACCCTTGGACCCAGCAGATGCCTCCACAGCCTTACCAACAGTGGCCTCAAAGTTTTCAACAGCAAATGCCGCCGATGCAGAGTTCTCAACAACCAGCAGCTCAAATGATGTATCCTAATGCAGCAAATCAGTATGCGCAGCCACAACCGGACGTGTTCGTAAGCGATCGCGGCAACGCCGCGCTGGGCTATCTGGCGCAAAATCAAGCGTGCGGTGCAACCGATCTGGCGAGGACGTTTGGAAACTCGGCCCCCACTTGGTCACGCACGCTCAATGACTTGGCGCAGGCCGGCTTGGTCATCAAGCATGGCCAGAAATACCATCTGACCGAACTCGGCGCCGCTCGCGTGCGAGCTCAGAGCTAAAGAACGGGAGAGACAGTGGACGAGGAAGCAAGCATCATCCTGGGGGATGCCATCGCCTTTTGTCAGCGCGACGGCCAAGATGCACGCCTCATCAACATGCTGGGGCAATCGCGCGCCATAAGCCTGACCGAAGATACGCTCACGATCGAGGCCCCCTCGCGCTTTGCCATCGCGCAGCTCAAAAAGCATCAGCCGACTATTGAGGCCTATCTGGAAGAAATCGCCTTTGCGCCGATTGCGCTCGACATCGTGGCACCGCAAGGCGCCGCGACGGAATCCGCTGCCGCGACGGCGCCCGCCACGGCTCCCGCTGCTTCCCCGGCGGTGCCGGCCTCCGCAGGCGACGTGCCGACAATCGAGCACCAGCACAGCGATGTTTCCCGTGAAACCATGGCGCCGTTGCCGACCGCGGTAGCGACGTCAACGAACGCACCCGTCACGCACATGCCCATCGCTCACGACGCAGCGGCGGGCGCGGATTCGGGCATTGCAATCAAGAACACGCTCTCGGCCGACGATTTTCGTCGCATGATGAACCAGATGAAGGGCGGAGCGCCGACTAAATCCACGCAAGCTGCGACCCCCGCTTCACCCATGCCAGCACCGACCGTGCCGGCCGAGCAGAATACGGATGGAGCCCCGCTCGCCGCGAACTCAAAATTTACCTTTGAGAACTTTGTCTACGGCCCCGAGAACAGCCATGCCTATCGCTCGGCACTCAAGTTTGCCGCCCTCGCGGACGAGCGCGGCACATGCACATCACTGTTTATCTACGGCAAATCGGGCCTGGGCAAGACCCACCTGTTGCTCGCTATCAAAAACGAGCTCGCCGAGAAGTCGCCCGAGATCAAGGTCAAGTATGCCAACTCCCAGGCATATCTGGACGACCTGATGACCGAGTTCGACCGCCAAAAGAAGAGCAACGCCCCCATCATGCAGGCGTACCACGGCGTGGACGTGCTCATCATCGATGACATCCAAAACATCATCGGCAAGCGCGCGAGCGTGGACTACTTTTTCCAGCTCATGGACGAGTTCATCCGCAACAACAAGAAGGTCGTCATCGCGGCAGACCGCGCCCCCAAGGACCTGAGCATGGACGAGCGCCTGACCAGCCGCTTCAACGCCGGCATGCTCTGCCTGGTCGCAGAGCCCAGCTACGAGATGAAATACAAGATCTTGCAGCGCTATTACGAGAACACCATCGTCGCCGCTCCCGAGGCAGGCGACGACTCACTGTTGGCGGCCTACGGTGGCGACGGCGGGCACCTGACCGATGAGCACTTTAAGCACATGGCAGAGGTGTCGGGCACCAACATCCGCGAACTCGAGAGCTTCTGCGAGCGCTGCGCCGGCGAGGCGGGCGACCGCGAGCGCGAGGGCGGGGAGCTCACCTTTGACGATATCGACGCCATCGCCAGCCAGTACTTCGACACATCGGCCAAAAAGATCAACGTGCAAACGGTTCAGTCCGTCATCGAAGAGCAGTACGGCGTGACGCACGAGGAGCTCATCGGCCCGCGTCGCAACGCCAATATCGCCAAAGCACGCCATATCGCTATCTACCTGGCCATCGAAATGTGCGAGATGACGACCACGGCGGTAGGCGCCGAATTTGGCAACCGCAACCACTCGACCGTCAGCACGAGTTACAAAAAGGTCCAGAAGATGATCCAGGAAGACCGCACCGTCACCGAAGACCTCAAGTCGCTGCGCGATAAAATTACACTACGCTCGTAGGGAAATAGAGACACCTGTTGAAAACTTGTCGAAACCACGGGCATAAGGTGTCTAAAACCCAATCCGCGGTGATGAAAAGTTTTGCGCAGGTTTTGAACGTGGAAAACCACCCCTGTTGCACACAGGTTGCTGTCGATTCTCTTTCTGGGTCTGACCTGCGTCTTTGTGAGTAATCAACAGTTTCGTCAGTGCTATTACTATTATTAAGATATTTATATCTATAGAAAGGTATTAAAAGATGAAGTTCACCGTCAGCCAGAGCTCGCTTACACAAGCCATCGGCGTCGTTATGAAGGGTGTCGCTTCGGCATCCACCCTTCCCATCCTGTCGGGCGTGCTCGTCAAGGCGCAAGACGGCATCTTGGAATTCCAGACCTCTAACTACACCATCTCGATCCGTCATCGCATCGCGGCGCATGTCGAAGAAGAGGGCGAGATGGTTATCCCCTGTAAGATGCTCTCCAATATCACCAAGACCCTCCCCGATGCCCCGGTCACCTTTGAGCTGTCCGAGCGCCAGGTACTGATTAGTTGCGAGAAGAGCTCTTTCCGCCTGAACACGCTCGATGCCAATGACTTCCCCGAGTTTCCGGCCTATGCCATCGAGAGTGCCGTGGAGCTGCCGACCGATATCTTGTCCGAGATGGTCGGCCGCGTGTGGCGCGTCACCTCGACCGACAAGGCCCGCCCCATCTTGGGCGGCGTGCACATGAAGGTCGAGAACAACACCGTTCGCCTGGTGGCGACCGATTCCTTCCGTTTGGCCGTGTGCGATACGCAGGTCGAGACCTCGACCCTCGAAGGCTCCTTTGAGCTCAACGTTCCGGCCGACGCCTTTAACGACGCGCTGAACATCATGGCAAGCCAGGCGACCATCATGATCGGGGCTACCGACACCCAGGTCGTCTTTGAGGCCGGCAACACCACCTACGTGTCGCGCCGCATCGAGGGCGTGTACCCCAACTACAAGCAGCTCATCCCCGATTCGTGCGTGACGA
>CABUCQ010000031.1 GCA_902490095.1 uncultured Collinsella sp.
ACGAGGTCAGCAGCACCAGGCCTTGCGGGATCATGCCCAGCAGGGCGCCCACCGTGGACAGTAGCGCCGACGAAGGCACATGACCAGCCAACAGCTCGGAGAAACACCACGAAAGCGCGCTATCGCCCGGGGTTCCCGCGGCATCCCACAGCTCGCTCACACTCGAGGCAAACAACGCCAAACCGAGCGGGATCATGATGATGCTCGCAAAGCGCACGATGGCGTTAAGCGCGTTCATGATCTCGGAATTGACCTTTTTGACGTATTTGGCCTCGTTATTGATCTTAGCCACGTAGTTGTCGGCGCCGACATGGATCACGCGAGCGCGCAGCAGGCCCGAGTCGATAAAACTGCCGCTCATGAGCTCGGAACCGGGCTGCTTCTTAATAAGGTCGCTCTCGCCCGTCAGCAGGCTCTCGTTCACGAGCGCTTCGCCGGAAACCACCACGGCGTCAGCGGGAATCTGGTCGCCGCGCCCCAGGCGGATGATGTCGTCGAGCACGATCTGGTCCAAGTCGAGCTCCACCTCGGCACCGTCGCGCACCGCGATGGCCTTCTTAGAGGTCAGCAGCGTGAGCTTATCGACCATCTTCTTGGACCGCATGGATTGAATGACGCCAATAGCGGTATTGAGGAACACCACAAACAGGAACGTCAGGTTCTTAAACGAACCGGTCAAAATGACCAGGAACGCCAAGATCACGTTGATCAAATTGAACAGCGTGCAGAGGTTCTCGATGATGAGCTCTTTGACCGACTTGGTCTTGAGCTCCATGTTGCGGTTGATCTTACCGGCGGCGATGCGCTCCTCGACCTCGGCGGTCGAGAGTCCGCGCTCGATATCCGTTGCTGCCATACCACGTCCCATCACGTCGCGTCGGTATAAGAAAAACCGCCCGGACCATGCGAGGTTCGGACGGTCTTACGTTCGATGGTGCCCCATGTTGGATTCGAACCAACGGCCTTCTGCTCCGGAGGCAGACGCTCTAATCCCCTGAGCTAATAGGGCCAACGGTTGGCATTATACCCAAGTGCACCACGGGCTATCAAAATAAAAGAAAAAGCTTTGCAATTCCGAGGAAGACGAGCCACAACGGCCCACTTTAGAAGGCAAAAGCGAGTCAGATAGTATAAACTCTCATGCACCATATATACACGGCTCGCGATGCGGGCCGTTTTTGCAAAAGTTATCCATCGAGGTGAGAGGCACACCATGATTGCAATTTTAAAGCAGAGCGCCAGCGACGAGGCCGTCAGCCATATCGTCAGCTGGATTGAGAAAAAGGGCCTGAAGACCGATGTCTCGCGCGGCGAGAATGAGACGATCATCGGCCTGGTGGGCGATACGACCAAGATCGACCCGTTCCTGCTCGAGTCCATGGATGTCGTCGAGCGCGTGCAGCGCGTCTCCGAGCCGTTCAAGCGCGCCAACCGCAAGTTCCACCCCGAGGACTCCGTCATCGACTGCGGCCACGGCGTCAAGATCGGCGGCGATCAGTTCCAGGTCATCGCCGGCCCGTGCTCCGTCGAGGGCGAGAACCTCATCCGCATCGCACGCCGCGTGAAGGCCGCCGGCGCCACGATGCTACGCGGTGGCGCCTACAAGCCCCGCACCTCCCCCTACGCCTACCAGGGCATGGGCCCCGCCGGCCTCGATCTGCTGTGCGAGGCGTCTGCCGAGCTCGACATGCCGATCGTCACCGAGATCATGGACCCGCGCGACGTGCAGGTCTTCTTGGACAAGAAGATTGACGTCATGCAGATCGGCGCCCGCAACGCCCAGAACTTCCCCCTGCTCAAGGAGGTCGGCAAGACCAAGACCCCGATCCTGCTCAAGCGCGGCATGTCCGGCACGATCGATGAGCTGCTTATGGCCGCCGAGTACATCATGAGCGAGGGCAACGACAACGTCATCCTGTGCGAGCGCGGCATCCGCACCTTCGAGACCCGCACCCGTAACACCTTCGACCTCAACGCCGTGCCGGTGCTCCACCACCTGTCACACCTGCCTGTCGTTGCCGACCCCAGCCACGCCACCGGCTACACCCGCTACGTCGAGCCCATGGCGCTCGCTGCGACCGCCTGCGGTGCCAACGGCCTGGAGATCGAGGTCCACGACGAGCCGAGCCGTGCCTGGTCCGACGGCGCCCAGGCCCTCACCCCCGATCAATTCGACGACACCATGCGCCGCATCCGCGCCATCCGCGAGGTTGTCTGCCAAGAGACCATGGAGTAAACCATGGGTACGGTGAGAAACGCGCGCGTTAACCAGGGCGGCCCTAAGTGCGCTGGCATCGTCGGCCTTGGCCTCATCGGCGGTAGCTTTGCCCGCGGCTATGCACAGGCGGGCGTCCGCGTGCTGGCCTGGGACCCCGATGACGATGTCATGACGGCCGCCAGCATGGGCACTGTCGCCGGCGAGCTCAACGACGAGACGCTCGGCGAATGCGACATCATCGTCCTGGCTTGCTACCCCGAGGCCTGCATCGAGTGGCTCGAGGCGCATGCCCAGGCACTCGCCGACGCCACCGACACCGAGGCCATCATGGGTCCCGTGGTGATCGACACGGTGGGCGTCAAGGGCATCGTGTGCGAGCGCGCCTTTGAGCTTGCCCGCGAGCACGGCTTTTACTTTGTGGGCGCGCACCCCATGGCGGGCACCCAGTTCTCAGGCTACGCTCACTCCCGTGCCGACCTGTTCCAGGGCGCCCCGCTCGTGCTCGTGCCACCCGCGGTGGACGATGCGCTCAAGCTGGAGCTTTTGGGCCAGGTGCGCGAGATGGTGCGCCCCTTGGGCTTTGGCAAGTTCAGCGTGACCAGCGCCGCAGAGCACGACCGTGTCATCGCCTTCACGAGCCAGCTTGCGCACGTGGTATCCAACGCCTACGTCAAAAGCCCCACTGCCCAGGTCCACCACGGCTTTTCGGCCGGCAGCTACCGCGATCTCACCCGCGTGGCGCACCTCAATCCGCAGATGTGGTCCGAGCTCATGATCGACGACGCTGACGCGCTCGCCTTCGAGATCGACCATCTGATCGAGTCGCTTGGCGCCTACAGCCGAGCGCTCAAGAACCGCGACCAGCGCTATCTGGAGAATCTTCTTGCCGAGGGCGACCGCATTAAGCGCGCGCTCGACGACGAGGCCTCCCACTAGACCACCTATCACGCCAGGTCGAAAGGACCGAAGCTTATGGCGATTACCATCGATATCGACACCGCACGCCCCTACCAGGTGTATGTTGGCACGTTTTTGCTGGAGCAGGCGGGACCGCTCGTGCGCGCCACCGCCGGCGGCTCGCGCGCCGTCATCGTGACGGACACCAACGTGGGCCCGCTCTACCAGATGCCCGTTAAGCAGAGCCTGGAGGCGTCAGGCTACGAGGTGAGCATCTGCACCTTCGAGGCAGGCGAGGCCCATAAGCGCGCAGAGACCTACATCAACATCCTGGAGTTTGTGGCCGAGCACGAGCTTTCGCGCTCCGACGTGATCGTGGCACTCGGCGGCGGCGTCGTGGGCGACGTGGCGGGCTTTGTGGCCGCCACCTACATGCGCGGCTGCAAGTTTGTGCAGATCCCGACGAGCCTGCTCGCCATGGTTGATTCGTCGGTGGGCGGCAAGACCGCCATCGACCTGGCTGCCGGCAAGAACTTGGCCGGCGCCTTTTGGCAGCCGAGCGTGGTTATCGCAGACGTGGGGTGCCTGGCCACCCTCACGCCCGAGCAGTTCGCCGACGGCTGCGGCGAGGTCGTCAAGCACGCCGTGATCGCCGACCCGGAGCTTTTCGCCGAGCTGGAGAAGACCCCGCTCACGCTGGAGCTGCTCAACCGCGATGTGTCCCGCGTAGCGCTCATCATCGCCCGCAATATCGACATCAAGCGCGCCGTGGTCGTCGCCGACGAGCGCGAAACCAACCAGCGAAAGCTGCTCAACTTTGGGCACAGCGCCGGACACGCCGTCGAGGCCTGCGAGCACTTTGAGCTGGGACACGGCAACTGCGTGTCGATCGGCATGGGCATTATCACGCGCGCCGCGGCCCTGCACGGCATTTGCGACGCCGAGCTGCCCGGCCGCATCGAAGAGCTCTGCGCCCGCCATGGCCTCAAGACCCGCTGCGACCTAGATGCCGACGCCGTCTTTGCCGAGGCACTCCACGACAAAAAGCGCGCGGGCGACACCATCGACCTGGTAATTCCGCACGATATTGGCCGTTGCAGCATCGACCGCACGCCGCTTTCCACCTTCCACGAACTCATTGCCGAGGGCCTCGGCCAGAAGGGAGACGCATCCGCATGCTAGCCCGCATCACCCCGTCCCCACTTAAGGGCACCGTTCCCGCCATCGCGTCCAAGTCGATGGCGCATCGCCTGATCATCTGCGCTGCGCTTGCCAACGGCGAGACGCACGTTACCTGCAACACTACCTGCGCCGATATCGAGGCCACGGTGCGCTGCCTCACGGCCCTGGGTGCCCGCATCGAGACCGTCGAGGATGGCTTCCAAGTCCATCCCACTATGAAGAGTATTGAGTTTGGCCTGCTCAAGGCACTTGCCGGCGGCACGCTCAACTGCGGCGAGAGCGGCTCCACGCTCCGTTTTATGCTGCCCGTCGCCTGCGCGCTGGGGGCAGAGGCCACCTTTGTGGGCCAGGGTCGTCTGGGCGCACGCCCCCTCTCCCCGCTCTCCGACGAGATCATTGCCGCTGGCTGCGACCTGCAGGGTCTGGGCGGCTTTCCGCTCAAGACAAGCGGCCGCATGCGCCCGGGCACCTTTATCCTGCCGGGCAACGTGAGCTCGCAGTACATCTCCGGCCTGCTGCTGGCGGCCCCGCTTCTGGCCCAGCCATCCTGCGTGCAGGTGACCGGCCTTATCGAGAGCCGCCCCTATATCAACCTAACCATCCAGGCCATGAAGGCCTTCGGCGTCGAGGTCAACGTCGAGCGCATCCCCGCCAAGGACGGCCAACCCGAGATCACGAACTTCCGCGTGAGCAGTGGCTCGTACCGCACGCCTGGCAATGTGGCTGTCGAGGGCGACTGGTCCAACGCCGCCTTTTGGCTGTGCGCCGGTGCCATCGGCTCCGACCCCATCACCGTCGAGGGCGTGTCACTTAGCTCGGCCCAGGGCGACCGCAACGTGCTTGCCGCGCTCTCGCGCTTTGGCGCCCGCATCGTGCGCTCCACCAACGCCGCCACCGTGCAGTCCGACAAGCTCGCCGGCTTTGAGATGAGCGCGCATGACATCCCCGACTTGGTGCCCGTAATCTCGGCCGTGGCATCGCTGGCGCAAGGCCGCACGTTCATCCGCGATTGCGCCCGCCTGCGCATCAAGGAATCCGACCGTCTGGCAACCACCACCCATGAGCTCACCGCACTGGGCGCGCAGGTGCGCATTGCCGGCGACGACCTCATCATCAAGGGTGTCGACGCTTTTACCGGCGGCGAGGTCGATTCGCACAACGACCACCGCATCGCCATGATGGCCGCCATCGCCGCGAGCCGTGCTACCGGCGAGGTTGTGATCCACGACGCCGAGGCCGTCAACAAGTCCTATCCCGATTTCTTCGACCACTACCGCCTGCTGGGCGGCAAGGTCACACTCGAGGAGGAATAGCATGTCCTCGACCTTTGGCAACGTCTTGCACTTAAGCATCTTCGGCCAATCGCACTCCCCCGCTATCGGCTGCTCGCTCGATGGCATCCCGGCGGGCATCGCCGTGGACCAGGAGGAGCTGCAGGCCTTCCTCGACCGTCGCGCCCCTGGTCGCGACGAGACCGCGACCAAACGCCGTGAGGCCGACGCCGCCCACATCATCGCCGGTGTTGTCGATGGACATACCACCGGCGCGCCCATCGCCGCGATTATTGAGAACACCAACACGCGCTCCAAGGACTATTCCGAGCTGCGCCGCAAGCCCCGTCCCGGACATGCGGACTTCCCTGCGCGCGTGAAGTATCACAACATGCACGATGTCGCCGGTGGCGGGCATTTCTCCGGCCGCCTGACGGCACCCCTGTGCATCGCCGGCGGGATCGCGCTGCAGGCACTCGAGGCCCGCGGCATTCAGGTCATGGCGCACGTCGCGCAGATCGGCGGCATCTCCGACCTGCCCATGGATGATATGGTCTATCGCGAGGCCGACCGCAAGGCGATCCTTACGAACGACCTGCCCTGCATTGACGCTGCCGCCGCCGGCCGCATGCGCGAAGAGATCCTAGCCGCGCGCGACGAACTCGATAGCATCGGCGGCATCGTGGAGTGCGGCATCTACGGGCTTCCCGCGGGCATCGGCGACCCCATGTTCGACGGCATCGAGAACCGCATCGCGCAAATCGCCTTTGGCATTCCCGCCGTAAAGGGCGTGGAGTTTGGCATGGGCTTTGCCGTCGCTGCCATGCGCGGCAGCGAGAACAACGATCCGTATCGCATCGATGCCGAGACCGGCGATATCGAGGTCGAGTCCAACAACGCGGGCGGCATTCTGGGCGGCATCTCCACCGGCGCGCCCGTCATGTGGCGTATGGCCGTGAAGCCGACGCCTTCCATCGGCCGCGAGCAACAGACCGTGGATATGGACGCCATGGAAAACGCCGAGCTCTCGGTCCACGGCCGTCACGATCCCTGCATCGTCCCGCGCGCCGTCCCCGTAGCCGAAGCAGCGGCCGCGCTGGCTATCTGGGATGCTCTCCTCGAGGACGCCGCCCAGCGCTAACACCCCGCTCCCTGAGCCCCTCCGACATTGAAAGGGGTCCCCATGGACCTTGCCGACATTCGCCAGACCATCGATGGCATCGACACCACGCTTCTCGACAGCTTTGTCGAGCGCATGGACATTGCCACCGAAGTCGCCAAATCAAAGATCGAGATGGGCAAGGCCGTCTTCGACCCCGCCCGCGAGCGCTCCAAGCTCAACAATCTCGCCAGTCGCGCGCCCGAGCGCTACGAGGCGCAGACCATCACCCTGTTTCGCCTCCTCATGAGCATGAGCAAGGCCGAGCAGCAGCGCTATATCAACGAACTCAAGGGCATCACGGTCTCACAGAAGGCCCACGCAACGGCAGCTCCCCTCGACACGCCCTTCCCCCAGACGGCCACAGTCGCCTGCCAGGGCGTCGAGGGCGCCTATAGCCAAATCGCCGCGTGCAAGCTCTTCGACGTGCCTGATATCGCGTTTTTCGAGACCTTCGAGGGCGTCATGCGCGCCGTGCGCGACGGCTTCTGCGAGTTTGGCGTGCTGCCCATCGAAAACTCCACCGCCGGCTCGGTCAACGCCGTCTACGACCTGCTCGCACAATTCGACTTTCACATTGTGCGCTCGCTTCGCCTCAAGATCGACCATAACTTGCTCGTCAAGCCCGGCACCAAGCTACAGGACGTGCGCGAGGTCTACAGCCACGGTCAGGCCATCGCCCAGTGCGCCGGCTTTATCGAGGCCCACGGTCTGCACGCCACCAAATACCCCAATACCGCCATGTCGGCCGAGATGGTCGCCAACTCCGACCGCACCGACGTCGCCGCCATCGCATCGCGCAGCTGCGCGGCGCTCTATGGCCTGGAGGTGCTGGAGCCCAACATCCAGGACTCGGACAACAACTACACGCGCTTTGTCGTCATCAGCCGCGAGCCGCGCGTCTACCCCGGTGCCAACCGCACCTCGCTCATGATCACCACGGCCAACGAGCCGGGCGCCCTCTATCGCGTGCTCGAGCGCTTCTACGCACTCAACATCAACCTGATCAAACTCGAGAGCCGTCCCATCCCCGGGCACGACTTTGAGTTTATGTTCTACTTTGACCTGGACTGCCCCTTTGGCAGTAAGGCCCTCGACGACTTGCTCGACTCCATCGACGACGTGTGCGAAAGTTTCACCTACTTTGGCAGCTACACGGAGGTGCTCTAGATGACCGATACCGCCGCAACCCGCCCCTACGGCGTGCTGGGCCGCGTGCTGGGCCACAGCTACACCCCGACCATCTACAAAGAGCTGGCGGAGCTTGAGTACGTGCGTTTTGAGCGCGAGCCCGAGGACCTCGCGGCCTTTATGACGGGCGACGAATGGGAGGGTACCAACGTGACCATCCCCTACAAGCGTGCCGTCATGGACTACCTGGACGAGTTGAGCCCGCTCGCCGTGCGCATGGGCAACGTCAACACCATCACACGCCTGCCCGACGGCCGCCTGCGCGGCGACAACACCGACTACTTCGGTTTTCAGTGCCTGGTCGAGGAGCTGGGGGTTGAGGTTGCCGGCAAGAAGGCTCTCGTACTCGGCGCCACTGGCGGCGCCGGTACCACGGCAAGTATGGTGCTGGAAGACCTGGGCGCCATCGTTGTGCCCGTGGGTCGCACGAGCGAGGTCAATTACGACAACATCTCCCAGCAGTCCGATGCAACGTTACTCGTCAACTGCACGCCCGCCGGCATGTTCCCCCACTGCCCCGACGCGCCTTGCACGCTCGAAGGCCTCGATGCGCTCGAGGGCGTCATCGACATTGTCTACAACCCCGCCCGCACGGGCCTGATGCTCGAGGCCGAGCGCCGCGGCATCCCCTGCATCGGCGGCCTGCTTATGCTTGTTGCCCAGGCGGCACAAGCTGTCGAGCGCTATACCGGCAAAGCCACCCCGCGCGAGAGGATCCTGGACGTAACGGAGCGCCTGTCACGCCGCGAACAGAACATCGCGCTGATCGGCATGCCGGGCTCGGGCAAGACCCGCGTGGGCGAGCAGATCGCCCAGCTCACGGGCCGCGAGCACATCGATCTCGATCGCGCCCTCGAGGAGCGCCTGGGCATGCCCTGCGCCGACTTTATCATCAAGTGCGGCGAGGCGGCCTTCCGCGAGCAGGAGACGGCAGCGCTGGCCGACATCTCCAAGCGCAGCGGCTTGGTGCTCTCCACCGGCGGCGGCGTGGTTACGCGCGACGAGAACTACCCTCTGCTGCACCAAAACAGCCAAATCGTGATGCTCAACCGCAAGCTCGACGAGCTCGCCCACAAGGGCCGCCCCATCACCGCGCGCGACGGCATCGACAAGCTGGCCGAGCAGCGTATGCCGCGCTACCGCGCCTGGGCCGACTACATCATCGACTCACGCGACTGCGCCGCCAACACCGCCCATGCCCTCCTCGACACCCTCCCACCCGCTCTCTAACCAAAACCACCACAAAGGGGGCAGGCACCTTTGTGGTGGTTTTTCAACTGCAAAGGAAGCAACCATGAAAGCACTCGTCATTAACGGCCCCAACCTCAACATGCTCGGCATTCGCGAGCCAGGCATCTACGGCAGCGACAACTACGATCGCTTAGTGCAGATCTGCCAGGAAGCGGGTGCCGCACAGGGCTTCGACGAGGTCGAGGTCTTCCAGTCTAACCACGAGGGCAGCATCGTCGACAAGATCCAGGAGGCTTACGGAAAGGTCGACGGCATCGTCATCAACCCGGCCGCCTACACGCACACAAGCGTGGCCATCCTGGACGCGCTCAAAGCCGTCGCCATCCCGGCTGTGGAGGTCCACATTAGCGCAGTCGAGACCCGCGAAGACTTCCGCCAGGTGAGCTACGCCCGTCTGGCCTGCTTCGCCACCATCACCGGAGAGGGCCTGAAGGGCTACGCCCACGCGTTGGAGCTGCTGAAAGAGCATCTCGAAAAGTAAAATGCCAACCCCAACAAACAGCAGCGGCTTGCTCGCGCTCGGCTCCAGCAACACACAAGATGAAAAAAGCCCAGACCACCAAGCGGTCTGGGCTTAATAAACGATGGTGCTCCATGGCGGATTCGAACCGTCGACCTTGGGATTAGAAGTCCCCTGCTCTATCCAACTGAGCTAATGGAGCAAATAACCGCACGCCCAAGCAAGCACAAGCCTGTCAGGCGCAAGTAATTATAACCTAGTTGAACTGCTCGCGGTACGCCTTGCAGACCTCATCGACCGGGCCGTCCATGCGAAGGTCACCCTTCTCAATCCAAACGGCACGCTGGCAGATGCGCTCAACCTGCTCCATAGAGTGCGAAACGAACAGAACCGTCACGTCGCCGCTCTGGATAAAGTGCTGGATGCGGGCCTCACACTTTTGCTGGAAGAACACATCACCGACGGACAGCGTCTCGTCAACGATCAGAATATCGGGCTCGGTAATCGTCGCGATTGCAAAGGCGATACGCGCCACCATGCCCGAAGAGAAGTTCTTAAGCGGCATATCGACAAAGTTCTGCAGCTCAGCGAACTCGATAATGCCGTCAAAGTTGGCGTCGATGAACTCCTTGGTATAGCCGAGCAGGGCGCCGTTCAGATAGATGTTCTCGCGGGCGGTCAGCTCGGGGTCAAAGCCGGCGCCAAGCTCAATCAGCGGCGCGATGTTACCGTGCACCTTAACGCTGCCCTCGCTAGGCTCAAGAACGCCAGCGATAATCTTGAGCATCGTAGACTTGCCGGAGCCATTGGTGCCGACCAGACCCACAACCTCGCCGCGATGAATATCAAACGAGATGTGCTTAAGCGCCCTAAACTCCTCAAAGAACAGCTCGTGCTTGGCAAGCTTGATGAAGTACTCCTTGAGGTTGGTCAGCGACTCGGACGCCATGTTAAAGATCATGGTGACGTCGTCGACCTCGACAGCCAGAGGCTGCTCGCTGTAATCAACAACAGATTCAGTCATCACAGCACTCCTTAGATGTAGAGGATAAATTTGCGCTCGGACTTATGGAACACGGTATAGCCAATAATAAGCGCAAGAACCGCCCAAGCGACGCACATACCAAACGTCATAAGCGAGGGCGTAGTCTGGAACAGGAAGATATCGCGCATAAACTGCAGGTAGTTGAACATGGGGTTCGCATACATCAAGATACGCACGAGATGCGGCATTTGCGCAATATAGTCAGTCGTCCAGAAGATGGGCGTAATGTAAGTCCACGCCGTAATGACGACGCTCCACAGATGCATAACGTCGCGGAAGAAGACCGTAAGGGCAGAGAGCATCATGCCCAGGCCCATGCAGAAGCACATAAGCAGCAGCAGGCAGACCGGCAACAGAATCAGGTGCCAAGAAGGCATAACGCGGAACCACAGCATGACGATGGCGATGGCGACCAGCGAGAAGGCAAAGTTGACCAGCGAGAAGAGCACCTTCTGCACCGGGAAAACCCAGCGGTGCACCTTAACCTTCTTGAGCAGAGGGGCAGCGCCCACGATCGACGTCAGGGCCTGGTTAGTAGACTCAGACATGACGGCAAAGGTGATGTTACCCACGATCAAGTACAGCGGGTACATCTCGGGCGTCATTGAGCCATTGCGGCCCTGGCCAAAAATCGTCGAGAACACGATGGCCATGACGATCATCATCAGCAGCGGGTTGAGCACCGACCATGCGACGCCCAGAACGCTACGGCGATACTTGATCTTAAAATCCTTGGTAACCAGCTGACGAAGGATAAACGCGTCCTTCTCAAATTCGTTCTTAGCAAACGTCGCAGGCAGACTGCGAGTTTCTTGTTGCTTTGTCTGATCCGACACGGATGCAACTCCTTTACTCGTAATCGTTGACAAACGAACAGTATAGACCCGACGGCCATGCAAACGATTCGCGCAACAAAACTGGAGAACTAACCCACATCTTAGGATGCCAGGCCCAAACGGCTATACTTTCTAGGATTGAATGTATAAGGAGCATTAAGTGAATTCTGAATCCATCGCCGTCATCATCCCTTGCTACAACGAAGCGCTCACGATCGGCAAAGTCATCGACGACTTTCACCGCGAGCTTCCGCAGGCGACGGTCTATGTCTATGACAACAACTCGTCGGACGATACCTCACGCATTGCCACCGAGCACGGCGCCACAGTCCGCTTTGAGCCCCGTCAGGGAAAGGGCAACGTGTGCCGCCAGATGTTTCGCGATATCGACGCCGATTGCTACCTGATGGTCGACGGAGACGACACCTACCCCGCCGAGGCGGCCAAGGCCCTCTGCGAGCCCATCCTTAACGGCACGGCCGACATGACCGTAGGCGATCGCCTTTCCAACGGCACCTACGCCGAGGAGAACAAGCGTGCCTTCCACGGCTTTGGCAATAATCTGGTCCGCGCCATGATCAAGTGGATCTATGGCTACAGCTTCGATGACGTCATGACAGGCTACCGTGCCATGAGCCGCCCGTTCGTTAAAACCTTCCCAGTGCTTTCCGAGGGCTTTCAGATCGAAACCGAGCTCTCGATCCACGCCGTCGACCACCGCTGGCGCATCAAAGATGTGCCCATCGAGTACCGCGACCGTCCCGAGGGTTCCGAGTCCAAACTCAACACCGTGAGCGACGGCATTAAAGTCGTTGCGATGATCGGCACGCTGTTCAAGGACTACCGCCCGCTGAAGTTCTTCAGCCTCGTTGCGCTTCTGTTCGCGGTATTCGGCCTCGCCCTGGGCATGCCCATCGTTGTCGAATATTTCCAGACCGGCCTCGTCCCGCGCTTCCCCACCGCTGTGCTCGCCGCCTCGTTTATGTTCCTGTGCGGCCTGAGCCTTGCGACCGGCTTCATCCTAGATTCTGTAGCAAAGGTCGAAAAAAAGCAGTGGGAGGTCAACGTGTACAGCAAATACGCCTACGGCGACCAGCCCGGCCACCCTACTTCCATGCCAAGCGAGAGGTAGATCTTCCGCAAAATACTATTGGCACCACTGCGCAGATAGCCACCAACAAGAAAAGCCGCCGTTAAAGAACGGCGGCTTTTACTCTCGAAAAGTTAATAGCGGCTAGAGCGTCTTGATGTACTCCCCCAGCTCTTCCTCCCAGTCGGGCATGTGGAAGCCGGCAGCCTCGAGCTTGGACAGGTCGAGCGCGGAGTGGACCGGGCGCGGGGCGACGGGGCCCTCGGCGCTCGCGTAGTAGTCGGCGGTCGATACCGGCACGACCCTGTCCCCGTTGCCGTTGGCGGCCTCGAAGACGGCGCGGGCGATATCGGCCCAGGACTTGACGGTGCCGGAGCCGGTGCAGTCGTAGGTGCCGTAGGGGGCGTGCGTCCCCAGCACGTGGAAGATGGCCTCGGCCATGTCGCGCGTGAAGGTCAGGCGGCCCAGCTGGTCGTCAACGACCGTGACCTGCGTGAGCTTATCCTCGGGGTCGGCGACGCGGTCGGACAGCCCCTTCATCGTCTTGACGAAGTTGCGGCCCTCGCCGATGACCCAGCTGGAGCGCATGATGTAGTGGCGCGGGCACCCGGCCACGGCGATGTCGCCGGCGGCCTTGGTCTGGCCGTAGACGGACAGCGGGCTGAGGGGCTCGTCCTCGTCATGCACCTCGGCGGTGCCGTCGAAGACGTAGTCGCTGGACACGTGGACGAGGGTGATCCCGTGATCAGAGCATGTGCGGGCGAGGAGGGCGGGGCCGGTCGCGTTGGCCTTCCAGGCGGTTGCGCGGCCCTCGGCGGTCTCCGCCCTATCCACGGCGGTGTAGGCGCCGCAGTTGATGACGGTGCCGTAGAGCGACCAGTCGTACTGTGTGTAGGCGTCCGGGTCTGACATATCGAAGGTGTCGATGTCGCAGAAGTCGAAGTCCTTGGCGACGCCGCGCTCCTCCGCCAGCCTGCGCACGGCATGGCCCAGCTGGCCGTTGCAGCCGGTGACGAGCGTCCTCTTGGGCGCCATTGGGACGACGTCCCTGAGCATCGGGTGGTTGAGGTCGGCCTCGGATACGGTGGCCTCGTCGAGGGGGATCGGCCACTCGATGGCGAGCTCGGGGTCGGCGAGGTTCACGAAGGTGTAGGTCCTCTTGAGCTCGAGCGACCAGTGGGCGTCCACCAGGTAGGTGTAGGCGGTGCCGTCCTCCAGGGCCTGGAAGGAGTTGCCCACGCCGCGCGGGACGTAGATGGCCCTGGACGGGTCGAGCGTGCAGGTGAACACCTTGCCGAAGGTCTCGCTGCCCTCGCGCAGGTCCACCCAGGCGCCGAAGACGCTGCCGCGGGCCACGGAGATGAACTTGTCCCAGGGCTCGGCGTGGATGCCGCGGGTGACGCCCTTCCTGTCGTTGTAGGAGATGTTGTTCTGGACGATGCGGAGGTCGGGGATGCCCAGCGCGCACATCTTGGCGCGCTGCCAGTTCTCCTTGAACCAGCCGCGATTGTCGCCGTGGACGGCCAGGTCGACGACCTTCAGGCCCTCGATGCCCGTCTCGGTGACGGAGAGGTCCTTCTCGAATGCGATGTCTGCCATGTCTCTCCTCTCCCTACTGCCTCTGCGCGCGGTAGCGGGCCTCGGTGGCCTCCTTGGCCGGGCGCCACCAGGGCTCGTTGGCGACGTACCAGTCGATGGTGGCCCTGAGGCCCTCGGCGAAGTCGGTGTGCGTCGGGCGCCAGCCCAGCTCGCGCTGGAGCTTGGTCGAGTCGATGGCGTAGCGGCGGTCGTGGCCGGGGCGGTCGGCGACCCAGTCGAAGTCCTCGGGGTCGCGTCCCATGGCCGCAAGGATCATGCGCAGCACGGTGATGTTGTTCTTCTCCCCGTCGGCGCCGATGAGGTAGGTCTCCCCCATGCGGCCCTTCGTGAGGATGTCCCAGACGGCCGAGGAGTGGTCCTCGGTGTGGATCCAGTCGCGGACGTTCTCGCCCTTCCCGTAGAGCTTGGGGCGCACGCCGTCGATGATGTTCGTGATCTGCCTGGGGATGAACTTCTCCACGTGCTGGTAGGGGCCGTAGTTGTTGGAGCAGTTGGAGATCGTGGCGCGAAGGCCGTAGGTGCGGGTCCACGCTCGGACGAGCATGTCGGAGCTGGCCTTGGTGCTCGAGTACGGCGAGGACGGGTGGTACGGCGTCTCCTCGGTGAATTTGGCGGGGTCGTCGAGCGCCAGGTCGCCGTAGACCTCATCGGTGGAGACGTGGTGGAAGCGGACACCGTGCTTGCGGACGGCCTCCAGCAGGCGGAAGGTGCCCTCGACGTTGGTGCGCAGGAACGGCTCCGGGTCGGCGATGGAGTTGTCGTTGTGGGACTCGGCGGCGTAGTGCACGATGGCGTCGTGGCCCGGGACGATGCGGTCCAGGAGCTCCGCGTCGCAGATGTCGCCGACGACGAGCTCCACGCGGTCCGTCGGCAGCCCCGCGATGTTCTCGGGGTTGCCGGCGTAGGTCAGCTTGTCCAGGACGGTGACGTGCACGTCGGGGTGGTTGTTCACGACGTAGTGCACGAAGTTGCTGCCGATGAAGCCGCAGCCGCCCGTGACGATGATGTTCTTAGGTTCAAAAATCTCAGACATGAAAATCCAATCTGAAGCATGTACAGCTTCTTTAGTATGCCGCAGGAAGTGATGCCGCGACACTATTCAACAAAACTATCGGACATTTCGGCACGCGATAAGAGCCATAACCTTCGCAGAATTACTTCCCCTACAAAACGCCTCCGGAATGCAGTCTTTGTCGTACCGGAAGACCGAATTCCCAGTTTTATCGCGTAAGTACTTATAGAAGAAGTCCTCCCAGCTTTTAAACTTCTCACTGTTTACAAAGGCTTCTGGGGTTTCCAAAACCGTCTTAACATCTAGCCCTGAAATTACGCCGGAGCTCAGCAGAAGCCATTCGAACGACTCGGGAAGACAAACCGTAACAGTATCGCGGTGAATGTCTTGCAGCTTAAGGACGCGGTCCGCATAGCACCCAAATGCCGCCCCGTCCGCGACAACAAACACGCGATCGTCGAGATGCTGATCCAACCAGCCCAAAATCGCGCTGTTCGTCATGGCCGAAGTACAGGTAAGCTCACTGTCAGCAAAATGCCGTTTAAAGAACTGGAAACCAGACTTACTGTCCTCGCATAGAAGGATAGAAAAGTCCTGTTTTGGCGCCGACCGGGAAATAGCATAACGATGATTCCCGCGATCTTGATAAACAGGGACGAAAGAATGGTATTTTCCGCTCGTCTTAATCTTGTAAATCTCATCCACGCTATACGGAAGATTGGGGAAATCAGCCCTTGAGATCAGCACGAAATAATTCGAGGAATACAGCACATGATGGGCAAACTCATCAGAATGGATCTCTTTTAAGCCCTCATCGACAAATACAATCGAGTCATGAACGGACGAAAGCTGGTTTCGCCAATCATAATCGGTCAGGGCGACACAGGGACAATCGCATTGCAAGGAAACACCCGACTGCTCGCCCGTTCGCATGTAGTCTGCGACCATGTCAAACAGTGTCGTCTTACCCGTGCCACTATCCCCACGCACAATAGTAATGTTCCGTTTAATGGTAAATGTGTACTTGGTTCCCCTGCGGCGGGAAATCTTAACGAGATGCGAACCGTTCATAAGCAGCACCTACAGATACGGAATCGACTCGTGAATCAAATCGGCCATGTTGTGAACGATTCGGCCGCTATTCACGACTTTAATTTTAAAATCCTCGCGACCAAAGTCCATCACATGATAGAGATTCACAACGAGCTTGCGGTCTTTCGCCATGTCGAGAATCCACTTGGCACAGTTGTCACCACAGGTAGAAGCGTTAAAAATATGCTTACGATCAAATCTCATAAGCAGCAGCGTTTTCACGCCACCAGAAAGCTGGAGTGGGGAGATGGATCCAAGCACAGGGCTTTCGATGACGTTTTCGGAGACAACAACCGATCGATCGACATCTTTAATTATCGAGACTGCATAGGGATCCGTAATCCAAGTAGACCGGTAAGAGTTTTTGAAATATGTCGCTGTGTTGTAAATCGCTTCTGGCATATCGCCAAAGTAGACGCTTAACACATCCACTCCCAATCATATTGTCTTTATGGTCAACGTAATCATAACGAAAGGGGCCACCAGATAAACGGTGACCCCTAAAAGAAAACAAGCTGGCGCTAGTACTCGCGCGGGCTGTTGACGATCTCGCCGGCGGCGACCTTCTTCAGGTGCCGGCCGTAGACCGACTTGCCGTAGGCCTTCGCGGCCTCCTCCAGCTCGGCGGTGGTGATCCAGCCGTTCTCCCAAGCGATCTCCTCGGGGACCGAGACCGGCAGGTCCTGGGAGTGCTCCACAGCGCGGACGAACTCCGCCGCCTCGTGCAGGCTCTCCATGGTGCCGGTGTCCAGCCACGCGTAGCCGCGGCCCAGGGTGACGACGGACAGCGTCCCCTCCTCCAGGTACATCTGGTTGAGTGTGGTGATCTCCAGCTCGCCGCGGGCCGACGGCTTAACCTCATGCGCCTTGGCGGCGACGTCGCCCGGGTAGAAGTACAGGCCGGTGACGGCGTAGGAGCTCTTGGGCTCGGCGGGCTTCTCCTCGATGGAGACGGCGCGGCCCTCCCCGTCGAACTCCACGACGCCGAAGCGCTCGGGGTCGTCCACGTGGTAGCCGAAGACCGTGGCGCGGCCCGACTCGGCGTTCTGGACGGCGCGCGTCAGGTGGCGCGACAGGCCGTTGCCGTAGAAGATGTTGTCGCCGAGCACCAGGGCGCACGGCTCGCCGGCGATGAACTCCTCGCCGATGGTGAAGGCCTGCGCCAGGCCGTCGGGGCTCGACTGCTCGGCGTAGGAGAGGTCCACGCCGAAGCGCGAGCCGTCGCCCAGCAGGCGCTGGAAGTTGGGCAGGTCGGTCGGCGTGGAGATGACCAGGATGTCCTTGATGCCCGCCAGCATGAGCGTGGACAGCGGGTAGTAGATCATGGGCTTGTCGTAGACCGGCAGCAGCTGCTTGGAGGTCACGAGAGTGAGCGGGTACAGTCGCGTGCCGGACCCGCCCGCGAGGATGATGCCTTTCATTTAATCTGTCCTCTACAATCGAAATGCGCTTTAGGTCGAGTGATAAATAAGACTTGGGTATCCTATTTTGCTAAACCCCCTCATTCTTAACGAAATAGGCAAGGTAATGACTGCGGAATATGGCTACCTGAATTGCCCCTTCCATTTTTCAATGCTCGACCAAGGGAGATTGATTCCGGTTATTTCAGGTTGGTTAATCCAATCAGCCATTTTGAGTAAAAAGTCATCTTCTCGTTCGAAAACAGGAAGTCCGGTATCTTCACCGATGATCGCGTGCCAAATGTTGGTAATGGACTCACTTTGCTTCAACGCTATGAAAAGCGCCAGTATCGAAAATCAATTTATAATCCCACAATGATGTGAATTCGTTCGGGCAAATAACGACCGCAAAGTGATACAAGCGAATAAGATCCGGCAAGAGTTAGCGCCCAAACAGCAAATGTCGAAACACCAAGTGGAATGACGAATAATCCAAGCAGTTTCCAAACGGCCTTGAGAACAAGTATATGGCAGAGGTAGATTCCAAAAGAGGCGTTCCCAAGGTCAACAAGCAAAGTAGAAGATAATCGCGACTTGAATGATCCCGGAACCGCCATAAGAAGCGCGATCACAGCTAAAGAGGTCGCGGCAGAACCGAGCTTAAGCTGAGTTGTGGCCATATTGAAATCGCCAGTCAAATACCACCAGAAGCCTGCGACCTCCTGAATTATTAAAAATATAAAGAGCACTGCAACAAGCTGAGTGGTTCGTCCTTCAATGAGCGCAGCCCAACGCCTCCAGTCGAGACCGAAAACATAAAAGATGAGCCACATGGGGCAGAAAACCTGTATTAGAGGCAATGCGATACCGGCAACGGCAGCGAGCTCCCTTAGAAGCAAGCAAGCCGGTGTCACACAATAGACAAAGAACCTATACCGTGAAAGGAGCCTGAACAGTACCGGAGTAAGCAGCACAAGCTGTGAATAGACCAATAGATAGTACATCTGAGCCGATACGGAGCCCACGGCGAACGCCAGAAACCCAGACGCCCATGAAGGGCGGGAAACGCCGCAAGATAGATAACGCTCCAGAACGCATAAGGTCCGGCAACCTTGCTAATGCGGCGTCGAAGACCCCCCCCGCATTAAATTTGCGCTCGTCGGTAAGAACACCGGATAAAAACAAGAACAACGCAACAGAAAAGTTGAGGAATGGGCGAATGGCGACCGACGCGGCACATTGAGGAAGACAGTGGATAAGCACCACTGCGGAAATCGCAAGCCCACGAAGAGCTTGAAGGTAGCGATCCTTGGCCATCTAGGCTCTCCTTCCAACGAGTCTCTTTAGTCGTCGTTTAATACCACCAAGCTTGCCGCGGACACGCTGCCAGAGAGTGGGACGGAAATCCCACTTGTCCATGAGATCTGGGATGGAAAGCCCGGCAGACACGTCGTTCAAGAACTCGTCGCGCTTTGGATAAGGCGTGACAGAATGGACGAGGCTAGGGTTGCCCGCGATTACCCCATCAAGCGTCGCCGGACCGTTTGCAGTAAGCCCAGAAATAGCCTCGAATGCCCGCACGCCCTTCTCGGTATTGCATAGGACGGCAGATACGCCCTTGGAGTTGTCGACCTCGGGATGGGTATTCTGGAACCCCCAGAAATCACCGAGCGTGATATCGGCGCCGCTGGAGCGCTTTGCTGGACATGCCAGACAGGACGAACGAAGGCTCGCATTGGCCAGAAACGCTTTCATGTACCAGTCTTTGCCGAATATCTGGGACTCGGTGTCCCCGGTGTTGTCTTTCTCCGCTATGTGCTTGTACATAGCGGAGTAAGACAACCATCCGGTTGTCTTACTCCGCATATTGACGTCGCAGACGTCCGCCCCGAAGGCCTCACCACGGTAGTCGACCCAGCGCGACCAGAGCTCTGGAGACGGAACACCGTGGCAGATGACGTCGACGCCGAGGAAGAGGTCAGAGTCGGCGAGTTTCCCCAGGTATGAGCGCATGCCAGCCACCTGGCATGCAGTACCGGCAAAGAGCGCCGGCCTGCCTTCACGCAGGGCAGCGCGGACGCCCTCGAAGACGCCGCGGCCAACCGCGCTCTGAACGTATTTCGAGCGCATAACGGCGCCGAGCGCCGGCCTGTCCTCCACGAGCACGTGACGAAGCTCGCGGCAACCGTCCGTCCACGCGGCGCCCGCCACAACACCGCCGCG
>CABUCQ010000032.1 GCA_902490095.1 uncultured Collinsella sp.
TGCCTCGACGGGGCATTCGGGTACGGCAACGATCTTGTGCGTGCCGCGCTCAAAGAAACCGCAACGGACGGCGCCCTCCTTACCGGGAGCAAAGGGAGTGGCAGCCTTATGACGAAAGCCACGCGGTGCAGGATATTTGCCCGGGTCGCCCAGGGTGACACCCATGCCACGAATAGGATCTACAGCAATGCCCTCACGCTCACAAAGCGAAGCAAAAAGCTCCTCCATGGCGGCCTGCTTGGCTGCCAACTGCTTTTTATAAGGACGATTGAGCGCCGTGCATCCACCGCAAGCCTTCATAATCGAACAGGGAGACTTGGGGTCCACAGCCTTACGCGCAGACGAAGCCGGATCTTTATGCAAGCGCTTGGAGCGAGTCTGAGACGCCTTGTCCTCGCTCCGACGAGAGCCGGGACGCTTGGCCTTAGCCTTGCCCTTGGCCGACTTACCCTTCGCGTCCTGAGACGACTTGGATTTCTGAGAAGATTTTTTCTCCTCTGACCCCTCAGCCGCCTCGATCAAAGCACGCCGGGCAACCTCTCCCTTGTACTTTATCAAGGTAGAGTGTATGATTCTGGACGTTACACGACTCACTTTACTTAACTAAAGTGCCATCAAGGGGGAATACCATGAACACCGATATGTCTCGTCGTCAGTTTGTTGGTCTAGCCGGCTCGCTCGCTACGGTGCTTGGCCTTGGTCTTGTCGGCTGCGGCGGTGGTGCCGGCAAGGGCTCCGCTGCAGGCTCTGCCGCGGCCAAGGATGTGAAGGGTGCTGCGGAGTCCAAGAAGCTCGTGGTGGGCTTTGATAAGTCCTATCCTCCGTACGGCTTTGTGGGCGACGATGGCGAGTACACCGGCTTTGATCTCGATCTGGCCAAGGCTGTTGCCGATAAGCAGGGCTGGGAGGTCAAATACGAGGCCATCGATTGGGATGCCAAGGACACGCTGCTTAACTCGGGAGCCATCAACTGCATCTGGAACGGCTTTACCATGGAGGGCCGCGAGGACGACTACACGTTCTCCGAGCCGTACATGCTCAATGAGCAGGTGCTGGTGGTCAAGAAGGATGCAGGTATCAAGAGCTGGGACGATCTTGCCGGCAAGACTGTGATTACCCAGACCGATTCCGCTGCGCAGGATGTGCTCGAGGGTGATCAGAAGGATCTGGCGGCGACGTTTGCCACGCTCGATACCATCGGCGAGTACAACACGGCCTTTATGCAGCTCGAGAGCGGCGCGGTCGATGCCGTGGCTTGCGACCTTTCGATTGCCCAGTATCAGCTTGCCGCCAAGCCCGATGCTTATGCGCAGCTTGATGAGCCGCTGTCCAGCGAGCACTACGCCGTTGGCTTTAAGAAGGGCGACACCAAGTCGGCCGACGCCGTGACCGAGTCGCTCAAGGCACTCTATGAGGACGGCACGGTCAAGGACCTGTGCGACAAGTATTCAAGCTATGGTCTATCTTTCGATAATTGGGTGCTCAAGTAATGTCTATTCAGGTCATGATGCAGATGCTCGGCCAGGGATTCTTGGTCAGTTTGCAGTTGTTTGTGCTGACACTGCTGGGGTCGATTCCGCTGGGAATCCCCGTGGCGTTTATGCGCATGAGCAAAATCGCGCCGCTTCGCTGGATTGCGCGCATCTACATTTCGGTCATGCGCGGTACGCCGCTCATGCTGCAGATGTTTGCCATCTACTTTGCCCCGTACTACGTGTTTGGCATTTCGCTCACGCCCGATTCCAAGTGGACGGCGTGCGTCGTGGCGTTCATCATCAACTACGCCGGTTACTTTGCCGAGATCTATCGCTCGGGCTTGCAGTCCATTCCGCGCGGTCAATACGAGGCTGCCGAGGTGCTGGGCTATTCGCGCGTGCAGACGTTTCTGTATATCGTGATGCCGCAGGTCGCCAAGCGTATTCTGCCGGCGATGGGCAACGAGATCATCACGCTGGTCAAGGACACGTCGCTGGCGTTTGCCATTGGCGTGGGTGAGATGTTCTCGACGGCCAAGGCGCTGGTCGCCTCGCAGGTGAGCATGGTGCCGTTTGCGATCGCGGCGCTGATTTACTGGGTCTTTAACTTTGTGGTCGAGATGCTGCTGGGCGCCGCCGAAAAGAAGCTGGACTATTATCATGACTAACTCAGTGATGAAAATCGAAAACGCGCGCAAGGCGTTTGGCGGCAATGAGGTGCTCAAGGATATCTCGCTTGAGGTGAAGCGTGGCGAGGTCGTGGCGATTATCGGGCCTTCGGGTGGCGGCAAGTCCACGCTGCTGCGGTGTGCCACGCTGCTCGAGACACTCGACGGAGGCTCGCTCTCGTTTGACGACCTTGCCGTTGCGACGGATGCGGGTTCGGGCGCGGTCTATGCGAAGGGCGATGTGCCCATGCAGGCGCGCTCGCGATTCGGCCTGGTGTTCCAAAATTACAACCTGTTCCCGCACTATACCGTGATGAAAAACATCATCGACGCACCGATCCGCGTGCTTAAGCGCCCGCGCGAGCAGGCGGAAGCTCGTGCTCACGAGCTGATTGCGCAAATGGGGCTGACGGGCAACGAGAACAAGGTGCCGTGTGAGCTTTCGGGCGGTCAGCAGCAGCGCGTGAGTATTGCCCGCGCCCTGGCGCTCGATCCGAAAATCTTATTCTTTGACGAGCCAACCTCGGCACTCGATCCCGAGCTGACGGCCGAGGTGCTGCGTGTCATTAAAGACCTTGCCGCGCAGAATATGACGATGGTGATCGTGACCCACGCAATGCAGTTTGCGCGCGATGTTGCCGACCGCGTGGTCTTTATGGATGGCGGCCGCATTGTCGAGGAGGGTCCTGCCGAGCAGGTCATCGACCATCCGCGCGAGCAGCGCACCCGTGAGTTCTTGAGCCGTATCGAGGGATAGGCTCAGGTATTTACTCAACTATTAATTGAGGCGAAGCCGCCGCAGGTCTTACGGTCTGTGGCGGCTTTTTGTTTGCATCGACGGGGTTCAATAATCGCCTCACAAGCTTGCCTCTTCCTCTCGCCGCCTGTATTCATACGTGCGCCGAAAGGTATGCATGGACAGCCGCCCGTGAGGGTAGGGTGGTGGCATAGGACATTTGGAGGGTGAGTCGGCTCGGCTGCCGACCATGCTGCTCCCGGGATGGCACCGACCGCGAACTCTCCCCGTTGGCGTCGCGCATTGCGCGCGGCCCTGCAAGGAGGTCATCATGGGTGCTCCCAAGACCGGTAACGTAAGGAACGTGGTGCTCGTAGGCCAAGGCGGGGTGGGCAAGACTTCACTCGCCGAGGCCATGCTCCACCTTTCCGGCAAGACCGCCCGCCTGGGCGGCCACGACGGCACCAAGCCTACGCTCGACTATGACCCCGAAGAGGTCAAGCGTGCATTTTCCATCTCGACGACCATTGCGCCAATCGACTGGAAGGGCGCGCGCATCAATGTGCTCGATGCCCCGTGCTACCCCGATTTTATCGGCGACGCCTTTGCCGCGATGAGCGTCTGCGAGACGGCTCTGTTTGTGGTCGACGCCGAGGCCGGCCCGCAGCCTACGACGGTTAAGCTCTGGTATGCCGCCGAGGACCTGCGCCTGGCGCGTGCGGTGTTCGTAAACCGCCTGTCGCGCTCCGAGGCCAGCTTTGCGACCACGATGGACCTGCTACAGGAGCGCTTTGGCACGCGCCTGGGCGCCGTGACCCTTCCCTGGGGCGAGGGCGAGGACTTTGACGGCATTATCGACCTGGTACGCATGAAGGCGCGCCATTGCAACGGCGCCGAAGCCGTTGAGTCGGAGATTCCCGAGGAGTATCGTGTCCAGGCCGAGGAGGCCCACGACCATCTGTGCGAGCTGGTGGCCGAGGCCGACGACGAGCTGATGATGAAGTACCTGGAGGGCGAGGAGACGCTGACGCAGGAGGAGCTTGAAGGCCTGCTGTCGAAGGCGATCGCCGAGCGCATCTTTGTGCCGGTCTTTGCGGGCGATTGCATCAAGGAGCAGGGCGTCAACTCGCTGATGGACGACATCGCCACGTACTTCCCGGCGCCGACTGACTACGGCGAGATGCCGCTTATCGACGGTGATTCGCTTAAGATCTCGAGTGACGATGACCGCCCGGTGGCGTTTGTGTTTAAGACCCTGGCCGATCCGCAGCAGGGTCGCATCAGCTTTATCAAGGTGCTGACGGGTACGCTTGAGCCGGGCCTTGAGCTGATCAACGCGCGTACCCGCAAGAGCGATCGTCTGGCTCACCTGTATGTGATGTGCGGCCGCGATATGACCGAGGTTGGCCATGCCTATGCCGGCGACATCATCGTGGCGCCCAAGCTGGCGGCCGAGACGGGCGATACGCTCTCCATTACCGGTAAGGTCGAGGCTGCGGCGTTTAAGTTTCCCAACTCGCAGTACCGCATTGCCATCGAGGCCGAGAACCGCGGCGACGAAGAGAAGCTCTACACGTTTATCGAGAAGGCCTGCAAGGCTGATCCGACCATGAGCATCGACCGCGACGAGGAGACCGGCCAGACCATTATCTCCGCCGTTGGTGAGGCGCAGGTTTCGGTGCTGCTCAACCGTCTGGAGGACCGCACCAAGGTCGTGGCCAAGAGCGTGCCGATCCGCATTCCGTATCGCGAGACCATTCGCCGTACGGCAAGCGCGCAGGGCCGCCACAAGAAACAGACTGGCGGTGCCGGTCAGTATGGCGACTGCTGGCTGCGCGTTGAGCCGCTCATTGGGCCCGACGGCACGAGCGACGGCTATGAGTTTGTGGACGAGGTCGTAGGCGGCCGTATTCCGCGCTCGCTGATCCCCGCCGTGGACAAGGGCGTCCAGGAGACCATGAAGGACGGCATCATTGCCGGCTACCCGCTCACGGGCATTCGCGTGGCTGTGTACGACGGCTCGTATCACAGCGTCGACTCCAACGAGATGGCGTTCCGCGCGGCGGCTCGCATCGGCCTGCGCAAGGCGTGCGCCGATGCCGACCCGGTGGTGCTGGAGCCCATCGAGGAAATCACGGTGACTATCCCCGAGAGCTATGCCGGCGCCGTGATGGGCGACATCTCTGCCTCGCGCGGTCGCGTGACGGGCATGGAGACCGATGAGCGCGGCGACACCGTGGTCATTGCCCAGGCGCCGCTGGCAGAGCTGACGGATTATTCGACGCGCCTGCGCTCTATCACGCGCGGCACGGGTGACTTTACCATGAAGCCCGCAGGCTATGAGCAGGTTCCCTATGACGTTCAGGCCAAGCTGGTCGAGCGCTATGAGGAGGGTCGCGCCAAGTAGCGTGTGGCGTTGCCTGCAATGTGGACGCTGACGAAAAGGCCGCCCTGGGTAATCCAGGGCGGCCTTTTTTGATCCCATGGGGACGGAGGAAAACGAATCATTTTTGGGTTACGGGCGGTGCGGTCAGCACTAGTCTCCGGATGCCTGGTTGCGGCCGGTGGCGTAGTCGATCTGCACGTGCGGCTGCAGGTTGTAGCAGTACACGTGGAAGCAGAGGGTCTTGCCGTGGTCCTCGACCGATTGCGCCTCAAGGCGCACGCCGCGGCAGACAAGCTCCTCTTCGTTATACATGGGCGTGACGCGATAGAGCACGTGGTTGCCCGTATCGCGAATATAGTTGAGAATCTGCTCTTCAAACGGCAGCATACCCGTCTCGTTGAGATAACGCGTGCCGGTGAGGAGATTCTTGCGATTGGCGTTCTCGCCGCAGAGTGACCAGGCGATAAGGTGGCAGCGGTTGTAGAGGCTCTGGCCCGGAATAAAGTCGTAGCGCTGCTGGTGCCAACCGGCAGGATGGATACGCGAGATATCGCCGCGCTTGCCTTGACCGAGTGACTCGGGGCCCACGCAGGCGAGCGCCTTGCGAGTGCGGCCCAGGCTGTCGAGCTTGGAGAATTTCTTAAAGCAGCCCTCTTCGGTGGCGCGATCGTATTCATCGAGTGTGAATGATGGCGTGCCGAGCGGGTGCATGCTGTCGGCGCGAAGGGCAACGTAGGGGTTGCCGGCGTAGTCGGGAATGCTGCTGAGGTATACGCCGCGGGCGCGGTCAAGATCGGGGTTTTCGACCTCGTCGATGGGGGCGGCGGCGCTGTCCGCGGAAGCGTCGTCATCGGTGTCGGGTGCGGCGGAATCGGAGCCATCGCCAGAGTCCTGGCTGTTTTGAGGGTCCGGGGAGCTCGCCGTTCCCGATTCGAGCCGGGCAACCAGGTCTGCCTCGTCGTCGGTGCGGCTGGGACTCTCGTTTTGTTTTTCGGCCAGAGCTGCCGCCTGCTCATCGCTTTGTGGCGACAACAGCTTGGGCGCTCCGTCGAGCGACCCCGTGAACAGCGCAAACCCCAGCACCACGGCGGTGCCGATGGAAAGTACTTGCTTGTAGGCGGACTTGCGCGACATTGAGGCTCCTGGATGGACGGTTGGGAGTCTACCAGTCTAGCAGGAGCTGGCAGAGGCCGTTTTGTCGAACAAATACTCAAGATTTGGGATAGACGCTACTGATTCATTTGCCTCATATGGAACTGCAGCGGTTGTGCATATGGGGCTGTCCGGCGTTTAACCAGATAAAACCTGCCAAAATAAACCTGTCCCTTTTCGGTGGGTTAATCGTGAGTTATTTCACCGCAGCTTAAGGTACGGTTGGGATGTGCGCACTTTAAAGAGAGGGGCCCATGATTAGAGAGGTCGCGCTCGTCTCTCTAATTGTCTCTCTAAAGAGAAAGCCAGTTAAAGAGATAACATTGGGCTATCTAACAGTGAATTCGATACATCTCTCTAAATGTCTCTCTAAAATAAGGTGCTTATCTCTCTAAAGTTAGAGAGATATACTATACTTTAGAGAGATAAATCTATCGTTTTAGAGAGACGGAATGCCAATGCTGCTGGATGAACCTCTTGGCCTTATCGTTGAGCGCCTTCGCAGGCGGGGGACTGATGACGCATCGGTAGAAGTTAAAGCCTGCACGAATAAATTGAGCGCAGACGTATGGGAGACAGTGAGCGCTTTTGCGAACACTGCGGGTGGGCTCATTATTTTGGGCCTAAACGAAGCCGAAGGATTTGTTCCTTCGGCTAACTTTGCTATCGATAGGGTGCGCGATCAGTTTGTTTCGGGTATCGGAGACGGAGGCTCAGCGGCAGTGGTGACCCATGCGCCGCGGTACGAGCTTGATCGAGGCGAGGTCGACGGGCTCCAGGTGCTTCTGGTGCGCATCTTTGAACTTGAGCTTAAAGCGAAGCCTTGCTATATCGGCGCGCGCGGCGTGCAGAACGGTAGCTACAAGCGCGTGGATGATAAAGATATCAAGATGTCACCCGCTGAGCTATATGAGCTGCAGAGTGCGTTGCTTCCGAGCGATGCAGACGGCACGGTGGTTTCGGAGGCAACGGTCGAGGATTTGGATCCAGATGTCGTGCGGTCTATTATCGCAAATCGCCGGCTGCAGACCCCGCGCGTTTTGCGCGGGGCCGATACGCTGGAAAAGCAGCTGGTCAGACTCAATATCACTACAAAGGATGGTGCCGTGAAGCTCGCGGGGCTTCTGTCGGCGGGAATTTACCCCCAGCAGTTCTATCCCAAACTCATGATCGATGTCGCTGTCCATTCCGATGTGGAAAAATCTGCACCCGGGCAACCCCGGTTTATTGACCGCCAGTTGTGCGATGGCCCGATTCCGGCTTGCATCGAAGATGCCCTTGCCGCGATTGGACGGAACTTGCGCAAAGCGGCGATAGTGCAAGGTGCTGGCAGAAGGGAGGATTGGGAAGTTCCCCAGGAGGTTTTGCGCGAGGCCTTGGCAAATGCCTGCATCCATCGAGAATATTCGCCCATGTTTGTGGGGCAGGCCGTGAGTGTCGATATCTATCCAGACAGAATAGAGATCAAAAACCCTGGCGGGCTTTGGGGCGGAAAGACGGTGGACAATCTTGCAGACGGGGAATCGCGCTGCCGAAACCCAAAGCTCATGAGCCTAATGGGGGCGACGCCGTTAGAGCATGCCGAGGGGGCCGTTGCAGAAAGCCAGGGATCTGGTATCCCGGCTATGATTCGCGAGATGGAGTCTCGTTCGCTTGGAAGGCCGAAATTTATCGTTAAGGCCGATTCGTTTACGGTGCTGCTTTCCCGGCACGGGGCGGAGCTTGCTGAAAACCGCACGTGGATTCAGAGCCATGTGGGCACCGAGCTGACGGATCGCGAGGAAACATTGCTCATGTTTATGCGGGAGCATGGGTGCGTATGCGATGTTCAAAAAATACGAGAGGCCCTGAAGTGGGATTCGGATGACATTCGCCTGATCTGCGGGAATCTTGTCGATAAACATGTCCTGTCAAAATGTGGCAAAGACACGTTTGAGATTATCGATATGAGCAGAGAATCGTCAGCTTCGACAGCGGATAGGATCCTGGAGGCTCTCAGAGCCGAAGTGGATATGACGGCGCGAGAAATAGCGGTTGCATCGGGGGTCAAAATTTCGTCCGTCCGCTACCATCTGCCAAAAATGGCGGATAAAGGACTCATCGAAGTAATGGGTTCATCGACGAGCCGCAACCGCCGCTATCGGAAGAAGTAGATGCAGCCGAGTCGCCCCTCTTGTGTCTCTCGAAGTGAGATGGGTGCTAGGGGGGCGACTGCCTCGCGATATTTCCCCAGATAAAACCTGCCAAAATAAACCTGTCCCTTATTGGCGGGTCAGTTAACGCAGTGCAGGTTGAGCATATGCGAGCGAGCGGTCTCCGGGTGCGGTAAGGTGACGTGAAACAAGCGGGCGCTGACCTTTTGGTCGCGCCCGTGAAGTTGAACGTCAGATTGCCGTGCCCGGAGCCCGCGCAGCGCCGAGCAGTTACGCCGTTTGTAAAACGGCGTAATCTAAAGGTTCATGTTGCCGTGAATGTAGGGGGTGACCTCGGGGGAGATATGGTCGCAGCCCAGCTCGCGCAGCGCGGACTCGATAACGGCGGGCAGCGGGGTTTTGCCCTCGGCATCGACGGCGTTGCCACCGAGGGCAGCAATCTTGGCGACATCTGCGGGTGCGGCCTCGATATGCATGCAGCCGCCGATCAAGCGCGCGCGTACCTGTGCCAGATCAAGATCGTGCAGGTAATCCTCGCAGGCGCGGATTAAATCGACCTTCTCGCGCGTAAGCTCCTCGCCCGTGGGGACGCGGGTGGCAAGACATGCTCCCGCCGGCAGGTTCCAAACGGGATAGCCCCATGCGCGCAGCAGCTCGCGCTCTTCGTCCTTGGTAAAGCCGACCTCCATAAGGGGCGAGCGTACGCCGAGCTCTTCTGCCGCACGCATGCCGGGGCGGTAGTCACCGCGATCGCTTGCATTGCTGCCATCGATGACGGTGGGAAAGCCGAGCGACTTGGCGTGGTTGACGATGGCGGTAAAGCCGGCGTGCTTGCAGTGGTAGCAGCGATTAGCATCGTTGCAGGCCACTTGGGGGAGCTGCAGCTGATCCACCGAAAGATTGAGCACGGGGAGCTTAAAATGCGGCCCCTCATTGGCCTGCCCATCAACGGACTGCTCAAACGAAGCCTGCTCGGGCGTGCCGATGAGCGGCGTGGTGAGATGGACGAGAAGAGTATTGGTAGGCATGACGCGGGCGCATACGGCGGCCAAAAAGCTGCTGTCAACGCCGCCGGAAAACCCGATAGCCACGCGCCCGTATGCCAAAAGCAGCTGCTCGAGCGCTAATAGCTTGTCTTGAAGCTCCTCTGCGGGTGCCGTGGTGTCTAAAATCATGAAACGTTCCTTATCGTTGAGTACTCGATCGAAAACTATAATCCTAATGCGTTACTTGCCATAAGACTTCTATCTGTGTAACGAAAGTGCAATATGGTATATACGTTATATACAAGTTGCCAAATGCGGTAGAGTTGCAGCAACGCGACAGCGAGAGTCGATGGGGGACCGATATGATCAAGGCTGTTATTTTTGACATGGATGGAACGCTGGTCGATACCGAGCGTTTGGGGATTAAGGCCTGGAAGGCAGGCGCCGCTGAGCTGGGGCTCGCGATTGATGAAGCGCTGATCCATCAGTTTATCGGCCGCACGCTGCCCGATGTTATGGACATCCTCGATAAGCATTATGGCAGCCACGAAACCACCGAGGCGATCTATCGTCGCCACAAGGAGATTCGCGACGAGATGGTCAAGACCGAACTGGAACTTAAGGCCGGCGCCGCCGAGTGCCTAGACGAGTTGCTAGCTGCGGGCTATCACGTGGGCCTAGCGACGTCGTCGCGCCTCGTTACGGCCGAGCGCAACCTTAAGATGGTCGGTCTTTTTGACAAGTTTGAGACGGTAACGTGTGGCGAGGACGTCGTGCACGGCAAGCCCGACCCCGAGATGTATCTGCTCGCCTGCGAGCGTGCGGGCTTTGCCCCCGAGGAGTGCGCCGTGGTCGAGGATTCGCGCAATGGTTGCGTCTCGGGCATCACGGCCGGCTGCCACGTCTTTGCCGTCCCCGATATTGTGCCGCTGCCGCAGGACGTGGTGGATGGCTGCGAGGCCGTGCTCGATACGTTGTTCGACCTGGCGGCGGCGGTCAAGGCCGTGCGCTAGACAATTGCGGCGTTGAAACGAGCAATTGCCCACGTTTGCGCTCAAGCAAAAGGGGTCCGGCAATGGTCGGGCCCCTTTTGCTTGAGCGGCGACTTAGCATACTTGCGGGCGTGCTATAGATACGCACCGAGGTTGATGGCCGTGGCGTCGGTCTGGCTGCTTGCCTGGGTGCTGGCGCGTTCCAGTAGGAACGGACGTACCAGTTCTTGGCGGTTGATATCCTCGGCGGCGACTGCGGTGACGGTACGCACTGCGGAGCCGACACGGATATGCTTGATCTTTGCCGGGGCCTTGTTCTCGATTTGCTCCATCAGCAGTTGGACACCCTTGCGGCCAATCTCGTAGCCCGGGGGCGCTACCGTAGTGAGCGGGACCGATCCGCTCCAAGCGAGCGGGTTGCCGTCGCATCCGGCCACGCGTACTTGCCCGGGGACAGAGATGCCCTTGTCGACCAGTGCCGAAACGACACCCGAGGCCAACACATCGGTCAGGCCGACGACAAAATCGGGACGTTCGTCCGCGGGGCGCTCGGCGATTTGGGCACCGATGCCGTAGCCGTCGGCAGCGGTATTCCATTCGCCGGCGTCGATGACTTCGATCTTGATATCGGGGTGCAGGGCGAGCGCCTTATGAATGCCAAGGACGCGCAGGGTGAGTTGCATAAATGCTGCTCGGCCGACGACGACAATATGGTGCGCGCCGCGGGCGATGGCAAGTTCGGCAATGATGCGACCCTGGGCCTCATTGTCGGCCGCTACGTAGTAGCCGGGCTCGGAGCAATGGATGTCCAGATGGACGATCGGCACGGGCATCTTGGTCATGGCGGGGTGCCAGTCGGGGGATGCCATGGGCTGAACCATGACGCCGGACATCTGCGTGCCCATAAAGTAGCGCAGGTAATGGTCCTCGAGAATATCGTCGTTATCGGCGTTGGCGATGAGCAAGTCGTAGCCGTGCTTGCGGGCCTCGTTGTGGGCGCCGCTGGCGATTTGGAGCGAAAAGCCGTGATCGAGACGGGGGAGCACCAGGCCAAAGGACTTGGTGGCGCCGCCCGCGAGCTGACGGGCGCTTTGGTTGGGCAGGTAGCCAAGGCGACTGATGGTCTCGTTGATGAGCTTGAGGGTCTCGGGGCGCAACTTTTCGGGATGGTTGAGCGCGTTGGAAACCGTGCCCAGCGAAACCCCGGCCTCGCGCGCGACGTCGCTGATTTTTACCTTTGCCATAGCGGCCCCTTTGATGCGTTTCAAGTACAAGCCAGATTGTAGCATCCCAAACCTACCAAAGAGGGATAGGTTTATTTTGGCAGGTTTTATCTGGGGAAACGCTGTTGCCAGCTCAAACCACCACGAAGGGGACAGGTGCTTTTGTGGTGGTTTGGACCGGCTGGACGTGTGTGCATCGGGTGGTATCTAAGTTGAGATACCACTTCTGGTATATCAGCTTGCGTTTGCGTGAGTACAATACTCGAACGTTATACGTCTCAGCGCCCCCTGTGCGTGGACGTCTTGCAGTCACGCGAACGAAGGGATTTATCCTATGTGCGGAATCGTCGGCTACACCGGCTCTGATATTGCAAAGAACATCCTGGTCACGGGCCTCAAGCGTATGGAGTATCGCGGCTATGACTCCTCGGGCGTCGCGCTCGAGGTGGGCGAGGGCGCCGCGGCGCACCTCGACGTCATCCGCCGCGTGGGCAAGGTCGCGGGCCTGGAGAGCGAGCTTTCCAACATCGACAGCGACGCTACCTGCGGTATCGGCCACACCCGTTGGGCCACCCACGGCAAGCCCTCCGTCGTTAACGCTCACCCCCACACCAGCTGCGACGGTCGTATCGCCATCGTCCACAACGGCATCATCGAGAACTTCGCCGAGCTGCGCGAAGAGCTGGAGGGTCGCGGCCACCACTTTAAGAGCGAGACCGATACCGAGGTCTTCGCGCATCTGATCGAAGAGGCTTATGCCGAGACGCACGACCTGATGGCCTCCGTGCGCGAGGCGTGCACCCACGTGGTCGGTGCCTATGGTCTGGCCGCCGTGTGCGCTGACGAGCCCGGCGTGATCGCCGTGGCCCGCAAGGATTCCCCGATCGTGGTCGGTGTGGGCGAAACCGGCTCCTATGTTGCTTCCGATGTCATCGCGCTCATCGACGCCACCCGCGATGTCGTGGTGCTCGAGGACGGTCAGTTTGCCAAGCTCACGCCCGCAGGCGTCGAGTACACCGACGAGGCCGGCAATGTTATCGAGCCCAAGGTCACCCACATCGACTGGGACCTGGACATGGCAGAAAAGGGCGGTTATCCCGACTTTATGCTCAAGGAAATCCACGAGCAGCCGCGCGTCGTGCGCGACACGCTGGTTGGTCGTATGACGCCGGCCGGCGAGCTCGACATCGACGAGCTGGGCCTTTCGCTCGAGGAACTCAACGACATCGACCGCGTCTACGTGATCGCTTGCGGAACCAGCTATCACGCTGGCCTCATTGCCAAGAATCTCATTGAGGGCTGGGCTCGCATCCCCACCGAGGTGGAGGCGGCCAGCGAGTTCCGTTATCGCAACCCCATCATCACGCCGACGACACTTGTCGTTGCCGTGTCCCAGTCGGGCGAGACGGCCGATACCCTTGCCGCCATTCGCGACGCGCGCATCAAGGGTGCCAAGGTCTTCGGCATCACCAACGTGGTGGGCAGCCCCGTGGCACGTGAGAGCGACGGCGTCATCTACACCAAGGCCAACAAGGAGATCGCGGTCGCCTCGACCAAGAGCTTCATCGGCCAGGTCGTGAGCCTGACGCTGCTGGCTCTGCTGCTGGCGCAGGTCAAGTACCGCCTGACCACCAAGCAAGCGCGCATGCTGTTCCGCGAGCTTTCCGATACGGCCGAGCAGATCCAGTGGATTTTGGATACCCAGACCGAGGCCGTTCATGAGGCTGCCCTGCTGTGCAAGGATGCGCAGTCGGCGCTGTTCGTGGGCCGCGGCATGGGTGCCGCTATTTCCTACGAGGGTGCGCTCAAGCTCAAGGAGGTCAGCTACCTGCACGCCGAGGCCTACGCCGCCGGCGAGATGAAGCATGGCCCCATTGCCCTGATCGACCCGGGCTTCCCTGTCATCGCTGTGGCCACCAAGAGTGCCACCTACGACAAGACCGTGTCGAACCTTATGGAGTGCAAGGCGCGCGGCGCCAAGGTCATCGTCGTTGCCACCGAGGGCGACGAGGAGATCAACAAGATCGCCGACTGCATCATCCGCGTGCCGGCAGTCCGTGACGTGTTCAGCCCCATCACGGCGAGCGTCCCGCTGCAGCTGCTCGCCCGCGAGGTCGCCATCCTGCGCGGCTGCGACGTCGACCAGCCCCGTAACCTGGCGAAAAGCGTCACGGTCGAGTAATCGAGTTCCGTCATCCTAACAACTAAGGCCCGGCTCCGTTGCAGCGGAGTCGGGCCCTGTTTCATTTGCCCGGATAAAACCTGCCAAAATAAACCTGTCCCTTTTTGGCAGGTTAGCGGAGCTTGCTGGTCTCGAAGTACTCGGGGAACTGGTCCAGAACCTCGGTTTGGTTGCGGAACATCATGTGCAGGTGCTTGCTGACCAAAAAGCTCGCTTCGATGGGGTCGCGACCGGCGATAGCGCGGCGAATCTGCTTGTGTTCGTTCACGATGTCCTGATTGTCGAGAACCTGCGTGGCAGCGCGCAGCCAGCGGAAGCGCTCCAGGTCGGCATTGGTCTCTTCGAGCCACGACCACACGGTGCTGCGACATGCGATGCTAAAAATCATGTGATGCATGAGGTTGTCGCTCAAAAAGAAGCCGATGCGATCCTCTTCGGCCATGGCCTTTTCCTGCAGCGCGATGGCGCGGTCGAGCTGCTCGATGCCAGCCGACGTGGCGCGCGCGCAGCACTCCACGATCACCTGCTTTTCCAGATGCTCGCGGATGTAACAGGCACTCTCGGCAAGGGTGAGGTTGATGGGCGAGACATAGGTGCCGCTCTGGGGCACGGTGCGCACCAGGCCTTCCTGCGCCAAGCGAACCAAAGCCTCGCGCACGGGCGTGCGACCCATATCCAGGTCGTCGCAAAGTTGCTTGACGCCCAGCTTTTCGCCCGGCTTGTAGTCCAGGTAGACGATTTTGCGTCGAATGGTGTGATAGGACTGGTCCTGTAGGCTCGTTTCCTGCTCGCCGACGTGCATCGATTCTTCCATAGCGCCTCGCAACTGTTCTATCAAACTCATATGTCAGTTGTTAATTATGCCGCGAATCAGCTCTCCGCGGTGGGTAATTCGGCTGTTGCCTGAGAACTATTGCGGCATCTTAGTCTGTGTTTGCGCAAGGCTGCGCTCAATGTTGCCGTATCATAAGCCGTCGCAAACGTGAAATAGAAAGAAGGAATCCCATATGCAACTGGCAAACATCGTACGCGAGCGCTGGAAAGGCGTCTTGTTCTGCCTGATCATCGCTATCCCCGCGACGTTGCTCGGCAAACAGATTGAGGTGGTCGGCGGGCCGGTATTTGCCATCCTTTTTGGCATGGTCCTGGCGCTCGTCTTTCCCAAGAATCGTCGCGAACAGCTCACCGCCGGCGTTACCTATACGTCCAAAAAAGTCTTGCAGTACGCGGTTATCCTGCTTGGCTTTGGCATGAACCTCTCCCAGATTCTGTCCAAGGGCGCCCAGTCGCTACCGATTATCGTGGCAACGATCTCGACATCGCTTGTCATCGCCTTTGTGCTCTGCCGCGTTATGAACGTGCCGGGCAAGATCGCGACGCTTGTAGGTGTGGGTTCGTCGATTTGCGGCGGTTCGGCCATTGCTGCGACCGCGCCCGTCATCGATGCCGACGATCGCGAGATTGCCCAGGCTATTTCGGTCATCTTCCTGTTTAACGTTATCGCGGCGCTCGTGTTTCCAACGCTCGGCGGCATGCTCGGGCTGACCAACGAGGGCTTTGGCCTGTTTGCCGGTACCGCCATCAACGACACCTCGTCCGTAACGGCTGCGGCGAGCGCTTGGGACAGCATGCATCCCGGCGCCAATGTGCTCGAGAGCGCCACAGTGGTCAAGCTCACCAGGACGTTGGCCATTATTCCCATCACGTTGGTCCTCGCATGCTGGCAGATGCATCTGGCACGCAAGGCCGGTGGCGACGCTAAGAGCACGTTCTCGCTTAAACGCGCGTTTCCCATGTTTGTGCTGTTCTTTGTGCTGGCGAGCGTGATCACCACGGTGTTTCAGCTTCCTGTGTCCATCACGGCGCCCATCAAGGAGCTGTCGAAGTTCTTTATTGTGATGGCCATGGCGGCTATTGGTTTTAATACCGATATCGTCGAGCTGGTCAAAAAGGGCGGCAAGCCCATCGCGCTGGGCTTTTGCTGCTGGATTGGCATTGCGTGCATGAGTTTGGGAATGCAGCACGTGCTGGGAATCTGGTAGAGAAGTAGCTTGTTTGCGTGCTGCGTGCTGCGTGCTGGTGAGCGCATTCTCACGGTGGAGCGATAGGAGCTCTTGCGGGTATGGCTTGTCCGCAGGTTTATAAGTCCCGAAGAGCTCTTATCGCCCCGCCAGGATGGCGATGCGGGGCAACACCTATACTCGCAGGACGGCGCTTTCTGCCCTATAGTGTTTGGTGAGCAATATCGTTCAATTTTGAAACACTCGGTCGTGCGACCGTCGGCGGTTGCACGTCGCTGCGGACAGGGGCAAATCATGGATAGCGATGCCAAGCTGAACATCTTGACCGATGCCCTAGCTGCTGCCGGGGCCTCGGCATTGGCAATCGATGCGCGTGGGGACGTCGCGATCTCTACCATGAATGGCGCGGCGCTTGAGCGGGATGTGGCGGCTTTTGTCGCTGAGCGTCTCGACCGTATAGGAGACGGCGCGCGTCTGGTTATGGGGCGTGAGGGTACGCACCTGAGCCTGACCGTTCGCCCCACCGACAAAGAGGGCGGGGGGCTTTGGGTCGTCGTGGTCCGCGAGGTGCGCGGCGCCGCGGCGCATGCGGGCATCGAGTGGCTCAACGCCGACGAGGTTGAGGCCCGCTACGAATCGAGCGCGTACGGCATCGTTGAGGGTGCCGCTGCGGTAGCTGCACCGGTTGCCGAGAGCTACGCGCGCGGTGTGCCCCTTATGCTCGAGGGTGAGCTGGGAGCGGGTCAGGTTGAGATCGCCAAGCGCCTCTATCTGGACGGTCCTTTTGCCGATCAGCCCTTTGTTTCCGTCGCGCTCGATGAACTCACCGATCGCGGTTGGCGCCATGTGCTCAAAAGCGCCGAATCGCCGTTGTTCCAAACGGGGATGACCCTTTGCATTGAGGGCTGGAACGCGGTTGGCCCCCAGCGCCTCCGCGAGCTGGTCTCCACGATGGCCGACACCGCGTTGGCGACGCGCTGTCATGTGGTGCTGACGGCGAATGACATGCCGGGCGGCAGCGAAAGTGATCAAGTCGCCTTTGTGACCGAGCGCTTCGCCTGTGCGGTGGGCGTGGCGCCGGCAATCGCCGAGCAGGGGGCCGCGTCGACGAAGGTTGCGCGCTATTTGGAATATCTCGCTGATGCATTTGGGACGGCAGCGCCCACGCTGTCTGCCGCGGCGACGAAGACGCTCGATGCTTATCGCTGGCCGCGCAATTATCTGCAGCTCCGCGAGGTCTCGGAACGACTGTATATATTGGTGGGGGCGGGCACGGTGGACCGCGCTGTGGCGGAGGAAGTGCTCGCCCAAGAGGACGTGATTAAGACCGCAACCTTTGGCGCCCCGACGCTCGAAAGCGACCTGTATATCCTGCGACCGCTGGCCGATACCGAGCGAGATATCGCGCATCTGGTTGTAGACCATCTCCACGGCAACCGAACCCGTGCGGCGGAGGTGCTGGGCATAAGCCGTACAACGCTGTGGCGCTTGCTGAAGGACGATGACCGTTGAGCGAGGCGCCCGTGACCGCGCGCGACGCGTGTGCTACAGTCCAAAGCGTTATTGTTTCGATTTGGTTACGGCGTGCGAGGGCATATGGCTGAGACTTCAAAACCGAGCCGCAGAAGGCGGAGTGCCGCGCCGGTCAACCGACGCACAACATCGGTGACGTGGGGTAAACACGCCTCGGGGTTTGATGGCTCGTTCAAGCGCACTAAATACGGCTATCCTTCGGCAAGCGCCCGCTTGGCAATGCAGGCAGAGTCCTCACTGTGGGGCCGCAAACGCGTGGTGGGTTCAAAGCTCAAGCACGACGGAACGCTCGGTTACATCAGCCGCGGGGCGGCTCGCCGCAGTGGGCTCAATCCTGCTGGTTGGCATCGTTATGTGCCGATCGTGGCCGTCGTTGCGGTGATCGTCATCGCACTCGCTGCGCTTGGCTACGCCGGCGGTGGCGCCAACTTGGACGCAGTGTTTAAATCGCCCGAGCTCGCGCATGCAGGCACAGAAGTTGTCGAGGGCGCTCAGACCCAGATGGGCGTCGCGCCCCAGCGCGGCATCGTTGCGGCGGCCTCCACCATCGCCGATGCGCAAAAGGACGAAGACAAGCAAGGCGACGACGCCGAAACGGCCCAGACGAACGAAACGACGACAACTCCATCGGCGGGATAAGTTGCGAGTGGGGCAGCTAATTTGGGACGGGGCCTTTCAGCTGCCCAAGTGCCGAATGCCAACAGTAACTCATCCGATGTCAGTCGCCAGCAGCGAGCGGCCGCCGTTCGGTAGAACGGCGGAACTGTCTACTTCACGTACACCACGTTGTCGCGGCGCGGCTTTGCCTCGGGTAGCGTGTCCTCGGCGTAGCCAAGAATGCAGTTACCGACACCGCGCAGGCTGCCGTCGGCGGGCAGGCCCCAGCTGGCCAACAGCTCCAGGCCCTCGGGCGAGTCAAAGACCTCATGCGCGCGGTGAATCCAGCACGAATCGACGCCCAGTGCATAGGCGGCGTTGAGCAGGTTGCCCATGGCGAGCGAGCCGTCTTCCAGATGTGTGGGCACGCTGCGGTCAACCAGCACCACCACAACGGTCTTGGCGCCATAGAAGGGGTCGCTGTTGCTGCCCATGACCTGGGCGTTGAGCTGTGAGAGACGCTCGACGGTCGCGGGGTCGGTGACGGCGACAAACGTCACCGGTTGGCGGCCCATGCCGCTCGGTGCATATTGGCCGGCTTCGATAATACGTGCAAGCTTTTCGGCCTCGACGGGACGATCGCTGTAGTTGCGGCAGCTGCGACGGTGAATGAGTGCTTCGATAGTCTCCATGGTGTCTCCTTGCGGTGGCGTTGCAGATGCCCCGTTCATACCCGTCGGGCTCAAACGATAGACGGTCAATTGCCCGGCCAAAAGGATGGATTCCAATTGGCAAAGTAGGTTTGCATAAAAGTACCTTCAGAATGTGACAAACCAATGGGATGGTTAAACGTTTTATCCCGTCTACCCTGCGGTTTTTTACCACTTGCCTAAATGAAGCCCGCATAACCTTTGATAAAGGTTTTACTAAAGGAGTACCAACGTTTATCAATGCGCCGTGGTGGCGCCGGGCCAGGAGGTAACATCATGTTCCAGGCTGGAGATGTCGTCGAGACCGATTTCGAAGGATTTCTGAAGCTGCTGCGTTCCAAGACGCGCGCTTTCGTGTCGATCAACGATCACGAGTACTACATCACGCACACCGATGGCTATTGGCGTGTTCAGGATTGCGAGGCCCTCAACGACAAGGGCCACTTTACTGACTGTTCCGAGCTGGTCAACACGGTCTGCGAGGTCGTCGAGCTGCCGTGGATTGCCGGCAAGAGCCTGCATGACAGCTTCTCGGGCGCTACGGTCTATGAGGCCGTCGCCGCTTAACAGGCAATAAAACTCGATTTTCACGTGACCGCTGGCGCCGCCCCCGCGCCGGCGGTCTTTTTCTGCCGATAGGCCATAAAAATGCACGCATTTGCGGAGAGCCTGTTGACGATAGTCAAAACTCGGACTAATCTAGAGACACATAATTGGTCAAAAATCGGACAATTGAATGGTGGGATAGATGAATAGTGCGGTTACGCTGGTCGACTTCGATCGGTTGCTCAATGGACTCGACCATATCTATTCGGAGTTCTCGCGCGCCTGCGGCCTTTCGGACTGCGCCTATTGGATGCTCGTCGACACCAGCACGGCGGGCGGCAGTATTGCCGTAAGCCGTCTGACAAGCGAATGGTTCT
>CABUCQ010000033.1 GCA_902490095.1 uncultured Collinsella sp.
ATCGTCGACCGCGTCCAGGCCGGTCCCGTGGCGGGCGACCAGGTGTTTGAGGTCTTCGGCCCCTACATCCTGGCGCTCGTACTCGTTAATCTGGTGGGCCAGATTCTTTCCAAGCTGCAGGACTACACCGTCTACAAGCTCGAGATCGCGGGCAACTATCACCTGGCGCGCCTGTGCTTCGACACGCTCTCCAACCAATCCATGACATTCCATACCAGCCGCTTTGGCGGATCGCTTGTGAGCCAGACGAGCCGTTTTATGAGCGGCTATACGGGCCTGGTGGACGTAACGGTGTATTCGCTCATCCCTACCATCACCTCGGTCATCTGCACCGTGGCCGCACTCGCCCCGGTCGTGCCCACGTTCACCGTGATCTTGGTGGGCATCATGGTCGTCTACATCGCGTTTGTCTGGCTCATGTACAAGCGCATCATGCCGCTTTCTGCCGCGACGTCCGCCGCGCAGAACAAGCTGTCGGGTGTGCTCTCCGACGCGGTCACGAACATCTTGGCCGTTAAGACCTGCGGGCGCGAGGACTTTGAGCGCGACCTGTTCGATGCCGCCGACCGCGCCGCGCGCGACGCCGAGACCGTCTCGATGCACGCCATGATGCAGCGCAACTTTACGACCTCGGGCCTTATCGTCATCACCATGGCCGTGGTGAGCGTGTTCGTGGCGAGCGGCAACGCGTGGTTTGGCATCTCGGCCGGCGCGCTCGTCATGATCTTTACCTACACGTACAACCTCACCATGCGCCTGAACTACGTGAGCTCCATGATGCAGCGCATCAACCGCGCGCTGGGCGATGCCGCCGAGATGACGCGCGTGCTGGACGAGCCGCGTCTGGTGGCAGACGACGAGGACGCACCCGAGCTCAAAGTGCGCGAGGGGGCGATCGATTTTGAGCACCTGAGCTTTGCGTACCGTGACGCTGCGGCGGGTGAGAGCGTGTTCGACGACCTGACGCTCCATGTGGCGGCAGGCCAGCGCGTGGGCTTGGTGGGCAAATCTGGTTCGGGCAAGACGACGCTCACCAAGTTGCTGCTACGCCTGGACGACGTGCAGGGCGGCCGCGTGCTCGTCGATGGTCAGGATGTCTCGCGCTGCACGCAGCAGAGCCTGCGCCGCCAGGTGGCCTACGTGCCGCAGGAGGCGCTGCTCTTCCATCGCTCCATTCGCGAGAATATCGCCTATGGCCGCCCCGATGCCACCGACGAGCAGATCCGCGAGGCGGCTCGCTTGGCTAATGCGACCGAGTTTATCGACCGCCTGCCCCGTGGCTTTGACACCATGGTGGGCGAACGCGGCGTCAAGCTCTCGGGCGGCCAGCGTCAGCGCGTGGCTATCGCCCGCGCCATCCTAACCGACGCGCCGATTCTGGTGCTCGACGAGGCGACCTCTGCCCTCGACAGCGAGTCCGAGGCGCTGGTGCAGGAGGCGCTCGAAAACCTGATGCGTGGACGTACCTCCATTGTGGTGGCGCACCGCCTGTCCACCGTGGCGGCGCTCGACCGCATTGTGGTGCTGGCCGATGGCGAGATCGTCGAGGACGGCACGCATGCGCAGCTCGTCGAGGCGGGTGGCGAGTACGCGAGCCTGTGGAGCCGTCAGACCGGCGCATTCTTGGAGGCGTAAGCGTTTCGGACGTGGGACAATTGTGCCCATAAGTTTATTGTGCCGTTGAGCCGAGGAGTCGTTATGCCACGCGAGACCAATGCCGCCAAACGCGAGCGCGCCGTTGAGGTGTGCGAGCGTCTCAACCGTCGCTATGGCCCGGTCGAGTGCTTTTTGGACCACGAGAATCCCTTCCGCCTGCTGATCGCGGTGCTGCTCTCGGCGCAAACGACCGACGCGCAGGTCAACAAGGTGACGCCGAAGCTGTTTGCCCAGTGGCCCACGCCCGAGGCCATGGCCGGGGCGAGCGTGGCTGACGTGGCAGACACCATCAAGTCACTCGGCTTCTACAAGAGCAAAGCCAAGCATGCCGTCGAGGCCGCACAGATGATCGTCGCCGACTATGGCGGCGAGGTGCCGGCCGACATGAAGGAACTCGTGAAGCTGCCGGGTGTGGGACGCAAAACGGCGAACATCGTGCTCAACGTGGGGTTTGGCATTGTCGAGGGCATCGCGGTCGATACACACGTCAACCGCATCGCACACCGCCTGATGCTGAGCCCCAAGACGCATGCTAAGGAGCCGCTCAAGACCGAGCAAGATCTGCTCAAGATTTTGCCGCACGAGTATTGGGAGTCGGTCAACCACCAGTGGATCACCTTTGGTCGCGAGATCTGCGATGCCCGCAAACCCAAGTGTGACGAGTGTCCGCTGGCCGACCTGTGCCCCAGCGTGCGCGTAGCGGGGTAGGGCGGAACGCATCTTCGTCTGGCGTTTTTTGCGGGGCTGGGTTTGCCCTTGAGCCGGAGTCCTCTCCATGCGCTACCATGACAGACAATGTATTTGACGTACGACCCGCCGAGCTTGCCCCGGCGGGCTTTTGGCGTTGCAATGCCGGAGGAACAGCATGCTCATTCACCGTATAGCCGCGCAGCTCTACACTGCCGAGGCGCTGCAGACCGTCGAGGCGGGACTCGATGCTGGCGAGGACGTGACGCTGGCCGTGTCGCAGTCGGGCCGCACGCTTATGGCGGCCGCCCAGTTTGCGCGCCGTCCGCGCCCGACGGTCTACATTGTGAGCGGCGAGGATGCGGCCGATCGCGCCGCGCGCAGCCTTGCCGCCTATGTGGGCCTGGCGCACGTGTGCCGCTTTCCCGAGCGCAAGGACTATCCGTGGCGCGAGCAGGCGCCCGACGACGCCGTGGTAGCGCAGCGCTGCGAGGCCCTGGGACGCATCGTGCGCGGGGACAACTGCATCATGGTTGCCTCGGCTCGCGCGTTGCTGCGCTGCGTGCCGCCAGTCGAGAGCCGCTACTGGGAGTCCACGATCTTTGCGGTGGGCGAGGAGATTCCTTTTGACGAGGTGCCGCATCGCCTGGTGGGCATGGGCTACACCAATGCCGGCGCCGCTGATGCGCCCGGTCTGTTCCGCGTTCACGGCGACACCGTCGAGGTGTTTCCCGCGCAGGAGAAAGCGCCCGTGCGCATTGAGTTCTTTGGCGACGAGATTGACCGCATCCGCCGCATGGTGAGCTCAACGGGGCAGACCATCGGTAACGAGGACAGTATTGAGATCTTCCCCTGCCGTGAGCTGGCGCTTACCGACGAGGCCGTCCACAACATGCATGTGGCGCTCTATCGCGCCAGCCAGGACGACAGCAAGCTGGCGGCGCTGCTCGAGATGGTGGATGCGCGCATCGTCACGCCCGAGCTCGACCGCTTTTTGCCGGTGATGTACGGCCAGACCGTGAGCCCGCTGGCACACGTGAGCGGCAAGGCGCTCGTGGTCCTGTCCGAGCCGCGCTCGCTGTTCGACGACTGTCTGCGCGCCTACGAGGATATCGAGGCGCGTGCCGGCGAGGCAGGGATTGACCGCCTGGATGGTCTGTATGTGCGCGCCCAACAGCTCGATTTTGGTGCCCAGCAGCGCCTGAACTATGTGAGTCTCATCCGTGCCGGTGGTGCGGTGACGGCCGAGCTCAAGATTGAGCAGCCGGCCATCGCAGGCTCGGACAACCGTTTTATGACGCGCATCCAGGAGGTCGTGGGCAAGCGCTATGCCTGCGTGTTTGCCATTCCCGACCGCGGTGCGCGCGAGTCGATGGAGCTCACCTTTGGCGACGAGGGCATTACCTTTGAGGAATCGCTGACCGCGGCGCCCGAAAACGCAGGCGTCATTGGCGAGCGCGTGCGCGTGGCAGCGGCGGATTCCGCCGACCGTGCCGCACGCCAGGAGGCCCATGCTTCCATTCGCGAGCGTAAGGCCGACGCGCTCAACGCCCGCTCGCTCGAGACGGGCGCCGCGCAGGCTGCCGCCGGCGCCGCCGTGCCCACCATCTCGCGCGGACGCGTGACCTTTGTCGATGCCGCTCTGCCGCAGGGCGTGGTGGTGCCCGATGCCAACCTAGCCGTGTTCTCGATCGCCGACCTCAACGCCCGCATGGACGCCAACCGGGCCCGCAGCCGCCGCAAGGTTGACATTACGCAGATCACCTTCCCGTTTAAGCCGGGAGACTACGTGGTGCACGCCACCCACGGCATCGCGCTCTTTAGCGAGATCGCGCGCCAGGAAGTGGGTGGCAAGGAGCGCGACTACTTTTTGCTGGAATATGCCGACGGCGACAAGCTCTACGTGCCGCTCGAGCAGGTCGACCGCATCACGCGCTATGTTGGCCCCGACGGCGACAGGCCGCGCCTGACCAGGCTCAACACCGCCGACTGGACGCGCGCCACCAACAAGGCGCGCAAAAACGCCAAAAAGCTGGCGTTTGACCTAGTCGATTTATATACGCGCCGCTCGTCGATTACTGGTATCGCCTGTCCGCCCGATACGCCCGAGCAGATCGAGATGGAGGAGAGCTTTCCCTACGACGAGACGCGCGACCAGCTGGAGGCCATCGCCGATATTAAGGCCGACATGGAGGCGCCCAAGCCCATGGACCGCCTGCTGTGCGGCGACGTGGGCTTTGGCAAGACCGAGGTCGCCCTGCGCGCGGCGTTTAAGTGCGTGGACTCCGGCCGCCAGGTTATGGTGCTCTGCCCCACGACCATTCTGGCGCAACAACATTACGAGACGTTCTTTGAGCGCTTTGCCCCGTTTGGCCTTGAGGTCGAGGTGCTCAGCCGCTTCCGTACCCCGGCGCAGCAAAAGCGTGCGCTTAAGGCGTTTGCCGAGGGCACGATCGATGTGCTGATCGGCACGCACCGCCTGCTTTCGGCCGACGTGAACCCCAAGAACCTGGGCCTGGTGATCATCGACGAGGAGCAGCGCTTTGGCGTGCAGCACAAGGAGCAGCTCAAGAACCTGCGCGAGCAGATCGACGTGCTCACGCTTTCGGCGACGCCCATCCCGCGTACCATGCAGATGGCAACGAGCGGCGTGCGCGATATGAGCCTGATCACCACGCCGCCCACGGGTCGCCGTCCCGTGATCGTGCACGTGGGGGAGTACGACCCCGACGTGGTGAGCGCGGCGATTCGCCTGGAGGTGGGCCGCGGCGGCCAGGTGTATTACGTGTCCAACCGCGTCAAGACCATCGACGACGCCGTGGCGCGCGTGCACGAGGCCGCGCCCGAGGCGCGCGTGGGCGTGGCGCACGGCAAGATGAGCCCGCGCGAGGTCGAGGACGTGATGATCGAGTTCGCAACCAAGAAGATCGACGTGCTCATCGCCACGACTATCGTGGAGAGCGGCATCGACAACGCGCGCGCCAACACGCTTATTATCGAGGATTCGCAGCGCTTGGGCCTGGCGCAGCTCTACCAGCTCAAGGGCCGTGTGGGCCGTTCGGCCACGCAGGCCTACGCGTACTTTATGTTCCCGGGCGAGCTGCCGCTTACCGAGGAGGCCACGGCGCGTCTCACCGCGCTTTCCGAGTTCCAGGACCTGGGCAGTGGCATGCGCATCGCCATGCGCGACCTGGAGATCCGTGGCGCCGGCTCGCTCATGGGCGCCGAGCAGCACGGCAACCTGTCGAGTGTGGGCTTTGACCTGTTTACGCAGATGCTGGGCCAGGCCGTGGCCGAGGCGCGCGGCGATGACGATGCCGGCGTGGAGGCGGCGAGCGTAGGCATCAACCTGCCGGCCGACTACTTCTTGTCCGAGGAGTACATGCCGGCGGTGGACCAGCGCGTGCTCGTGTACCGCAAGCTCGCGGCGGCTGAGGACCTGGAGAGTATCGACGAGGTGCAGGAGGAGACCGAGGCCGCGCATGGCGAGCTGCCGTTGGCGGGACTCAACCTGTTCAATCGCGCTCGCATTCGTATTCGCGGCGAGCGCCTGGGGCTCGAGAGCGTCACGCTCAGCGGTGGACGCATTACCTTCCTGGGGGTTGACGTTCCCAAGAAGGCGGCCTTTGAGTTCAAGAACCGCTACGGTGCGGTGAACTTTCCCAAGAGCCGCAAGCTGTCGGTGCCCTACAAGGCGGGTGCCGGCGCGGGCAGCGGCCTGGGTCGCGGTCTCGACGCCAACGACGGCACCGGCCCGGTGGCCGCGGCACTCATGCTGCTGCAGCAGTTGGGTGCTAGCGACGACGACTAACAAGTAGGGGCGTGGCGGGGCTACCAGTTGTTCTTTGCCCCGCTACCTCGCGGGTTGATTCCAGTCCCATCGAAAGGAAAGCATGTTCGGATACATCTATAAGAAAGATGTCGCCATTATCGCGGTTGTCCTGTGCCTTTGTCTGGGCGTGGGCAGCTTCTTTGATTATCAGATCTCGAGTGCGCTGTTCAACATCGGCAGCATGTACGGTCGCTTTGTCGAGGCGGCCGGCGAGCTGCCGTTCGAGCTGACGGCGAGCGTCGCGGGCGTCATGCTCGTGCGCTCGGTACGCCCCGATTCCAAGGCGAACAAGTGGCTCGCTGCGCTGGGCGTTTTGATCAACGTGGGTCTGGTCGGCTACGAGATTATCGGATCGCTGCGCGTCGGCGGCAAGCTTATTGCGTTTCAGCTTGTACTGACGTTTGTGCTGGTCATCGCAGCCAACTTCATCGCCTACCGCCTCACGCGCACGACCGAGCCCGACGAGCTTACGCGCTGGGCGTTGATGGTGCTGGCCGTGTGGGTCGCTCAGGCCATCATCCTCAACGTCATTGTTAAGCCGTTATGGTCGCGCCCGCGCATGCGCGTGATCGAGGTCACGCCGGGGCTCAATTTTCAGCCGTGGTGGGTGATCGGCAATCCCGACAAGTGGGCCTATATCGCCGCCGGCGTGATTAAGGACGGGTTCAAGTCGTTTGCGAGCGGACACACGGCGCATGCGGCGATCGGCCTTATGCTCGCCGGGCTTCCCGCGGCAGCCTTTAAGGAAAAACCTTCGCGTCGCCGCGTGATCTTTTGGGCGGCGGTTGTGGTCGCGGCGCTCGTCGCCTTTGGTCGCATCGTGATCGGTGCGCACTTTTTGAGCGACGTGAGCTGCGGTTTTGCCCTGGTACTGGCACTTGAGTGCCTTGCCGCACGCATTGCCTATCCCAACGGCGTACAATAGCTCCGTTTGAATCATCGGGCCCGTGCCCGGCTAGAGAGGATTGCCATGCTCGCGTTTAACAACGACTATTCCCACGGCGCACATCCGGCAGTGCTGCAGGCACTCGTCGACACCAACATGGAGCCGCAGCCTGGCTACGGTACCGATGCGCACACCGAGCGTGCCAAGCAGCTTATCCGCGAGGCCTGTCAGGCCCCCGATGCCGACGTGTTTTTTCTGGTGGGCGGCACGCAGGCCAACGCGACGGTGATCGACATGCTGCTCGCGCCGTACGAGGGCGTCGTTGCCGCCGAGACTGGCCACGTCGCCTGCCACGAGGCGGGCGCCATCGAGTTTGGCGGCCACAAGGTGCTTACCATCCCCGGCTACGAGGGCAAGATGCACGCCGAGGACCTCGAGAACTATATCCAGGTGTTCTACGAAAACGAGAGCTACGAGCACACGGTGTTCCCGGGTGCCGTGTACGTGAGCCTATCGACCGAGTACGGCACGCTGTACTCCAAGGCCGAGTTCGCGGCGATTCACGCAGTGTGCCAGAAGCGCGAGATTCCGCTGTTTGTGGATGGCGCCCGCCTGGCCTATGCGCTGGCGGCCGATGAGTGCGACATTACCCTGCCCGAGCTGGCGCAGCTGTGTGACGTGTTCTACATCGGCGGCACCAAGTGCGGCGCTCTGTGCGGCGAGGCCGTGGTGTTTTGCGGCATGCACGCCCCGGCGCATCCCATTCCGCGTATTAAGCAGCACGGCGCGCTGTTGGCCAAGGGCCGCCTCACGGGCGTGCAGTTTGAGGCGCTCTTTACCGACGGCCTGTATTTTGAGATTGGTCGCCAGGCGATCGAAACCGCGCAGGCGCTTCGTCGCGTGCTGCACGAGCGCGGCTACCAGTTCTTCTTGGAGACGCCGACCAACCAGCAGTTTGTGATTCTGCCCAACGAGGACATGGCCCGCATTCGCGAGCATGCCTCGATCGAGTACTGGGAAAAGTACGATGAGACCCACACGGTGGTGCGCTTTTGCACCAGCTGGGCCACGACGCAGGAGGATATCGACGCGCTGGCGGCGGTTCTGTAGCCTGATGTAATGACGAGGGGCCGCCTTGCGCTGGGTTTAGCGCAAGGCGGCCTTTGTTTTTGAGGGAGAAGGGTTGTATGACCGAGATGTCCGAGCCGACGATTCGCCTGGCGACGCCCGATGATGCGCCGGCGTTGCTTGCCATCTATGAGCCGTATGTGCGCCAGACGGCGATAACCTGCGAATACGCGGTGCCGAGCGTTGAGGAGTTCGCCGGGCGTATTGAGCGTACGCTCAAGCGCTATCCGTATCTGGTGATGGAGTTGGACGGGCGTCCGGTAGGCTATGCCTACGTGAGTCCGCTTAACAGCCGCGAGGCATACGACTGGTCGGTCGAGACGTCGATCTACCTGGCACGCGATGTGCGCCATGGCGGGCTGGGTCGCAAGCTGCACGACGCGCTCAAGCAATGCCTGGTCGCGATGGGCATCACCAACATGTGCGCGCTCATTGCCGTGCCGCACGATAAGGACGACGAGTATCTGACGCACAACAGTCAGGATTTCCATGCCCATATGGGGTATCGCCTGGTGGGCGCCTTCGACCGCTGCGCCCAAAAGTTCGGCCGCTGGTACGACATGTGCTGGATGGAGCTGGTCCTGGCCGAGCGCACACCCAATCAACCCAAACCAACCTGGTTCCCCGACCTTCCCAAACCTACCATTTAGGGACAGGTTTATTTTGGCAGGTTAGCCGATGGGCTCGGTGTATTTGGCACGGTCGGTGCGCTGGATGCGCTTGGAGACATGGAGCGGTCGGCCGTCGGTGTCGTACACGTAGTCGGTGATCAGGATCAGCGCCTGCCCGCGCCCAACGTTGAGCAAAAACGCCTCGTTTTGCGAGGCATAGCACACCTCAAAGGTCTTATGTCCCTGTGCCGGCGCGCGATGGAATTCCTGGCGCAGCGTGGCGTAGAGCGAACCGTTGATATCGCGATCGATGAGTGCTTCGAAGCTCGGTGGTAGATAGGTGGTCTCCAGGCACAGCGGCGCATCGTCCAGATAACGCAGGCGGACAAGTTTGACGAGCTTGCTGCCCACGGCGACATCGAAGAACTTGGCCGCATTGCCCGCGGCCTTGGCAAAGCCCGAGTCCACCGTGCGCGTGGTGGGCTTCATACCCTGACCCTGGACCTGTGTCGTGTAGCTCGAAAACACCAGGTTGTTCTCGTGGAGCGCCGGCGTGTCGGCCACAAAGGCGCCACGCCCGCGCTCGGTGCGCACCAGGCCCTCATCAACGAGCACCTTAAGGGCGTGGCGTACGGTGCTACGCGACAGCCCCGATTCGTCCATGAGTTCCATCTCGGACGGCAGCTTGTCTCCGCGAGCGTAGGTGCCGGAGGCGATGCGGTCGCGCAGCATGCCCGCCAAGCGCTCGTATTGGGTCAGTCTCTTTTTAGATGAAGCGTTCATGCGATCAACCTGTATCTAACCTGTATGCGTATCTAATCAAGCATGTATTCAATACAACAACAAAACCGCTGGTAGCAAGTTATCGAAAACCGTATCAGCAAATTATCTAAGACAAATATAGCATACAACTAGTCGACATAACCAAAACATGTATGTAACTTGTATGCCATCGAGAGCATCAAACGAGAAGAAAGGCTGATGCACGATGACTACTCAGGAACAGGTTAAGGATGTCGTCTCCCAGGTTTTGGCTGACAAGGCAGACAAGGGCGGCATCAAGCGCGTCGTGTGGATTGGTGCCGGCGGATCCAACGGCGGCAACTATCCTGCCCAGTACTTTATGGAGCACGAGGCCACGCAGGTCGTGAGCTCCAGCTACACCAGCAACGAGTTCGTGCACGCCACCCCGGCCTACGTCAACGAGAACACCCTGGCCGTCGTCGTGTCCATGCGCGGCACCAAGGAGACCATCGTTGCCGCCCAGGTCGCCAAGGACCACGGCGCCAGCACCATCGCCATCTATGTTGACGAGTCCGGCCTCACCGAGGTCTGCGACTACAAGATCCAGTACGACAGCCTGGCCGTCGACGAGTCCTGCATGGGCCGCACCAACTCCGCCGTCGTGACCATGATCGCCATGGAGCTTACGCAGCAGACCGAGGGCTATGCCGAGTACGAGACCGCTATGGCCGCGTTTGACTTGGTCGACCCCATCTATCGCAAGGCCGTCGAGTACACCCGTCCGCTTGCTGCCAAGTGGGCCGAGCAGAACGCCGACAAGCCCTGCATCAACGTCATGGCTCAGGGTCCGCTCTTTGGTGCCGCCTACGTCTTTAGCATCTGCAACGTGCAGGAGATGCTGCAGATCGACTCCTGCACCATCAACACCTGCGACTTCTTCCACGGCCCCTTCGAGATCCTGGACAAGCGCACCTCGCTGTTCCAGCTCATCAGCGTCGGCCGCAGCCGCTGCAACGACGAGCGCGGCATCCGCTTCGTCAACCAGTACGGTGGCGAGCGCGTCTATCAGCTCGACGCCAAGGAGCTCGGCCTCAACGACATCAAGGACAGCGTGAGCGAGTACTTCAACCACCTGATCTTCGCCCCGATCCTCAACAATGTGTATATGCGCGCGCTCTCCGCCGTCACCCACAAGGACTACATGACGCGCCGCTACATGTGGAAGCTGGACTACTAGGAGTATTAGTTCCGCCGTTCTACCGAACGGCGGACCAGCCGACGCTGCGCGCCCGGCATTTGGCCAATCTGCCGTTCAATTTCAAAGGCGCGACCAAAAGGTCAGCGCCCTTTCGTTTCACGCCACCTTGCCTCAAATGCGGCCCGCTCGCTGACTTATGCTCAACCAGCGGTGCCTTAGACGTTGGGGACGTTCTTAAATGGCTAGTCATTTAAGAACGTCCCCAATGAGTATATGGGGAAGCAGATTTTTCCGTTCGGCGATTTGTGTCTTGAAAAATGTATATAACGACTATAACGTAGTGTGAAACATATTGGAAACAATACCGAGGAGGCTGCGTTGAAGAAAAGCAATCTGGGCTATGTGCTGGTGCTGGTCGCCGCGCTTATGTGGGGCAGCATCGGAATCTTTGTAAACGGCATCTCGGCCATGGGCGTTTCGTCCCAGAGCATGGCTGCCTTTCGCTTGTTGGTCGGAGCGCTTATCTTGGCACCGGTCCTGATGTTTATGGGCTGCCGTCCGGGTGAGGGGTCTACCGTGGCTCAGGGTCCGCTGGCCCTGTTCAAGGCAAGCCCCAAAGAGCTCGTCCCCTGCGCGCTTGTCGGTATCGTCGGTCTGGCCGCCGCCAACACCTGCTATTACGAGTGCATGGGCGAGGTCGGCATGTCCACGGCCTCGGTGCTGCTCTACACCTCGCCGGTGTTTGGTGTCATGCTCGGCCGCGTACTTTATCGCGAGGACGTGACCCCCAACAAGCTCGTTGCCATTGTCTTTAACATCGTTGGCTGCGTGCTTGCAGTGACCAATGGCGACCTTTCCGGTTTCCATTTTTCGGTTTGGGGCGTCACGTCGGGCGTGATTGCAGGCCTTTGTGGTGCGTCGCTCGCGGTGTTTAGCCGGATAGCAACCAAGACGGTCCACCCGCTGGCTGTCACGTTTTGGGGCTTTGTTTTTGGCGGTGCGGTTATGGCGGCTATCGCGGCTCCGTGGCCGGATGTCGCCGCGGCAATGTCGCCACAGCTGCTACTGCTGTTCCTTGGCTTTGGACTCATCCCCACAGCTGTGGCCTACATCTTATATATGCAGGGTCTGTCCATGGGGCTCGAGACATCGAAAGTTCCCGTCGTAATGTCATTCGAGACGGTCGTCACCGTACTGCTGGGCATTGGTGTCTACGCCGAGCCCGCCGGCGCGATCAAAGTCCTGGGCATCGTGCTGGTGCTCGCGTCCATCCTGATTATGAACACCGACTTCTCTAAGCTGCGCAACAGTGTGTTTGTCGGTCATGTCATTGAGAGCATGACCTTTAAGCCCAACGCGTGGTGGACGGAGAAATCGCAGGACATGGATCTGTTCCGCGAGCGCACCGGCATCGCGCTGGAGCCCACCGTGCAGGAAAGCCCCTGGTACTTTGTGCGATAGGGGATTGGCGAGGCGTCTGATCTGGGGTTATCCAGTCAGCGCCGGCCAACCCAGCCCCAACGTTTCAAGTACGTTAAACCCGTCAACGGTCGATTTTCACCCGCGAACGGTCTTTATACTAATTAGCAATATAAGCAACGTATAAGACGTTATAATGACCATAACGAAAAGGAGGAGGCAAGATGAATCAGATCATTCTCGCATCTCATGGCGGCCTGGCCGCAGGCGCCAAAGACACGCTCGAGATGGTTCTCGGCGACGTGTCGAACGTCCACGTCGTGTCGCTTGCTCGTGACGACAAGGAGCCCATCACCAATAAGGTGGACGCCCTGATCGCCACGTTCAACGCGGACGACACCGTCTATGTGCTGACCGATATGCTCGGCAGCTCGGTCAACAACAACATGGTCGAGCTTTCCAAGAACGGCACGAAGTTCACGGTTGTCAGCGGTTTCAACATCCCGCTGGCGCTCACGCTCGCTATGAGCCCCGTCCCCGTCAAGGGCGCCGAGCTCGCGGCCCTCATCAACGAGGCCCGCACCGGCCTGACCAACCCCAACGCACCGGTCGAGGCTGCCGCGGCTCCCGCCAAGAAGGCCAAGGCGTCCCGTCACAGCTCCGGTCCCGCCAAGATCGTCCTCGCACGTCTTGATTACCGTCTGCTGCACGGCCAGGTCGTCTTTACCTGGACCACCAAGGTTCAGGCCGAGCGCATCATCGTCGTCGACAACGCTGCCGCCAACGATGACATCAAGAAGGGCGCTCTCAAGCTGGCCAAGCCCCAGGGCGTGCGCCTGAACGTCTTCACCGTCGAGCGTGCCCTCGCCAAGATGGACAAGCTCAACACCCTCGGCGAGCGCGTCATGTTCGTCTTTGGCAACACTGCCGAGATGCTGCAGTTCTGCCAGGGCTACAAGCTCGACGCCATCAACCTGGGCGCCACCGCCAACCACGACGGTGCCGATCAGGTCGGCGGCAAGGACAGCTCCGTCTTTCTCGACGCCACCCAGAAGGCCGACGTCAATCAGCTGCTCGACATGGGCATCAAGCTCTATGTTCAGCAGACCCCTACGTATCAGAGCGTCGACATCGACGCCAAGCTGTAATCAACCAGGCTTTTGCCTGACTGAAAGGAGAAGGGTATGAATACGTTCATCAGTGCGGTGCTCGTCGGCCTCGTCGGCGTGTTCTGCATGTGGGACTCCCGCCTGCTCGGTCGTCTTAACTTCGAGCAGCCCCTCGTTGGCGCTACGCTCGTCGGTCTGCTGCTGGGCGATGTGCCCACCGGCCTTGCCGTCGGTGCCGCCGTCGAGCTCGTGTCCATGGGCCTGGTGCAGGTCGGCGCCGCCGTTCCGCCCGATATGGTCCTGGGCGGCATCGTGGCCGCTGCCTTTGCGTGCCTGACCGATGCTTCCGCCGAGACCGCCATGACGATCGCCATCCCGGTCGCCGTCCTGGGTCAGCTTCTCGGCATCGTGTTCCGTTCCATCATCGCCGCCCTCACCCATGTGGCAGATAGCGCGATCGATAACGGAAAGTTCAAGACCGCCTACCGTATGCACATCTGCGCCGGCTCCGGTCTGTACGCCGTCATGTACTTCCTGCCGATCTTCCTCGCCGTTTTTGTTGGCACCGACCTGGTTCAGGCCATCGTCAACATGGTTCCCGAGTGGCTGTCCACTGGTCTTAACGTTTCGACCAAGATCATGACCGCCTACGGCTTGGCCCTGCTGCTCACCATGATGATCAAGAAGGGTATGACTCCGTTCCTGTTCATCGGTTTCCTGCTCGCCGCTTACCTCAACCTGTCCGTCATCGCGGTCGCTCTGATCGGTGTGTGCCTGGCTGTCGTCTTCATGGGCTTCAAGTTCAACGGTTCCCATGCAGCCGCCGGTGTCGATTCCGACTACGATCCGCTCGAAGACGACGAAGACTAAGGAGGAACACACTATGGCAACCGCAACCAAGGACGTGTCCCTGAACAAGAAGGTCAGCCAGTTCTTCTGGCGCTCCTGGGCCATCCAGGCCTCTTGGAACTACGAGCGTCAGATGAACATGGGCTTCCTCTACGGCATGGTTCCCACGCTCGATCGCCTCTATCCGGATGAGTCCGACCCCAAGCAGCTCGCTGCTAAGAAAGAGGCTTACCACCGTCACATGGCGTTCTACAACTGCACCCCGCAGACGAGCGCTTTCATCCTGGGTCTCGCCGCCTCCATGGAGGAGGAGTACGCCAAGGATCCCGAGAACTTCGATCCCGATTCGATCAACGCGGTCAAGACCTCCCTCATGGGTCCGCTTTCCGGCATCGGTGACTCCTTCTTCCAGGGCACCATCCGCGTTATCGCCTTTGGCCTGGGCGTTCAGCTGGCTCAGCAGGGCTCCATCATGGGCCCGATCCTGGCCATGCTCATCTCCATCGTCCCCTCTGTGCTGATTACTTGGTTCGCCGCCAAGATGGGCTATCAGGGCGGCCACGAGTACCTGAGCAAGCTTCAGGGCGGCGACCTCATGGAGAAGCTCATGTATGTCTGCGGCATCGTGGGTCTTATGTCCGTGGGCGGCATGATCGCCACGCTGATCGGCGCCACCACCCCGCTGCAGTTCGCTGAGGGCACCGTCGTTATCCAGGACATCCTGGACGGCATGATGCCCCAGATGATCTCCCTTGGCCTCACCGGCCTTATGTACTGGCTCATCAAGAAGAACGTCAACACCGGTTGGCTTCTCGTGATCGCCATCGTGGGCGGCATCGCCCTCTCCGCGGCCGGCATTCTGGCCTAGTCGCGACCAAGCGCCTAACCGCTTTCCCCCGGGGGCCTGCCTGGCATCCCATACCCCAGGCAGGCTTCCATCCCCAAAATGCGACAATGGGACTGTCCCATTGTCGCATCCTCAACGGACCGGCGACTCGGTCCAAACCACGGTAACCCTGCGAGCGCCCGGCAATGTGGCGCCGCAAAAATCGAAAGGAATGTGTCAGATGTACGAGATCGACCTTAACCTCCCTAAGCAGATCGTCGCTGACGTCCTGTCCAACCACGAGATCCACAGTGTCGCCTTCGTCGGCTGCGGTGCTTCCATGTCCGACCTGTACCCCGCCAAGTACTTCCTGGCCAACAACACGGACAAGCTGAACGTTCAGATCTTCACCGCTAACGAGTTCAACTACGACACGCCTTCCTGGGTCAACGAGCACACCTTCGTGATCACCTGCTCCCTCGGTGGCTCCACGCCCGAGACCGTCGAGGCCAACAAGACCGCCAAGAAGCACAACTGCCCGGTCGTCTCCCTCACCAACAAGGCTGGCTCCGCTCTGACCGTCGACGCCGACCACGTCATCGTCCACGGCTTCCACGCCAACTACGCTGCCAAGTGCGAGAAGCCCGGCTACGCCATCGCTCTTGCTCTCGAGATCCTTCAGCAGACCGAGGGTTATGACCACTACGAGGACATGATCACCGGCCTCACCAACATCTTCGATCTCTGCGAGAACGCCGCTCAGCACTGCAAGAAGCTCGCCAAGAAGTTCGCCGAGGACTTCAAGGACGACAAGATGATCTACTTCATGGCTTCCGGTGCCTCCGAGAAGATGGCTTATTCTCACGCCGCCTTCCTGTTCACCGAGATGCAGTGGATCGACGCCGCCGCCTACAACACCGGCGAGTACTTCCACGGCCCGTTCGAGGTTTCCACCGAGGGTAAGCCCTACGTCTTCTTCATGTCCGATGGCGCCACCCGTCCGATGGACGCCCGCGCCCTCACCTTCCTTGAGCGCATGGGCGCCAAGGTCGCTCTGATCGACTCCAAGGACTACGGCCTGGCCGACGCCGTGCCCGCGAGCGTCGTCACCTACTTCAACCCGCTTCTGCACCTCGCCGTTATGCGCGAGTACGGCAACCAGATCGCCGAGGCCCGTCAGCACCCGCTGACCATGCGTCGCTACATGTGGAAGCTTTCCTACTAATCACAAGTAAGTAGACCTTACGGGTTGATTGAGAGGGGATGGGGTTTGCGCCCCGTCCCCTTTTTTGCTCTGGGGAGGGCGTATCCGTCGCGCCACAAAACCCCAGATAAAACCTACCAAAATAAACCTGTCCCTTTTTGGCAGGTGGGAGGAGATGCGTATGATCAAAGCAGTGCTGTTTGACATGGACGGCGTGCTGGTCGATACCGAGTGGTTCTACAACCGTCGTCGCGTGGCGTTTATGGAGGAGAAGGGGTTCCACTTTGACGAGATCCCCGATCTTTCGGGGTCTAACGAGCCGGCCATTTGGGAGGCGCTGGTGCCCGACGATGTTGAGCTGCGCGAGCGTCTGCGCGTGGAGTACAAGCAGGTCTATAGCCCGGACCATCCCGTTCCGTATGCCGAGCTGCTCAACGAGCAGACGGAGCCGGTGATGCGCGCACTGCACGAGCGCGGCGTGAAGTGTGCCATCGCGAGCTCGTCCTATCGCGAGTTGATCGACGAGCTGGTGGAGATTGCCGGTATCCCCGACGTGCTGGACTACACCATCAGCGGTCACGAGTGCAGTGCGTTTAAGCCCGACCCCGAGATCTACCTGCGTGCCATGGAGGCACTGGGGGTGGAGCCTGCCGAGTGCCTGGTTATCGAGGATTCGCCTTTGGGCATCGAGGCTGGTAAGCGCTCCGGCGCCCGCGTCCTGGCGCTGCGTCCGCACGAGGGTGTCAACCTCGATCAATCGCGAGCCGATGCCGTTATTGATAATCTGACCGACATTTTGGCCGCTTTGTAGTGTCAATCCGCCGCGAGAAGCACGGGTTCAAACGTTTTTTGCGGTGGACTGGCTCAATTTGGTTTCGATTTTGATCCGTTTGGCTTCGATTCGGACTAAGTGAGTAGACTTTTTGGCGCAGGCCGAGCACAATGCATATCTTCCTTTGTAAAACCGCAGGTCACAGGGGTGGCGGTTTTGGGTGTGCTCTGCAGGTCGCGTAAAGTCTACTCACTTGTAATTTGGGCCTTTGGTCGTGGGGTTGCTGGTCCCGCTTTGGTTGTCGAGAGAGGGTGAATTGAAGCGCCCCCGCACGCTCCATGCTACAATCGCGGACATACCCCACAACTACATCTGCCTTCGAAAGGAGCCTGCGTGGCGAACGCCATCGATCAGCTCACGGACCGCGTGCTCGTGCTCGGCCGCCTCACCATCGTCCGCCGTGCCATTACCGCTGTGGCGGTCACCATTTCCGCCGTTCTCCAGACATTTCTGATCCAGGCGTTCATTCAGCCCGCCGACCTGCTTCCGAGCGGTCTTACCGGCGTCGCGGTCCTACTCGATCGCGTTACCTCGCTGGGTGGCGTTCATATCGACATCTCGCTCGGCATGCTCGCGCTCAACATCCCCGTGGCGCTCCTATGTTGGAGCGGCATTAGCAAGCGCTTCGTCATCTTCTCGATGATGCAGGTCGTGCTCTCATCGCTGTTCCTCAACGTCTTTCACTTCGCGCCGTTTTTGGGCGACAAGATCATGCTCATCATTTTTGGCGGCGTGGTCTCGGGTCTGGGCGCTGCCATCGCGCTTAAATCCGGCGCATCCACCGGCGGCACCGACTTTATCGCGCTGTGGGTTTCCAACCACACGGGCAAGACCATCTGGGGCGTCATCTTTGGTTTCAACTGCTTTATCCTGGCGATCTTTGGCTTTATGTTTGGCTGGGACAAGGCGGCGTATTCCATCGTGTTCCAGTTTATTTCGACCAAGACTATCGACAGTTTCTATCGTCGCTACGATCGCGTGACGCTGCAGATCACGACGCGTAAGGCAGACGAGGTCATGACTGCCTACGTAAACCATTTTCAGCACGGCATTAGCTGCGCCGAGGTCGTCGGCGGATATAGCCGCGAAAAGATGTACCTGCTGAACACCGTTGTCTCGACCTACGAGAGTCAGGACATTATCAAGCTGGTGTGCGACGTTGATCCCGGCGCCGTGATCAACGTGTTCCACACGCTCAACTTTGTGGGCGGCTGGTGGGGTGGTCATGTCGACGAGCCCATGCCCACGGCCGTTCCCGATCCCGACAAGCCCGCACGCATGGCCAGCAGGCAGGCGCGCCTCAGCGAACAGGACAGCCTGCAGCAGGACGACGGCAAGTAGAGTATTGGCATTTTGCCGGTCCTGCGCAACCCATCCGAACGAGCCCCCCGAAAGCCCCGTTGCTTTCGAGAGGCTCTCGTTTGCCCAGATAAAACCTACCAAAATGAAGCTGTCGCTTTTTGGTAGGGAGGGTGTATCGTTTTATCATTATGAGGTAATATGAAACTAGACGTTATATACGTATTAGTTATTTCGATATTTCGATAAGAGTGATTAGATATGCCTGCGCCCAAAAATGCACCGCTTTACCAGCAGATTTACGACGAAATCAAGGATGCGATCGAGAAAGGTGTTTATGCACCCAAGGAGCGTATTCCGTCCGAGCTTGAGCTAGCCGAGCAGTACGACGTGAGCCGCATTACGGTGCGCCGCGCCGTCGAGGAGCTGTGCTCCGATGGCTACCTGGTTAAGCAGCAGGGCCGCGGCACCTTTGTCTCCACGCCGCACATCAATCGCCAGTTTCACGCCTCGACGCTGCAGACGTTTACCGCGCTGTGTGCCGGCAACGGCATGAAGGCCGGTGCGCACGTGATCGATCGCCAGATCGTTCCGGCGCGCCAAAACGAGATGGAGTTCTTTGGCCTGCAGAAGGATGCGCTGCTGCTGCATATCAAGCGCGTGCGTACGGCCGACGGCGAGCCCATCTTTGAGGAGAACATCTTTGTGCCGTTTGATGCCTACCGCGAGCTGTTGACGGCCGATCTTGAGGACAAGTCTATTTTTGCCGAGGTCGAGCGTGTTGGCGGAATCCCGATTGTCTCGGTTGGCTACCGTACGGTCGAGGCCGTTCGAGCTAACGCCGAGCAGGCGGCCGAGCTGGGCATTGCTCCGCACGATCCGCTGCTCAACCTGCGTGCCGGCTTTACCGGTCCCGATGACGAGCCGGTTTTGATGGGTAAGCAGTACTACGTGGGATCGCGCTACGTTATGGTGATGTAGGGTTGGTTCCGCCGTTCTAACGAACGGCGGATCGGTCGACGCTGCAAGCCCGCCAGAGCGGCAATCTGCCTTTCAACTTCGGCGGCATGACCAGAAG